>NZ_JBEYUI010000003.1:0-457335 GCF_040643455.1 Micromonospora sp. NPDC047134
CCGCCGAACACGAGGCCCTACACGCGATGACCCACCCGGTCACCGCACCCCTGAAAACCAGCTAACCAACTGTCCATCAAACCCGGGGCTTGACAACGTCTTCATGTGCCCGCTTGTCCGATGCATCTCCTTCGGGCAGCCCGAACGCGGTGGTGGGGCGGCGTGAGGTTGCCATCTCGAACAGGAAGACAGGCACGCGTGCTTGCTCGGCCAACGTACGGGCGGGGTAGCCTGCCGCTTCGAGGAGGTCGACGCTTCTGGGCAGCAGCGATGGCAGCTCAGGGGCGGTTCCTTCGCCGGGCTCCTGTCGACGCCAACCGCGGGACGACAGTGTCACCATCGCTTTTTGGTAGGTCGATTCGCTCATGACCTTCAGTTGGCGACACCGCATGAGTAGTGCCTGCAGGCTTACGCCCCAGCGTTCCTTGAGGGCGAACAGCCGCTGCCAGTCAACCCGCGCGGGCAACTCGTCGATGATGCCCGCCGCAGGCATCAGGAACTCCGAGGCGAAGCGGTGCGCTTGGTCCTCGACGAGCTTGCTGCCTGGTTCCGCGTCGGTGTGCATAACGAGGTGGCCGAGTTCGTGAGCGAGGTCGAATCGTTGCCGGTAGTAGTCCTCCTTTACGGGATTGAGCAGGATGATCGGCCGGTCGCCCGCCTCGATTGAGAAGGCGTCCACGGCGGCAGTCTGCGGAAGCGAGAAGACCACGAGAACACCCTTGTTTTCCAACAGCCGAACGAGGTGGCCAGCGGGACCGGTACCCATACCCCACCCGGCGCGAACATCCGCGGCGGCGGCCTCCGCTTCTCCCGTGGCCACCTCATCTGGCGGCACCGACCGTCGCGGCACATCGCGCTGTGGTAGCTCGACGTACTTCTCTAGCGAGGCGGCGACGTCAGCGACCAGACACCCGTAGGCGTGTGCCTGATCGCGGACGAGCTGGGTCGTGGACCTCAAGGACCGGAAGTGCGGTGTAGGAATCGGGGTATCGGGCGCATCGGCAGCGATGAAGAACGACGGCTCGACCTTGAGGGTCAACGCGAGCTGCGCCACTGTCGCAGGCGCTGGCCGCTTGGTCCCGTTCTCGTAGCCAGCCACCGCCGTAGGTGTCTTGCCGATGCGCTCCGCGAGGCCGTTCTTGCGTAACCCAGCAACCTGCCGGGCTAGGGTCAACCGTCGTCCGCTGAACAGCCGCGCGGCGTCGGCGAGCCGCGCGGCTGCAGTCGCGGGGGCTGGGCTCCTCATCGCCCTGATGACTCCACGGCGGCGTCCTTCCCGGCAACGCGGGGCCGCAGCCGGACCGGAGCATCTGGCACGTCGGCGCCACGCGCGGGACCGGTTGGCGCCGGCGCTTCGGGCTTCGCCCCGGAGCCCGAGCCACCGTCGTTAGGAAGCAAGGATCGAAGCCACACCCAAGGCCTGCCGCCCCCGACGTTGAGCCTCGGTTTGCCGACGAACAGCTCGGTGGCTCCGCTGTAAGGATCAATGCTGTGCGCGAGGACGATGTTGACATCGCGCACGTTCGCTTCCAGCAGCTCACGCAGCGTGATCGTGTCTAGCGCGTGGCCGACGGGCTCGTCGTAGGTGCCGGGCAACACGAACTGGTCGGGGCTGTCCGTACCAGTCTGCGCCGCGATCTTGCGCTTCGTGGGACTCTTCCGTCCCCACGCGATGTCGTGGACCTTGCCGTACTCGAATGAGCTCAGGAACCACCGGTACGCCCCGTACCGCCATGCCGGCGAATTGTTGAGGTCGGCCCGCTCCACGCCGGCTACGGCGGGCAGTGAGTCACGCTCGGCGGGAAGGAGCCCCGCCAGCAGCACATCCTGGTCCCGGCCGTCATCCGTAGCGATGTATCTCTCAAGACGGAACACGCGGTCCTGCCGATCGACCAGGAGCGTGTGAGCCGCGATACCGAGCACGGTCTGGTTGTGGCCCGTCTCCGGGTCGAAGTCAGCCCACGCCCGGGTATGCGCGGATGCCACCGCCCACCGCAACCCTTCGACGATCCTGCCCTCGGTCATCTCAGCGATGACCTTTTCATCCTCGGTCACGGCGGGGACTCTACCATCTACATGAAGTTGATGTATAAAACTGAACCGAGTTGTGGAGCGTCGGGGCCGGCATCTCTCAGCGGACTGGCTCCGGCTACCTGGGCCTGCTACACCATCCTCTAGGGGACGGCCGATCCGCCCGAGTCTGACACTCACGTCGAGGAGACCGGCGCGTTGCAGGTGGACGAGGGGCAGCGGCGCGAGGGGTGACGGTGTCGTACGGCTCTGGCACCGTCGACTGGTACGCATTTCCCGCGATGAATGGTGAGGGGTGTGCGGTGGGTCAGGTCCACAAGATCGTCAGCCACGACTCCAAAAATGGCGCCACAACCGGCAGATCGTTCACCCGCTCGCAACGCACCTCCTCCCACAGCTCAAAGGAGCGCTACGCCCGACCTGTCGCCCAAGCCTTGGCCGATCCGGTCAGCGGCGGCAGGACCGGGCACGGGCGGTGACATGGCGTTCGCGGCGATCCACCCCGAGGCCGGCCGCATCGACGCGACCCGGCCTGACCTTGGGTGCGGGCTGACTTGGGCTGCAGTGCACAAGACCCGGCCGCGGGTGGCGTTGCGCTGTCCCGAGTGCGGGTATGGCGTGCACGCCAAGGTTTCCGCCCGCAAGCTGCGCTACTTCGCCCACGACCCCGGCCGCCCCGCCGACTGGCCTGGCTGAACGAGTCCCTGGAGCACCACCTGCTCAAGCTGGAACTGGCCACCGCGGTCCGGGCCGCCGACTGGCACGCCGAGCTGGAGGTCCGCGCCCCTGACGGCACCTGGGCGCCGACGTACTCGCCTATTCCCACGACGGCGCCCGGCGCATCGCCTGGGAAGCCCAACTATCGCCCATCACCAGCGAGGATATTCAGGAGCGCACCGAGCGGTACCGGGCCGATGGCATCGGCGTGTGCTGGGTAAGCCCCGCCGAGCAGGCACCCTGGATGGGGCACGTGCCGTCGATCCGGGTCCGCGAACCGCGCGACGGCCAGCCCTGGACCGTCGTCGACGGGCCCGCCGTGTTCGACTTCGACCACGGCACATGGATCACCGTCGACAATGTGAAGCTGACCGCGTTCGTCCGCTGGGCACTGTACAGACAGACGGTTGTCCATGAGATCCGCCACCGCTACCGCCGGGTGTGGTTCGGTGCCGACGAGAGCTACCGCCGGCGGCATCTGATCTGGACGACCACCCCTCACGTCCGCACCGAGACCCGGCACGAGGCGATACGGCAGCGCCAGGACGAGCGCAAACGGCACCGGGAGGAACAACAACGCCAGGCCGAGGAACAGCGCAAGGCCGAAGCCGAGGCCCAGCACCAGGAGGAGGAACGGCAACGCAAGATCAGAGCGGCGGAGGAGGCCGCCCGCTGGGAGGAACAGCTCCGGAAGTGGGCGATCGAAGCCAAGGAGGCCCGGCAGCGGCGTGAAGCTGAGGAGCAGCAGCGGCGGGAGCAGGCCCAGGCGGCCGAGGAACAACGGCTCCGGCAGGAGCGGCAGGAGAAACTGGCCGCGAGCCGGTGGTGGGAGGAGCTGTCCTCGGTGCAGATCCACGAGCTGCGCGACGCCGTGGCCGAGCCGCTGTGGAAGAGGTATGGCACCCACCCCGAGTTCGACTCCCGAGGCGTCACCGCCGACAGCGCCTACGGCATCGCCATCTACCTGCGCCACCGGCTGCACGGCATACTCCGGCCAAACCCTGCGTCACTGCACAGGCTCCCACCCGCCGTGCCTGTCTACGTCCGCAACGCCCGCGAAGCCCAACAGCTCATCGACACAGGCGGCCTCGACCCCGCCCGCGTCGTCCACTTCGGCCTTCCTGATCACGAACAGATGTCACTGATCTAGTACGGCAGCCGCCGTTCGGGATCATGGCTGAAGTTCGAGGTTGAGGCGGCGTGTGTAGTGGGCTCGTCGGGCTCGGGCTTGATGCTGGCGTCGCCAGCCTGACCAGTGCAAAGGATGGGCGAGATCGGTGATCGGGCGGATGATGCAGGTGTTGATCAGGCGGCGGACCTCGTTGATCGTCAGCTTGATCAGTCCGGTGTCGGTCGGGTCGTCGTGGGTCGCGTCGGCGGCGCAGATTGCCAGGACGGCGAGGGCGGCCAGGGCGAGGGTGGTGAACCGGTGCCAGGAGTCCCAGCGGCGGACCTGGTGCTGGTCCAGGCCGACCTGGCCTTTGGCGGCCTGAAAGGCTTCTTCGACGGTCCAGCGGATGCCCGCGACCCGGACGAGTTGGGCGAGGGTGGCCGGGCGTGGGGTCCAGCAGCGGTAGAAGGCCAACTCGCCGGTAATGGTGTTGCGGCGAATCAGGAGGCTGTGGTGGCCGCCGTCGTCGGGGTCGGCGTCGGTGCACACGTCGTCGAGCCACGCCCAGTCGTAGTAGCGGGGACCACCCTTCGACCCGGCGCCCGCTGAGCGGCGCTGCCACGCCGATGCCGGTAGTTCGGCGGCTACCCGGTCGGCGCGCACCCGGGTCTTGCCGACGTCGAGCGGGATCAGGTGGCTGCAGGACACCGCGAGGACGTAGCCGAGCCCGTGTTCGCGCAGCCGGTGTCGGCGTACGGGTTGGTTTCCCCAGGTAGGTACGGATGAATGTGGCCAGGTCGCGGCGTGGCGGTGGCCTGGTGGGGTGTCCGATGAGTAAGACTTCGCCCGGTATGAGCTGGGGCGGAGGGCGGCGATGGTTCTGCGGTCGGAGCGGTGGCTGGAGCTGCGCCGGTACCGTGCGCTGCACGAGGCGGGGCTGAGTCTGTCGCAGATCGCTCGGGAGACCGGGCTGGATCGTAAGACGGTGCGGAAGTATCTGTCGGGCGAGGCAGCGCCGGCGCCGCCGCAGCGGTCACCGCGTCGGGATGCCCGGGTGTCGGTGTTGGGCCCGTTCGTGCATGTGATCGACGCGTGGCTGCGGGCGGAGTTGCTGCTCAAGGGCACGGTCATTCACGAACGGCTGGTCGAGCAGTACGGATTTGCCGGGAACTACCAGCGGGTGAAGTTGTATCTGCAGGAAGCCCGGCCGCGGATCGCCGTGGAGTTGGGCATCGGTCCGGACGAGTTGGCCGGGTTGCACCGCCGGTTCGAGGTGGTGCCCGGTGCGCAGGCGCAGGTCGACTGGGGCGACGAGGGCGGGATCCTGGCCCATGTCGGGATCGCGAAGGTCTACTCGTTCCACATGGTGCTGTCGTATTCGCGAGATCCGTTCTGCTGCTTCACCACCAGTCAGGACCTGTCGGCGTTCTGGGAGTGTCACCGGCGGGCGTTCGCCCACTTCGGTGGGGTGCCCAAGTCGATCGTCTACGACCGGACGAAAACAGTGGTGCGTCGGCATGTCGCCCCCGGGCAGGCGGTGCCGTTGCACCCGGAGGCGGTCGCGTTCGCCGGGCACTACGACTACGACATCGATGTCCTCGCCGCCTACCGCCCGACGGGGAAAGGCAGGGTCGAGCGGCAGGTCACCATCGTCCGCGACCACGTCCTCGCCGGGCGGGGCTTCTCCTCCCTCACCGACCTGGACGCCGCCTTCATGGCGTGGGTGCCGATGCGGCGGGCCCGAACCCACCGCACCCATGGTGAGGTCATCGGCGTCCGGGCAGCCCGCGACCACGCCGCCCTGCGATCACTACCGGCACGGCCGTATGTGGTCGCCGTCCGGCATCTGCGGCATGTCGGCAAGGACTGCCTGGTCGCCTACGACGCGAACCTCTACTCCGTCCCGGCCCGCCGGGTCCGGCACCGACAGTTGGTCGAGGTCCGTGCCACCGCAGCGACCATCGCCGTCCACGCCACCCTGCCGGACCAGCACGGTGAGACCCTGCTGGCCAGCCACCCTCGGGCGGTCGGACGCGGCGCCCGCATCGTCGACCCCGCCCACTGGGACGGCCTACCCGACGGACACACCCGATCGACCACCACCGGCGACACCCCACCCACCCACCGCAGCCGGCCCGCACCCGGCGGCGGCCCGTTGCAGGCGCTGCTGAACCGGGCCGCCGCGGCCCAGGTCACCGTCGACCGCCGGCCGCTGTCGGTCTATGACCAGATCGCCGGCACCGGCCCCTTCACCACCAGCCGCAGCTACCCGAAGGGCACCAGCTCGTGAGTGACCTCGTCGCCGACCGCATCCGGGCCACCGCCACCCGCCTCGGCCTGCCACACCTGGCCCGGACCCTCGCCGACCTCACCGCCCGCGCCGACACCGAGGCCATGGGCTACCTGGACTTCCTCGACCTCGTCCTCGAAGAAGAGCAGGCCGTCCGCGACGAACGTCGCTTCCGCTCAGCGTTGCGCCTGTCGAAGCTGCCCCACCACAAGACCCTCGACGAATACGACTTCGCATTCCAACCCGACCTCGATCCGCGCAAGATCCGGGACCTGGCGACCCTCGCGTTCGTGCAGGCCAAAGCAAACATCGCTCTCCTCGGACCACCCGGAGTCGGGAAGACCCACATCGCCGTGGCCCTGGCCGTCGCCGCCTGCCGAGCCGGATTCACCGTCTACTTCACCAGCCTCGACGACATGGTCCGCCACCTCACCGCCGCCGACGACATCGGACGGCTGACCCGCAAACTGCACACCTACCTACGCCCGAACGTCCTCGTGATCGACGAAGTCGGCTACCAGCCCCTCGAACGCACCCACGCCAACCTCGTCTTCCAAGTCATCTCGAAGCGCAACGAGAAGGGCTCCACCCTGCTCACCTCAAACAAGAGCTTCGGCGAATGGGGCCAAGTCTTCGGCGACGAAGTCCTCGCCACCGCCATCCTCGACCGCCTACTGCACCACTGCGACGTCGTCGCCATCAACGGACCCAGCTACCGACTCAAGAACCGCCTCACCGCCATCGACAGCCACGCCAACGTCGCCTGACCTGGCCACGTTCATCCGTACCTACCCGGGGACGCACACCCGTACGCCGACACCATTACCATCCGCTACCACCAGGCCCGCACCGCCGACGACAAGAACGAAGCCCTGCACGACCTGCTGCGCCACGCCGACGCCAACAGCGACCTCATCGACGAAGTGATCAAATACCAGGCCGACCGAGGCAACTTCGCCCAGCAGCCCGAAACCCTCCAACGGGCCAGCGACGGCGACCAGCCCTCGCCGCCCGCCAAGCGTCCCCGCAGCAGCCGCAACCGCGCACCGAAGCAGTAAGCCAGCCAGACCAAGGCCCTCGACCAAGATCCGACTGGCTCAAAACTGCTCTACAGGATCAAGACGGCCCGGCTGACGCCGGGCCGCGCGCACGCGCTACGACCTACGGCCCCGCGCGCACGCCCACCAACGCCGAGCCCCGACCAAGAGCAAGGTCAACCTACGCCAGCAGAGGCCGTAGCGATCCCTTCCCCGATCGCCCCCGAAGGGTGGTTCTGGGGATCGACGCCGCACCGCTACGCGGCACGCCACCGAACGACCCGGCTCGGCCACCGGGCCCGAGACGGCGAGTTACATCGATGTACGTGACATGTGGCACCCACCTGACGGCAACCGTGACGGCAACGCAGCCAGCCGCCCAGAGACAGCAAGCGACCTTCATCACGGAAAGTCACATCGAAACCAAGGCTGGTCTACCCCGCTTCACGGGCATCACGCCCGAAACTTCACCTCCTCGGAGGCAATAATCTCGAGTTCCGAAAACCTCACCTCAAGCCGTCGGCTTCCCTCCCATTCAACTGCGATCCCAAGTCCCGAAGGAGCGGAGACGGGCACAATGTGAGCTACTTCCGTGAGACCCCAGTTGATCCTTCCCGGATCGCCCTTCATGGACTCGGTAAGGCCACCGGCAAAGCAAAGATAATCAACCCCAAGCATCCGCAGGGTCACAAGGTGGGGCACATCCAAGGCGTCCTCGCGAATGCCGCCATCGTCCCAGACGTAGTTCATGACAAGGTCAAGACCGAAGCCGAAGATGATGGGCCGCACGTCGTGGACCAGGCACTCCTCAAAGTTGCCCCACTTCTCTAAACGCTCACGCAGCGATCGACTCATCGGGAGTACACCTGGATCCCATGCGTATCTGCAGGGTTGGCTACATTACCAAACTCGTCGAGATAGTTGCCGTTTGCGTTTCGGACCCGGATATCCCATCCGCCACCACGACGCATGATTCTCACCTCTTCACCAGTGCCGTTTTGGAAGAGGTATCCCTTCTTGTTCTTCGTAAGCCCTTGCGAGAATCCGTTATCCAAGAGTTGAGACCGGATATCGATGATCGATTTTCCACGAACGCCGCCATCGCCGAAGATGCCCTTCAACCCGTCCGACGAATTTTTGAGGCCGGTCCCACATGGCCCAGTGTTGTGGACGAGGACCGGGGTGTTGCCGGCGAGCACATAGTACGTGTGGATGTTGTCGACGGTGAGGTTGTAAGCGAGGGCGCGCCGTGAGGATGGCGATACTTCCGCAGTGACGAGTGCGGTGCCGGACGGGGTGACTAGGTGGTCTCCGCGGTGGAGGGCTTTGGCGGGTTGCCATTCGCGGTCGGTGTCGTTCCAGAACGGATGGTCGTCGGTGGTGCTGAGGTTGCTGTCTTCGACAGTGAGGGTGTGGAGGTTGTCTTCGTGGACCCATACGTGCGTTACTCTGCGTCTGCCGCTTTCGCCTGTTTCGGGGTTGGTTGCGTGGACTTCGTCGCCGACTCGTAGGTCTCTGATGGGTTTGGTGCTGCCGTCCGCCATGAGGACTTGGGTGTCGTCGCTGAAGCTGCAGGCCTTTCCGACCCTTCCGAAGAATTCGGCGGCCCATCGATAGAAGCGTTTTCCGAGGATGCCACCGACCTTGCCGGCTACGGGGATGACGGCGAGGGCGGTCCAGGCGCAGCCCGAGAAGCTTCCCTGTGTCACGCAGTCTCGGGCGTCGGCGTATCCGCTGAGCTCGGCCATGAGTTCCGCGCTGGCTCTGACGCCACCGGGGTCGGACTCATCGCAGCGGACCGGGTTGTTGTGGCACCAAACATCTGCCATGATCCATCTTTTATCTGTCGGATCCCCGGCTTGATCAAAGTTTTTGCCGAATTTATGGTTCGCGATGAAGTCCAGTGTCCAGACCTGTTCGACGCCTGGTTCTACGCCGAGGGTGGCGTCTCCGATCTTGGGGCTACCGCCGCTGTTGCTGTTGTTCGATCCCCCGTTTGACGTCGTTGACGGCCCCTTTGTGCCCCCGCCGCTGCCGTTGCGGTATTTCGGGGTGTAGTTGACGATCTTGTAATTGCTCTTTGAGGTCTGGTAGGCCCGGACGTGTCCGTTGCCGTCGCCGATGTGGTACAGGCCGGAGGGGTCGCTGAAGGTCGTGGGATTGTTGTTGGCGTAGCTGTAGCCGTTCCATTGTTGTGGGTCGGCGAGGTCTTGGACGGGGTCGAGGCTGATGAATCGGCCGAGGGTGGGGTCGTATTCGCGGGCGCTGAGGTGCGTGAGGCCGGTGTCGTCTTGGGTGCCGCCGACGAAGCCGCGGGTGCCGAGGAAGATGGATGGCGGGGCGGTGCGGTCCTCGCCGTAGGGCAGGAGCCGTTTGCGGCTCGTGCTGAGGTTGTCGGCGGTGATCTGGACTTGTTCGGTGCCGTGGTGGTCTCCCCCGCTCCACACGAGGCCGGTGTGGGTGCGCACGGCGATGGTGCGGCCTGCGGCGGTGTAGTAGCGGGTGCCATCGGGTTGGGTGGAACCGGCGTTGAGGGTGAGTTCGGTGGTTCCAAGGTAGAGGGAGGTTTTGTCGGGGGTTCGGCTGATCAGCCTGTTGCCTGCGGCGTCGTAGACATAGGAGGTTTCGTCGGTGCCTTCGGTGAGCATGTCGAGACGGCCTTCGGCGTCCCATTCCAGCTGTTGCAGGGCTCCGGTCTCCGTGTGCCGGGTGAGGGTGTTGCCGGCGGAGTCGTAGGTGAAGGACCGCGTGGGTATGGCGGCAAGCGGGCCGGTGGCGGTGACGGCAGTGGGGGTGTGGGGCCTGGTACCGCCGGGGTTGGGGTGGGTGTAGGTCCAGGTGGTGTTGCCGGCGGGGTTGTGGTCGGATTGTTTGGTGCGGTTGCCGACGGTGTCGAATTCCCAGGATCGCCAGTAGGGGTCGATGCTGCCGCCTCGTTGCGGGGTTTGGTCGCAGGCGGTGGTGGCGGGGGTGTTGCCGGTCCAGGCGGTGGTGAGTCGGCGTAGGGGGTCGTAGCGGAAGCATTCGATCTGGTCGGCGGTGCCGTTGGTGGCGCCGAGGATGGAGGTGATGTTGCCGATGGGGTCGTAGCGGTATGCGGTGCCGTACTTGGGGGTGAAGGCGCCGGGGCTGTTTTCCAGGTCGATGCTGGTGGCGTCGAGTCGACCGGTCTGCTGGTCGATGGTGTTGGTCAGCCGTACCCGTTTGCCGGTGGCACCGAGCAGGAGTTGGTGAGTGGGGCCGTGGGCGTAGTAGCTGGTGGCGGCGACGTAGGGGACGGCGCCGGTCATGGTGGTGGGGTAGCCGTTGTTGTCGTAGCCGAAGGTGAGCGTTTCGGCGGGTAGACCTCCGACAGCCGGCTGGACGCTGCTGGTGACTCGTCCAGCCTTGTCGTAGGTGAACGTGGTGCCGTAAATACCGGCGAGGGCACCTTCCGCTGCCGGAATGGTGACAGCGGTGCCGGTGGGCTGGTAATTGTCGGTGTAGCCGGTGACAGCAGTGGTGTAGTTTCCGCCGACGTCATGGCGGGTGGATGAGGTCAGCTGTCCCTTGGCGATGGTGTCGTACACGGAGCTGGCCAGGCGGGTGCCGGTACCGACGTCGCCGGACCATCGGCCGATCGTGCGGGACATGTTGTCGTACTCGACAGAGATCTTGATTCCGCGGCTGTCGAGGGTGTATGCGACTCGACCGGCGCTGTCGTAGTGGGTGGTGGTGGTGCCGGAGTCCGGGTCGGTCTTCTGGGTGAGGCGGCCGGCGAGGTCGTAGGTGTTGGTCCACGTGTTACCGGCGGGGTCGACGACGGTTTTGAGTTGGTCGAGCAGGTCGTAGGTGTAGGTCGCGCTCTGGAACGTGTTCGGGTTGCTGGTCGAGGTGTACTGGTCCAGGCGCGTCGTGTTACCACGCACGTCGAGGTGGCTGACAGTCTTGGTGCCCCCGGCCGGCGGCACAATCGTGACCCGGTCGCCGTGGTAGGTGGTTGCCGTCTGCCGCCACGCCGTGCCGAGTTTCTTGTCCACCTGGGTCGTGGGCCGGTTCAGGTGGTCGTAGGTGGTCTCGTGGGTGGCCGGGACGGTAGCGAGATTGGGGTTGACCAGCCCCGAGCCTGCCGCAGAGCCGTTGTGAAAGGGACTCGTGGTAACCGCGGCATTGCCGCGGGCGTCGTAGGTGGTGGCGGTGACGACACGCCCACCGTTCGGCCCGGGCTGCTGGACTTCCCTGACCCGACCAAGACCATCGCTGTACTGATAGGTAGCGAGGTAAACGGGGCTACCACTGTGAGACTGCAGGATCTCAGTCTTGGTGCGCGCGGGGGCGGTCGGCTGTCCGATGCCGCTGGAGGTGATCTGGTAGCCGAAGCGCAGCGACGGGACGCTGGAGGACTTGGCCTGCCCCGGTAGGTATACCTCCGTCATGCGGCCGAGTGGGTCGTAGACGAGGTCGGTGACCTTGCCGTTGGGGTCGGTGATCCTCGACGGCTGGCCGGTGTGCCGGTCGATCAGAGTGGTGGTGGTGTGGTTGAAACCGCTGCCGACGGTGCTCGTGATTCCGTTGTCCGGCCAGTTCACCACCGGGCTGTAACCGATCGTCGTGGTCAGCCCGGCCGGGTCGGTCGCGGTACGGAGCCGACCCATGTTGTCGTAGGTTCTCCGACCGCTGGAGATGTAGGTGCTCGGGCCGGTGTAAACGCGGGTCTCGGCGACATTGCCGTCGAACGGGGCCTGGGACCCTTCGACAGTGTAGGTGTCGTAGAAGGTGACCGTGCGCGACAGCAACGTCCCCGACCCGCAGGTGTCACCGGACCAGGTCTCGACCCGCTCCGGGAAGCCGATCATGTAGAAGGAGTTCGGTGCGTTTTGTTGGGCGTAGGTGTAGGAGGTGCAGGTGTTGTCGGCGACGCCGACCTGGTTGTACTGGTGGAAGCGGATCGGGAGCCCGTACGTGGACTCGTAGATGGTCCTCTCTTCGCTGGTCCGCCAGCTGCCGTCGTCGAGTTTGACCCGGTTGCTTTCCAGGCCGAGGCGGACCTGCCGAGGATTGGCGTAGCCGGGGCCGTTGAAGCTGCCCTGGATGACGTGGTCGTAGCGGGTGCTGGCGACCTCGGTGTAGGAGGCGTTGGCCGGATTCGCGTTGTAGGTGGTCATCCGGTAGTGGCGGGTTTGCAGGGTCAGGCCGGCGCGGGCGTAGTGGTCGTCGTAGGTGTCACCGGCGTAGTCGGTGACCGTGGTCTGTTTGATGCCGCCGCCGCTGCCGGGGTCGTAGATGTCGTGGTACATGCCGCGGAAGAAGTTCGACATCCACACCGTGTACTTACTGGGGTCCGTCCCCGAACCCTGCACCACCCGCACCCGGTTGTAGCCGGCGAAGATGCTCCACGACTCCTCCGCGTCCGGCACGAGCGGGTTGTTCGGGTTCTTCCACGCCGGGTTGCCGACCGAGTAGTCGTACTGGGTGACCTGGTCCGGTGACCCACCCACCTGGTCCTTCTCCACCACCTTCTTGACGAGGTATTTGTGGAAGATGCCGAAGCCGGGGTCGGCGCCGGGTGGTGAGTGGAAGATTGGGTAGCAGTCCTCGGTGTTGACGTCCCAGTTACCCACCTTGCCGTTGTGCCAACTGTTGTAGCCCGACTGGTTCGACCCGCCCTGCGGACACGGCTTCTGCGTCCCGTACGTGACCTCCGTCCGCCCACCGAAACCGTTACGTACCACCAGCAGGCGTGGCATGCGCATCGCCGACACACCCAGTCCGGACTCGTCGTAGTCGACGCGGCCGTCGCGGAAGTTCGGCTGCACGCCGTCGACGTAGTCGAAGTCCACCGGCGGCAGGTCGATCTTGTTCGTGTCCGCACCGATCAGGCCACTGGGGCGTATGTAGTCCAGGACGAACGCCCGCTCGGTCAAGCCGGTGGGGTTGGACACCTTGTACCGCAACTGCACCCGGCCGATGTTGTTCCACGCTCCGGTGCCGGCGTTCCACTGGTAGGAGATGACGCGGTCCAGGATCCTGCTGGTGAAGAACGACTGGGTGTAGTTCCCACACGACGACGACCCACAGACCAGGTCACCCGGCACATCCGGGTAGGAGTTCGGGTTCGACGACAACGCCGGACACGACGCCGGCTCGTTGTTGAACGGATCATCCTCGGCCGTGCGCTCCACACACCGGTGCGCCCACCCGAACACCACCCGGCCGACCGGAACCGCACCCGCCTCGGTCACGTTCTTCGCGTACTCGATCTCCGACAGATACCCACCCCGGTCGTACTCCAGGATCGACCCGCTCAACGCCCGCTTGTAATGGTTCGTCTCCCGCGTCCAGTGCAAATACGTCTCGTTCTCGTTGGCATCCCGAACCCGGTCCAGGTTCCACCGCCACGGATCCCGACACGACGCCGGATACACGTCATAGCAAGGCTCGCCCGCCTCGTCACCGAGGAACGACATCTTCCACACCGAGTCCCGCACGAACCCGAACCGGTACTCCGTACCGTCGGGCGTCCACACCTTCCAATAACCGTCGTCCTCGGCCCCACCCGCCAGGAACTCCACCCGCCACCCGAAGTCGTCGACCGGCTTCCACACCCCCGCCGTCGTCTTCACGATCTGCGTCGACTGCCCCTGCAACGAGATCGTGATATGCGACGCCCCCGCATCATTCGTCGCCGACTCCCCGTCCTCACCATCCGGAGACTCCCAACACATCTCCGTCCGATGCGTCCGACACGGCTTGTACGTCCGCTCGACATAACCCGGCGAGTACGACCACCCCAACCCCGCCGGACCCGACTGGTTGTTCGTCCCGTGCGTCATCCCATCCACCGACGACGAGCTGTACGACAACTCCAAGCCCAGGGTCTGCCCGTACGGCAGCGGCGGTTCCGGCAACGGATACGAGTAGGTGAACGATCCGGCGCTCTCCCCCACCTGCCACGACCCCGACGGCTTCAAATCCGTGGCCGTGTACGAACCCGTCGACCCACCCGACGCCGACGACGCCAACGCATACACACCAGTCGACTCGACCGTCGACTCCGGACCGAAACCCTCGAACACACCCGTGCGGCTACCGGCGGCCGTCGCGTCACCGCCGACCTCCACCACCGCCGTCAACGTCTTCGCATGAGGGTCGTTGGTAGCCGACACCCACACGGGATTCGCCGAACACTCCGGCACCTCAGGCGTCGTCGCCGCACACCCCGGCAACCGCACCAACGTCAACCGATCAGCAAACGAACCCCCATACGCCTGCGCGAAATCCGAGTAATCCACCACCACCTGCACCGAACCCGCACCGGCCGCCCCGTCCGCACGGGAAAGCGAATACAGGGGGCCTGCGTTACCCAACGCCACCGACGCCGCCCGATCAAACGACCGCACCCGCACCGACCCGACCTCGGCAACGGCCAGGCCACGCCCCGCCACACCCTCGGGCGCCTCACCGGCCGGTTCGACCGTCAACCCGAACGCCTGCCGATCCCCGGCATCGCCCTGAAGGTCGAGGACCGCCTCACCACCCTCAGGAAACGTGCCCGCAGGAAGGGGATCAGTCACCGTGACCTCGTCATCCGGATCCGGATCCTGCGCCTGCTGCCGCACCCCCACACTCGCCACCGACGTCGAATCACCCGGCTCCAACACCGACCCCACCGCAACCGCCGGACCACGCAACTGCACCACCGGCAACAACCCCAGCAACACCGCGACCGCCAAGGCCCCCGCCCTGACCCTCCCCCGCGCCCCGAAACGGTCAAACGCAGTGCCCCCACGGCGGCCAGCAAGCATCACAACGCCCCCCGTCGATCAAGAAATTGATCGACACGCTAAACACCCCACCGACGCCCACACAAGAGCATGATCAACAACCGTCCGTTAAGGACGGTCACAGGTCGCACTTATCAGGCGGGCCACCGGATCACACCTGCCGCCTAGTACCGCCACAAAGCACCCGACAGGGGGCCTACCACTCCACCCGCCCAGCCAACACCTTCACGCAACGCGATCTTCAGAAATTCTTCAGCAATTATTGTTGCGGTCGGAGGCAGCCTCCGACCTACTACGCAAGTCATCTGCAATCAGGAGTATGAGACAGAACGCCCATAGGCTGACGAGCAGCTCGCCGTGACCTCAAGGCCTGTCGGCCAGAACAACGCGGCGCCCGAAGCTCACGCGACCTCTCGCCAGACACCCGCCGGAACCAGTCTTGATCCGGGCCAAGCAAGGGCGAGGATGATCTTCCCTGATGTGTGCGGCGTGTGCTCTCCAGCCGGTAGCACCGTGGGTCAACCCGTACCAATCTGGGTCACCGCGGCCCACCGCCGGTCGCAAACCGGGGTTGATGTGATCGGGCGGTGGTCATGGGCTGCGGGAACAGGGTTTCCGACGACGTAGGTGAACGTGGGCCACTCCCTGCCACCCCAGGTGAACCCCCAGGTCGCTAGACTAGGCCCTCGCGCCCTCGTAGCTCAGGGGATAGAGCATCGGTTTCCTAACCCGACGCTCCGCCGGTGTCCGCAGGTCGCTGACCTGCGGCTTTTCTTTTTTACCTTGTGTATACAGGTCGCAGGAAGGCCTTGCTGCGATCGCTTGCGAAAGATCAGCTAGGCGTTGTTCGTTATGGTCCAACTGTGAGGAATGGACCACGGTAGACAGTGCCTCGTAGCCCTTGACCAAGCGGTAGAACCCTTCTGGCCAGTGCCCGCTGGCGCGGCTCGGCGTGCCCACCGGTCCACCAACGCAACAGCGCCTCCAGCTAAACAGCTTGTCGGGCATGTGATTCTGGTCTGGTGACTCAGAGTCCTGTCCCCGAGTTCTCGTACCAGCAGTTTAGTTCGTTCGTGCGGCGTTTTAATCAAGAGGCCTTGCTGCAGGCACTCGCGCGGCGATCGCTGCGGGTGCCGTTGCGGCTGTCCCCTGAGGAGCCCGGTGCGCGGATTTTTATGGAGACACCGCCATGGGCGCTGGCCGCCGTCGCGAAGGCGTCCATCCTGCATGGTAACTCGCACCGGCGGAGCGTGCCGCAGGAGCGGGACATCGTGACGGCATGCTGGATGCATGAGAACCTCGTTCCGGAGGAGCTCGATCACTCCCACCTAAACTCGGCCTTCGCGATCATGGCGCGCACCCTCTACGAACAGTTCCCGTACCAGGAGCACGGTCTGGCCGAGCTCGCGCGTCCGGTGGTGTTCTTTGACGACTACGCCGGCAGCAGGCGGCTGAAGGTGATCCCGCCGGAGGCAATTGCTCAGCTTCTCGGTGCCCCGACGGTCACCGCGACGGAGATCGTGGTCATGCTCGCCACCTCGGCGGAACGCAGCAGCGGCTTCTTCGATCCGGCCTGGCTCGATCAGCCGCAGTTCACCGAGCTGCTCGCTGTGCTGCCGCGGGACGAGATCCTGGGTGTCATCCGTTCGGTCTTCGCGCAGACCATGGAGGAGTTCCGCCAGGAGAACACTTCGGCTGAGCAGCGAACACCGTTGCCGCACCTCGACCGCTACGCCTTCAATCCGCTGACCTCACGGCCGTTCGTGCGGCTCTCGGACGGCCGGCTCATCGCGCCGGTCCGCCACCTCATTCCGCGGCGCCTTACGCCACTGGAGCTCTACTACGTAGGAATCGCCCGATGGGGGACGTCGTTTACGCGTGAGCTGGGTTATCTGCATGAGGACTACGTCGGACGGCAGTTCGCGACCCTCCCGGACGCTCGGGTGTATCCGGAGATCATGTATCGGGAGCGCAGACAGCAGGCAGCGAGCACAGATTGGTTCGTGGTGTTCAACGACCTGGTGCTGCTGGTCGAGACCAAGGCGACGCGCTCCCCGCTGGCAGCCCGCGCCGCCGACGCCACGGTGCAAGAGGCCTACGTCAAGACTTTGGGGGAGGCGTTCGACCAGCTCGGCCGGACCCTCGACAAGATCCAGGCTGGTGCGCCCGAGTTCGCGGAGATTCCGACCGACCGGCCGTTCATTGGCATGGTCGCGACGCTCGACCCATGGTACGTCGCCAACAGCCTCGGCCGGACATTCCTGCCCACCCCGGCGCTGCCGACCGTGGTGGCGCCGCTTCGCGACATCGAGCAGTTGATCAGCATCGGGCAGCACCAGTCGGCCTCCTCGATCCTGCAGGAGATCGTGCGGGCTGGCGATGAACGCCAGACCTGGGAGCTGGGCACCGCGTTGCAGCAGTTCCGCGGCGCGGCCGATCGCAACCCGCTGCTGCACGCCGCCTTCGACCGCCTCCCAATCCGTCGGGAGACGCGACCGTGACCACCGCCGGGTCGCTGTCGAACTGTCGGGCAGTCTGTCTGGGTTGGGCGGGATGCTCGGCTCAGCCTGCCGGATGGGGTCTGCGGACCGATGTGGTCGCCGTTCCGGGTCGGTTCGCCAGCACCACCGGGTGTTCGCCATCGTCAACCACGGTGGCGCAAAACGGTGGAGGTCCTGGCCACCTTCCCCACTGCGAAGCGAGCCACATCGTCGCGCCCACCGATTGCTCGACCGCTACGTGCTCAACCAGCACAACAATTTGCGCCAATCCCTCCGATATCGGGTCAGGTCAGTTGACGACTGGCCATTGATGTAGTGAGCATCCCGGAGCCATCAGCCCGACCGTCGGGAGGTATCGCAGCGCTGCATCAAAAATGAGCCTTTTTCATCCTGCGTAGCGGTCGGTCTCGACGTGGTGCAGGACGAGGATGGCCTGCACGATCGGGGTCGCTCGGCGTGGGCAGCAGCGCAGCTTGGTCAGGATCTTCCAGGTCTTGAGGGTGGCGATCGCGCGTTCGCCGCGAGCGCGGATCTTCGCGTGGGCACGGTTCACGGCTTTCTGCCGGCGTGACAGCTTTGGGCGGAAGCGGCGCCGCTTGAATGGCGTGCGCACGCTGCCGCGGGCTCCTTGGTAGCCCTTGTCAGCGAAGGTCATCACGTCTGCCCTGCTCAGCGCGTCGATGATGCCGTGAGTCCGGGCTGCGGTCAGGTCATGGACCGAACCGGGCAGCGCCGGTGAAGCCCAGACGAGCCGGCCAGCGGCATCGGCGATGACCTGCACGTTCACGCCGTGGTGCTTGTGTTTCCCGCAGTAGTACGGCTTCTGGTCGGCGACCCGGTCGATCGGTATCAGGGTGCCGTCCAGGATCGCGTACGCCAGCCGACGGATCCGTTCCATGGCGGTGTCCAGGTCGTCGGCTGCCGAGCTGAGCAGGGCTATCGCCTCCTGCACGTAGCGCCAGGCGGTGGCGACGCCGATGGCGAAGCCGGCCGCGAGTCGGGTGTAGGTGTCGCCGTTACGCAGATGGGCCAGAGCCAGCAGCGCCTGCCGGCCGGGTTCGAGACGCCGCCACCGGGAGCGGCGCTGCTTGCGGTGACCGCGGATGCGTTCGGCGAGGTAGTTCAGGGTGCGGCTGGACAACGGAATCGTGGCAGGGTAGGACAGCATGGCGAGGCTCCCGGTCGGGGCTTCGAGTCTTGGTCGACAGCTGTCCTACCTGGAGCCTCGCACCCACCGATCACCGGGCCTGCCGCACCCACCCTGAGCTGCAAGATCAGCTTGGAAAAGGCTCAGTGTTCAATGGGATCCTGCCGGCAGTGAGTGAGGTGCGGTCCAAGTCGAGCGCACCGACAAGATGCCCGCCGCCTCCACGATTCAATCGGGCGATGATCTGAGGACGCAAGGTGTCCCAGGCATCCGAGATCATCGCTTGCACAAGCGCCCTGCCAACCTCAGCAGCGACCGTGCCCATATCCGCATCCATGCCCTGTCCTCCCACGGTGACTGCGCGTCAACATTCTGGGGCAGGGAAGACTAAGAATGACGACCGACGCGGGCGCCAGCCCGGCGGAAGTTTGTAGCCGAACGATGGAGAGATTAGATCATGCTTCTTAAGGTAGGTCGCGGAAGTTGGGGCAAACCCACAGAGCGGCTACAGATCTTGAATGGCGATGCTTGCTCCACCATGGCTCGGCGTCCCAGTGTGATCTTGATTGGTGAAACTCGCACGGATATCCAGATGCCTCCCCGCTGACTAGGTCGAAGGGCTGTCTCGTAGCTTGGGGGAGGCGTTGGCCGCGCTGGGTCTGTGGTCGCCAGGTCAGGGCACTGTTTCGGAAA
Organism: Micromonospora sp. NPDC047134; assembly: GCF_040643455.1. NCBI lineage: Bacteria > Bacillati > Actinomycetota > Actinomycetes > Micromonosporales > Micromonosporaceae > Micromonospora > Micromonospora sp. NPDC047134. Next base: position 19,291 of record NZ_JBEYUI010000003.1, read on the forward strand.
GTCGGCGATGCCGGGTGCGGTAGCTCCCCGCCACCCACAGCCGCTGGTTCGCAGCAAGTACCCTGCGCCCTTACCCTGGTCCGAGGCCACACGTCACGTGATCGTCAGGGATCCCAAGTGCCAGCTCATCATCGAGCAACCGCGAGCCTGTCCACCTCGTGATCCGCGACCTACTCGATTGTCCGCCTGCCGACATGGGTCAGCTTCACGAGGTACTCGCAGATCACGTCGTCTGCTGCGTAATCACTAGGGCTGAGGCGATCCTAGTCGGTGACGACGATACGAGCGCCGGGTACATCCGGATCAAGTAGCGACAGGTGCGCCAATAGTAGATGTTCTACTAACCCGACAGTGCGCCGTCGGGTCGATCAGTAGCGACTCAAAGCGATCTGCCTCAAAGGCCCTCAACCAAAGGTGGGACTTACCCGGCCGATTCAACTCTCCCGGCCGGGGGTATTTCCAGTTCGGCAGTTGCTTTGACCATCAGAGCACCCAACTTGGAACCATACCAATTAGAATGGTGAGTAAACCAGGCACGCAAAAATCCGCTATGACGAAATGAATCGATGATCCACGCGTCGAGGGCGGCTGACGCACTTGAAAGACCTCGATCGGAGAATATCATTGATCGATCCATCGCGTCGAGCAACGCCTCAGCGAGAGCATTCGCCCGGTAGGTCATATCGATATCGAGCGCGGGGATCGGTCCGATCGCCTCGCGCTCGTTGAAAATCGGTCTTAGTGCCGGATACTCCAGGTATGCCTGCGTCACGACCACAAAGAGAGCATCAAGCGCGGACTCCGCAGACGTATCCATGGTCTGACTGAGGCGCTGCGTCTGCTCTGCCATCATCCGCACCTGGTCACGAACGAACCTCAAGCTCACAACGACGACTAGGAGGCCGACGACCGAGAGCCCGATAGAGAACCACTCAAAGGTTGACATACTCAATTGATACCAGCGGTTGTCAACCTTGCTCCGATGGGGGAGGTTGCTCTTCCTCTCGCTAGGCGGTGACCAGAGCCTAAGGGGAAAGGGCAACATGAGTTGGACGGGCAGCTGAATATCTGGAGCCCACGCCGGCAGAAGGGTTTTTCAGGCGGCCTCGTTGGCTATCTCGCCTCCGATTCACGAATGTCGGCAGCGGCAGCCGCAGCCGCAGCCGCAGCCGAATTTACATAATCAGATTGATTCGTTGGCATAAGCGGATGCCGAATGTACCGTTGTTGAGCGGCCTCCCTTCGTAATCGCCCTCTGGGTGGGGCTGGTCCTTGGCGGTGTCAAGGACCAGCCACTCGTTGGGGCGGTTAGCCGGCTTACGGCTCGCTACGTCAGTTGGATGTCCAGCTACAGGTGGGCGATCAGCGGCTGTGCATTCGGCTCGAAGGTGTAGTCGCTATCCCAGGGGAACCGGGCCTGCTGATCGGGCCACACGATCTGCTGCAGGCGAATCTGGTGGCGTCCGTAGCATGCGATCGCCGCCCCGGGCAGCAGATTGTCGGTGGGTTGCCCGTCGATGATGACGGCGTCGTAGCCGACGATGAGGTCGCTGATGCGCTGGCCGTGGGTAAATCGTTCGGCCTTGTCGTAGATCCGTCGGGCCAGGTCGTTGAGCAGGGTGTGGGCCACCAAGGGCGGTAGCCCGGCGATGATCAGTTCGGGATGATCGTGGGCGGTAAGCCCGACGGTGTAGGCAAACGGGGCGGTGGTGCCGTGGTCGTCGTCGGTGGGCAGAACGTGCGTGACGGCCCAGCCCTTGGTCCCGATGACGTGTTCCTGGCGTCGGAGAAAGTCGTCGATGTCAGGCACCTAATTGTCTCCTGGTCACTCGGGCGTATCGGCGGTGTTCGGATCTGGTGGCTCGACTTCGACGAAGCCCCAGAGTCGTTCCATGACCTGTAGTTGCCATGTTCGGTAGCGGTCGGCGAAGCCGCGGCAGACTGCGGGTGGGACCGGGCTGCCGGCGTACGGCAGGGTTGAGTGGCAGATGATGTAGCCCGCGTCGCCGCAGGCTGTGTTCACCATCTGCTTGAGTCGGCCGGGTGCGAGGTGCATCGGGTTGCCGGGTTTGAAGATGCAGGTGGCGCATTCGCGGGCGAGCAGGCGGGTTTTGCGTAGGTCCGGGTCTCCGACGTTGAGTCGGGCTGGTCCATCGGGGGCCGGTTCGTTGCCGGGGTGGGGCGTGCTGTTCATCGTCAGCTCCATGTCGTTGCGTTTGGGCCCGCATTCACCGGATGCGGACCCCCACGCGGCGTCGTGGACGGTCTTGGGTAGCGCCGGTAGGCCTTGGTCTAGAGCTGGCTCAGCCAGGCCAGCACCACATCGCTTCGGTGGCGAGCGATGGTCAAGTCGCGATTCGCTCACGCAGGTCGTCGGCTGCGGCCTTGGAGTACGCAGACAGTGGCCGGGCGGCAAGCCCGTGATTTCCTGGGTTTGCGTCCGTCGTGTTCGCCGTCTGTGTGGCGCTGCCGGCCCGCTCGCCTGCGGTGCGGGGCGGGGCTGGTTTGCCGCCGGCGGGGTCTGGTGCGGTCGGGTCTAGGCCTGTTCGAGGGCTGTGGCGGCGGCGTCGGTGATCGCGGTGATGGCGTGGACCGGGTCGGTGACGGTGAGGGTGGTGGTGTGGGTGAAGGTGTGTCCCCATCTCTGGTCGGGTTCGGTGGGCTGGCCTGGGGTGGGTGGGTCGGCGGGGTGTAGCCAGAGCACGGCGCAGCCGGCGCGGTGCAGGGTGGTGACGAGGCGTTGTCCGGCGGGGATGTCGTCGAGGTAGCCGTCGGAGACGACGGCGAGCATCCGCAGGGTGCGGCCGTGGCGCAGGTCGAGGAGTTGGTCGGCGACCTTGACCGCTTCGGGGAAGGTGGCGGTGGCGACGTCGGTGCGCATGTGTAGCACCTGTGTCGGTGAGGTGCGTGGGGGTACGAGGATGGTGGTGCGGTCGCCGAATCCGATGGTGGTGGTCGCCGCGTGGGCGCGGCGGGCGGCGTGGGCGAAGATCCATGCCGCGGAGGACATCGGTTCGGTGTAGCGGCCCATGGATCCGGACAGGTCGACCAGGATCGCCAGGTGTAGGCGGGGTTTCTCGGGTGGTAGGTGGGTGCGTTGTTGCCAGGGGGCGGCGGTGGGCAGTTGCCCGGCGGCGGTTTGTGCGTCGGCGGTGATGGCGTGGCGGGTGCGTAGCCGTCCGGGTGGGATCGTCGACGGTCGCCGGCCGGGTTCGGGGTGGCGGGTGCGGGCCTGTTGTAGCCGTTGGGCGAGGTCGCGGGCGGCGTGACGTTCCTGTTCGGTCGGGTCCCGGCGTGCCCACTCTGATGGTGGGCTGTGCCGGTGGGCCAGCTGTGATGCGGTGTACTCGGTCGGGGTGAGGCCGGAGGCTGCGGCGAGGTAGTCGACGAGGGCGGCGGCGAGGCGGCCGGGGAACTGTCCGGCGTCGGGTACGGGGGTGGCGTGCTGGTGGTCGGGGTCGATGCCGAGGATGTGGCACCACCGCCGGGCGAGGGTGATCATGGTGTCGGCGTCGGTGTCGTCGCAGGTGTGGGCCTCGCGCCAGATGTCGCGCAGGTGCCGCAGTCGTTTGCGTCCGAGGAGGCCGGTGACCGCGGCGCGGACCGGGCGGACGTCTTTGCTGGTGACGATGCGGGCGTCGACGCGGGCCAGCAGCAGGGCGGCGAGTTGTCCGGCGTGCCAGGGGTCGTCGACGGCTGCGCCGTCGGGGTCGAGGAGCGTTTTCACGACGTGGCGTAGCCAGCGGCGGTCGCCGCGGCGGCGGGTGCGTTGGCGGCCTTCGGCCCGGGATTCCTCGAGCATGGCGGCGACGTCGGCGAGGATGGGCGGGGTGCCGGGTGGGGTGGTCCAGCGGCTGTGTGCGGCGTGGGCGGCGCCGTGCACGAGCAGCCCGTAGCCGGTGGGTACGAGGCGCTTGTGGCGGGCTTTGGTCGGGTCGGTGATGTCGGGGCGCTCGGCGATGTAGGTGGCGTCGACTTCGATGCGGTTGAGGTCGGGGTAGAAGCATTCGGGTGCGTCCCCGGCGGCGCCGGGGGCGACGAGGACGGTGAGATCGGTGCGGCCGGTCAGCAGCGGCACATGTTGGGTCCAGGCCTGTGACCAGGCCTGCCAGTCGTTGGTGCCGGGTCGTGTCGGTGGGGTGCCGGGGCGCAGATGGGTGTGTGACATGTGGGTGCTCCTTCCAGATTGGGTGGGTGGGGTCAGCGTTTGCCGAGGGCGAGTGCGGTGGTGGGGGTGCCGGTGTGTCGGGATAGGGCGGCGGTGACGTCGTCGCGGGCGTCTTCGGGGGCGATGCCGGCGAGGTTGGCCAGGGCGGCGGCCATGCCCAGTTGGTCGCGGACGGTGACGAAGCCGAGGAGTTCGCGTAGCTGTGGTGCCCACATGGTTTTGCCGGCGGTCAGATCGGCGTTGAGGTCGATCGCCGCGTCGACGACCGGTTTGGGGACGCCAAGGGCGCGGGCGAGGTCCCAGTCGGTGGTGACGTGCAGGTGGACGGTGAACCGGGAGGCCAGGGCCTCGGTGAGGACCGCGCCGTGTACGCCGGGGTTGTGGCCGGCGACGATGTAGAACCCGTCGACGGCCTGCACGGTTTCGTTGCCGTTGGCGGGGATGGTGATGACGCCGCGGCCGTCCATGGCCGGGTACAGCACGGCCAGGACGCGGGGCGGGATGAGGGTGGCGTCGTCGACCAGCAGTACCCGGCCTTCGCGCATGGCGGTGACGAGGGGTCCGTGGATGAACTCGTAGCCGCCGCCGGGGATCGGGTTGTAGGAGCCGAGGAAGTCGTCGACGACGGTGTCGCCGGTGCCGGCGACGGTGAGCAGGTCGGGGAACGCGGCTTCGACCATGGCGGTCTTGCCGGTGCCCGGTGGCCCGTACAGCAGTACGGGCACCCGCTGGGTACGCAGTCGCTGTAGTTCCTCGACGTCCCAGCCTTTGCCGAGCCGCCGCGGGTGGTACAGGGTGCCGTTCGGTCGGGGTACGGGTGCGGGCCGGGACCGGCGGCCACCACCGCTGCCGGTGGGGCGGGTGCGGGGTGCGGCGGGTGGCAGGGTGCCGGCGGCGTCGATGCCGGCCTGGGTGATCTGGAAGCGGTGGTGCGGGTCGCGGTGGTGGGTGGCGTGCCCGGCGGCGGCCATCTTCTTCAGTGCCTCGAACACGGCGCCGGTGGACGGTGCGCTGATCGCCCGGGTGATCTCGCCGACCTTAAGGATGGTGTCGGGGTGGTCGGCCAGGTGTAGGGCGACCTTGCGGTAGAGGTAGCCGGACCGGCCGGAGGTGGCCTCAGTGGTGGGTGTGCCGCCGGTGCCGGCCGCGGCCGGGTCGGTGCGGGGTGGGCCGTTCGGTGGGGTCGGCGGGTGTGGTGTGGTCATGTGGTTGCCTCGATCTCGGTCGGGCCCGCGCACCCGTCTCCGGGTGCGCGGGCGGCGGGTTACCGCACTGCGGAGACGGATGCGGTCAGCACCTGCCGGCCGGTTCGGGCCGGGCAGGTGGGCGACCACACCGCGTTGGTGCTGAAGGGTTACGGCGACGCGGAGGTACGCCGCCGGTGCGTGCTGCCGGGGGGCGGCCTTGCGCGGGCGTGTCGGCGCCGACGATGCAACGCCCCCGAGCCTGATCGATCAAGTCGAATGGATGTGCGGGTTGTGGGATTGCTGGGGTGCCGGCTGACCATGTGCGCATCGAGGGCCGGGAGTGGTGCCGGGTGGCCCGGTTGCGGTCAGTCGGCGCAGCCTCGTCGGCAGCCCTGCGGGTCGCACTGTTGCCCGTCGGCCATCCGGGCCAGGGCCCGCTGGTCGTCGCTGTCGAGGTCGTCGAGGAACGGCCAGCCGAAGCCGTCGGCGAACGCCTTGACCGCGGGTGCTCCATACATCGGGTAGCTGGTGTGGTCCATCGCCCGCACGATGTCGTCGCGGCCGAGCAGCCAGGCGAGTTCGCCGAGCTTGTCCACTGACCGGCTCGCCGAGTTGCCCCGGTGGTCGATGATCTTTCCGATGGCGAATCGCAGGTAGTCCCGGGCGTAGGTCTCATGGTCGACCCGTGGGGTCCACTCGCCTGGGGTGCCGGGGCCGAGGAGCTGGCGGGCGTGGTCGAGATCGAGTGCCTCCACGAGCACCTCCTCCCGGAAGCCGAAGATGTCCCGGCGGTGGGCGCGCAGCGCCCGGACTCGGGTGACGATCTCCTCTTGGGTGCGTGCAGTCACTATCTGGTTCCTTCCTTGTCGGTGTCGCATGTCTGCGGTGGTTCTGCCGGTCCGGCCTGGGTCGGTTCTGCGCTCTACGCCTGGTCGGGTAGGTCGCCGATGATCTGGTCGCAGGCGTAGGGGTCGACGGCCTCCCAGCACCAGCTGCGGCCCATCACCACGTATCGGCCGTCGCTGTCCGGGGTGATGTGGTCGATGGCTTGCGGATCGTCGGAGGTGGCGCGCTGGTCGGCGACGATGACGTCGTCGTCGAAGGACAGGTCGGCCAGGGCGGCGTCGACCCGCCGGTCCAGGTCGTTCTCCGGTACGCCCTCGTCGCGCAGGCGGTGGCGGTACTGGTCGCGGTGGTGCTGTTGGTCGGCGACGATCGCCTCGGCCACTTCGCGGGTGCAGGAGAACACCGCCCACCCGTTCCAGCGGTCGATCAGGGTGCCGACGAACCCGACCGCGAAGCGGTCGGGTTCGGTGTCGGTGTTGTGCGCCCAGTGGCCGGAGAACACACCGACGTCGCCGATACGGATCCGGTCGGGGTGCAGGTGGGACACGTCGCGGCCGGTGGGGCTGGCCGCGAGGTGACACAGTTCGGTGACGCGGTCGACGGCGGCGGTGTCGAAGGCGTCGCGGTAGACGGTCATCGCCTCGTCGCGTTGCGGGATACGCAGCCCGAACCAGCCGGAGACATCGCCGGTGGCGTCGGCGAACAGCTGCCATCCGCTGGTGTCGACCGCATCCCCGGCCGCCGCCGGTTGGGGCAGGGTGTCGAGGACTGCGGGGTCACCGTCGTCGATGCCGGTGAGGATCCTGCGCGCGGCCAGGCGGGTGTCGCCGCTCGCGCGGGCGCCGATGGTGTTCTGCGCCCACCAGTCGGCGGCGGTGCGGCCGGCCTCGGTGCCAGCGGCGCGGATCCGCCACAGCGTGGCGGCCCATTCGGCGGCGTCGTCTACCGGGTCCCCCTTCGACGCTGTGGTGGTGAGGGGTTCGATGCGGTCGCCGTCGTCGAGGCACATCGACAGGGTGGAGCCGCTGTCCCAGGTGACGTCGACGGTGTGGTGCTGCTGGTCGTGGCGGCGGACGGTGCCGGTGTCGCCGGGCCGCAGCAGGGTGTGCGGGTCGCTGGTGTGGACCAGGGCGACGCGCTGGCCGGGCTGATAGATCAAGAGGTTCTCCGATCAGTGGATGGGCAGGCCGCCGCCGGTCGACGGCGACGGCCTCCCGGGATGGGCGGTTTCATTGGGTGCCGTCCGTCGTGGGGTTGTGCGGCGGCCAGGGTTTGCGGGTGACGTGGTCGCCGAACATCGGGTCGGTGACGACCGAGGAGCCGCAGCGGGTGCAGCTGATGGAGGTGTCGTGGCCGTAGCCGGCCATGGACGGCACCTCGATGTGGTCGATCTCGTCGACCGCGCCGCACACGGTGCACACCGTCATCTCCGGGCCGCCCTCGTCGGCGGCGGTGATGAACAGGTCCTCGACGGGGTCGAGGTGATGGGCGCTGTGCCGCAGCCAGTGGCCGTGGATGCTCGCCTCGTACACCACCAGCCGCCGCTGGTCGATGTGCAGCAGATACAGCCACTCCAGGGCCCCGTCGATGTCCTCCCGCAGGAAGCCCTGCCGGATCGTGCCGGTGTCGGCCGGGTAGCCCAGTCCCGCTACGGGCGGCTGCCGGTCCCAACGGCGGGGCTTCGGGTTGATGGCGAGGGTCCACCAGTTGTGGGCCAGCAGCGCGGCGGCCATGGCGTTGGTGTCGCGGCCGAACGTGTCGGTCCAGATCCGGCGCAGCAGCGGCACCAGTCTCTCCGGCTCCTCACCGAACTGCAGGTAGCGGGCGGTGTACCTGCCGCGCGACGCGGCGACACCGATCAGCGTGGGTGTACTCACGTGCCTTCTCCTTCTCTCAGGGATCAGTGGGATGAGGGGTCGCGGCAGGTCGTCCCCCAGCGGGGACGACCTGCCGGGCTGGGTGTGGATGGCGCGGCAGCCGCCGGTGTCGGTGCTCGGGGCTACCGGTTCAGGGGTGCGCCGACGGAGGCCATGAACGCGACCGGGTCGACCGCCGTGCGGGATGTGTGGTCACCGAGGTGCACTTCGAAGTGCAGGTGCGGGCCGGATGAGTGGCCTGAGCTGCCGGCCACGCCGATGACGTGGCCCGCCGTCACCTGCTGGCCCTCGATGACGGAGGGGCGGGTGAGCAGGTGGCAGTAGCGGGTGAGCACCCCGTCGGGGTGGGTGATGTCGACGTACCAGCCGCAGCCGCGGGTCAGCTCGGGGTGGCCGTCGCGGTCGCAGCCCCAGTCCCGGCCGGTGCGCACGTCGACGGCGTTACAGCGCACGACGGTGACGGTGCCGGCGGACGCGGCGTGGATCGGGGTGCCCTTCGCCACGATCAGGTCGACACCGTCGTGGCCGGGTCGGCTCGCGGTGCGGAAACCGGAGCCGACGGCCGCGTGCACCGGCTGCGTCCAGCCGTGGATGCTGACGGTCAGCTGGCAGGCGGTCAGGTCGGCGCGGACCCTGGTCAGGGCGGCGACGATGCGGGTGGCGTCGGGTTCCCAGCGGGCGTAGGCGTCCGGATAGGCCGACCGCTGCACCCGTTGGGCGGCCTCGGTCAGCGGCATCGCCTGCCAGCCGTCAACGGCCTGCAGGCTTTGGTAGAACGCTGTCGCCGCGTACTGCGGGTCGAGGAGTTGTTCAGGCGTGCCCCAGCCCTGGGAGGGGCGCTGTTGGAACAGGCCGACCGAGTCGCGGTCCCCGCCCGGCGTGTTGAGCAGGGAGGACTCCTGCATCGCGGTGGCCACGGCGATGACCCAGCCCCGTGGCGGGACGCCGAGACGGATGCCGACGGCGGTGATGGTGGCGGCGTTGCCCACCTGCTCGGCGTTCCAGTCACCGATCGGCCCGACACTGGTCGGGGCGGTGCTGCGGGCGGTCGGCGAGGTGGTGGGCGCGGCACCGGTGGTCGGGCCGCAGGCGGCGGCCCGGTCGGCGAGCATCAGGGTGGGGACCAGTCCGGAGCACAGCAGCAGGACACCGGCGACCGCGACAGCGATCCCGGACAGCGCGCGGATGGACATGGGTCGCTCCTCGAAGGCAGGCAGGCAGGCGGGCAGGGCCGGGAACCGGTGAAGGCCACGCGGGGCCTGGAGGCGTCACGCGTGGCCTTCGGACGGTGGGTGGAATCAGCGGGCGAGGACGGCGACCTTCTCGCCGTGCAGTAGGGGCGCCCCGTCGGGGCCCTTGATGTGGGCGTTGATCCAGATCCGGTACGGGTTGCCGGCACGGTCGATCAGCCGTCGCCAGTGACCGCGTACGACGAACCGCACCCGGTAGTGCCACTTGGGTTCCCCGTCGGCGGGTTCGGCGAGTGGGCTGGTGCGGCGCAGCATGACCACGCGGGTGTCGTGGCGGATGCTGGCGCGCACGGCGCGGCGGCGGGCGGCCCGGTCCAGGGGTGCGGCGGCGACGGTGGCCAGGGGTTGGGCCTGGATGCGCCAGAAGGCGTAGGCGACGGCGGCGCAGGCGCGCATCGCGGTGGTGGTCTCGTCGATGCCGAACCGGCCGTCGGGTGCCGGTTCCCAGTCGCGGTCGTCGCCGTCGAGGACCGGCAGGTCGGGGCGGGGGTCGACGGGCTGGCCGATCGGGATCTCGGTGAAGTCAGTCAGCACGTAGGGGCCGAACTGCCGGGCGAGGTCAGGTCGGGCGGCGAGTTGCTCGCGGCGGCGGATGGCGGATGGGTCGTGCGGGTCGTGGTGGTCGGCCCAGCCGCCGATGGCCCAGGCCGACCGCCCGCTGCCGGTGCTGGTGGTGCGGGCCCAGGTGACCGCTCCGATCGAGGACACCTCACCGCTGTGGCTGCGGTGGTAGATCGGTTCGGGTAGGAACAGCACCCCGCCGTCGGTGGGGGCGACGTCGGCGGGGAGCACCTCGCCGGTCAGGTCGAGGGCCGCCGCGGCGGCGGCGATGATCGCCGTCATCGCGGGGGCGATGACGTACGGTTCGCCGGATCGCCACGGGTTGGCGGTGATGGCCCGAGCCGCGTCGAGGACCTTCGCCATACCCGCCGGGCTGGGGCTGGGATGGTCGGCGAGCCGGCCGCCGAAGAACGCCTGCAGGTACTGGGCCGCGAGCGGACCGCGATGGTAGTCGACCATGCGGGTCCGCAGGTCGACGGCGGTGCGGGCGTAGCCGGCGAGTGTGTCGTTCGGTAGGAAGTTCACTGTCTGCCTCCAGGGTTCGCGGGTTCAGGCGGCCAGCGCCGCCACGGGTGGACGCCGGTGCCCCCGGGACTCCGGTGGCACCGCGTCGGCTATGGGCGCGGCTGGTGTCAGGGGTGCGGGCGGGTGGGTGGGGGTGAACCAGCCGGTGAAGCGGCCGGACGGGGCGGGCACGGAGGGCGCGGGTACAGGGGCGCGTCCGCGTACGGCCCCGACCGGGCGCGGCCGGGATGCGCCAAAGGTGGCGGGGGTGCGGCGGGCGTGTCGGTGCGCGCGGTGGGCGGTGCGCAGCGCCCAGCAGGGGCCTTGCTGCCCGCGGCACTGCAGGTTCGTGCAGGCGCCGTCGGGTCCGGGCTGGTGGGCGGCGGCGACATCGACCGCGAGGGTCCACAGGAGCCGGTCAGTGACGTCGTCCGGCACGGGAGTGCGGTCGCTGGGCCGCCGGCTGCGGCGGTCGGGATATGGGTTGGGTGCCACGGGTTGGCCCTTCGGTCGGCGGATCGCGGGCATGCGCGGTCGCCGTCCGACCCACGTTGGGCCAGGGATGCTGGTGCCCCTGGCAGCCCGGCGGACGACGACCAGCAGTGATCGACGCTCATCTCTCGGCCAAGGTCAAGTCGTGCCGGGTGGGCGGGGTTCGACGACCGCCGAGGATGTGGACAGACGAGGTCGGGTAGGCGGGGTGAGGCACGGTGAGGACCTCGCGCCGGACGATCGGCGCGAGGTCCTCCGGGTACTCCCCGTGCGGGTGCCGGATCAGCGGTGACGGCGAAGGTCCCGCAGGCGGGTACCCGGCGGCAGCCCGGTGTGGGCGGTGGTCGTCGTGGTTCCGTAGACGCCCGCTCCGGACTGTTTGGCCTGGTACATGGCCATGTCAGCGTGCTGGAGCAGGGTACGGGGGCTGACGCCGAGGGCGGCGGTGGTGTGCCCGACGCTGGCCCGCACGGCCACGGTGTGCGCGCCGAGGTCGACCGGGTGGCGACCGACCGTCCGCCAGGCGGCGCGGGCGGCGGCGGCGACCTCGTCGGGGCCGCCGTCGACCAGGAGGGCGAACTCGTCGCCGGACAGCCGTGCGGCCAGCCGCACCGGCCCGGGCAGGGCGGCGAGTCGTCGGCCGATGTCGGTGAGCACGTCGTTGCCGGCCTCGTGGCCGAAGGTGTCGTTGATGGCTTTGAAGCCGTCGAGGTCGATCAGGACGAGCCCGAACGGCGTCCCGCGCTGGGCGGCGCGGCCGGCGGCGGCGAGCAGTGCCCGCCGGTTGGGGAGGCCGGTGGTGTCGTCGTGGTCGGCGGCGTGGCGGGCACGGGTCAGGGCCTGCTGCTGGTGCCACAGCAGCCCTGCGGCGAGGGCGAGACCCGCGAGGACCCCGCCGACGGCAGTGACGAGCGAGGACAGGATGGGAGACACTCGGGTAGCTCCTTGTCTGTGAAGGAGCACCGGGGGCGGGCGTGGTACCGGCAAAGTTCGACGCCCGCCCACGGGCTACCGGCTGGGGCGAGGGTCGTTTCAGGTGGTGGGGCCGGTCAGGGCGAACGTGGCGGGCTTCTCGGCGACCATGACCGCACGTCCGGTCCCGACGAGTTTCACCGCGGCGTTGTGGACCGCACCGGCGCTGGCCTTCTTCGCGTCGGTTCCCTCGTTGGCCCGGTCGATCAGCCTGCACAGTTCGCTGACCTTGTACTGCTTGCCGGGGTTGGCCTCGAGGATGTCGAGGATCGCGCCGCGCAGCGTGCCCGACGCCCGACGGGCGCCAGCCAGCCCGCCCGCCACCAGACCAGCGGAGGCGGAGGATGTTCCCTCAGCGGTGGGATCGCCCGTTGTGTCATCGGTGGGGTCGTCGGCAGGCGTGTCGGCGGGTTCGTCCGCTGTGGGTGCCCCGGCGGGCGGGTCGGTGTGGTCAGCCGCAGCCGGCACCTCGGGTTCGGCGCGTGGGCGGCTGTCGTCGGTGGTCTCGGGCAGGGTGGCCTCGTCGGGTGCCGTCTCGACATCACCGGCACCCGGTGATTCCGACTCCGAGGCGGTGACCGGCGGATCGGTGGGGTCCGCTACGGCTTGCCGCTGGTCATGGTCCTGCCCGGTGTTCTCCGTGTCGTCGCCGTGCGTCCCTTGTGGTGCGTCTGCGACGACATTAGGCGCGTCTTGTCCTTCGGGCTGGCTGTGGTCGTCGGCCTGTTCTACCTGGGCGCGGCCGGTGTCGGTCAGTCGCCACAGGCTGCGGCCGCTGTCGCTGCGGGTGGGCTCGGCCAGCCCGGCGGTCTCCAGGCTGCGGAGTTTCGGGGTGGTGGTCGAGTAGCCGAGGCCGGCTTCGGTGGCGATGGCGGCGGCGGTGGCCTCGCCGAGCCGGTGCAGCGCGGCGAGGACCTTCGCGACACTGGGTGCCGGTGTTTCGGCCGTACCGGTGGTCTTGTCGGTGGGTGTGCTGGTCATGGGCGGGTTGGCCCCCTTTCTCCTTGCCGCTGGGCAGGGATCGGTGAGTGAGGCGCGTGCGCTGATGCACGCTTCGAATCGGGGTGATGGTCAAGTCGTCCGCCCGGAGTACGGGACTGTGGCGCGCACCGGCGGGCGCATTCGCGGCGTGGTTGGTGTCAGTGGGCGGCGTGGTAGGCGTCGCGTACCGCGGCGGGGATGCTGCCGCCGGTCCGTGGTTGGGGCAGGTTGCGCTCCTGCCAGTTCGTGGTCCACCACCAGGTCCGGATCTCCTGCGTGTGGGTACGCCCGGCGGCGCTGCCCGACTGGCGTCGCCGGGCGGTCTTGGGCTGTTTGGGCAGGCGGCGTCCGGCCGTGATGAACGGGCCGAAGGCCGCCGCCATCCGGTCGAAGTTGCCAGCGGACAGGTCGATTTCGTAGGTGACGCCGTTGAAGGCGAACTGGTAGGTGCCGACGTCGTCGGTGGAGCCGTCGAGGTCGTCGACGAGGACTGCGGTCGTCCTGGTAGCCACGCGAGGTCTCCCTTCCTGGTTGTGGGGTGGGTTATCGGATGCCGAGGCCGAGACGGTGGCCGATTTCGGGCCCGCGGTACACGGCGGCGACGGCGGCGGGCAGGTGCCGGCGTTGCCACCCGTGCAGGGCGGCGGTGAGGTCCGCCCGGTACTTGCGGTGCTGGGTGAGAGCGGCGACGAGGCCCGCGGCCTGTTCGATGCCGTTGTTGGCGCCGCGGGCGGTGTGTGGGCGGACAGGAGCGAGGGCGTCGCCGAGCAGGACGGCGTGGCCGCTGCCGACCGGCCACACCATGCGCTCCGGTGGGGTGATGTCGAGGACCGGCACGGCCATCCGGGTGCTGGTGGCGTGGACGATCGCGGCGTGTTCGGCCGGCAGCAGCAGGTCGGCGTGGATGTCGACGTGGGTGCGGGCGGCGGCGCTGACGTGCCGGGGCAGGGCGAAGACCCGGCGGGTGGGGTCGGCGCCGAACCGCTGCGCGTACTCGGCGTTCGTGCAGCCGAGGTAGAAGGTCCAGTCACAGCCCCCGGGTACCGGGGCGAGGTTGAACTGCGCACCGGGGCAGGGCTGCAGCCGCAGGAAGTCCCGCAGACCCGACGGTGGGGTGACCTCGGCGATGCCGCGGTGAGCGACGTAGCCGGCGTACCGCAGGGTTCGGTCGGGGTCGAGGAGCCGGCGGCCGGTGGAGGACCTACCGTCGGCGAACACGACCAGGTCGGCGGGTTCGGTGTGGCCGTCGCTGAACCGCAACACCGGCTGACCGGCCTGCCCGGTCAGGGCGGTGACCCTCATGCCGGTGTGCAGGACACCGGCCGGTAGGCGGCGGGTCAGCGCGTGGTGCAGCAGCGACCAGGTGGTGTTGCGGCCCGGGTAGGTACGTCGAATGACCTCGGCCGGGTGGCGGTCCCGGATGGTCATCTGGACGACGGCCTCGGAGTCGTGGGCGACGAACTCGTGCTGGGCGATGCCGAGGCGGTCGAGCACGTCGAGGGCGCAGTGTTCCAGGCCGATGAGACCGCCGCCCCGGGGCGCGGACTGCGGTGCGGCCTCGAAGACGGTGACGTCGTCGAATCCGGCGTGCAGCAACAGCAGCGCGGTGAGCGGGCCGGTGATGCTGCCGCCGACGACGGCGATGCGCAGCTGGCGGCCGGAGGCCGGCCTGGGGATGGGTGTCATGAGGGGTTCCCTCCTGAATGGCAGGAACCCGGGCACGGCCGTGCCCGGGTGTGCGCGAGTGCGCGGATGGCCGGGCATCGGCCAGGTCGTGCCAGTGACAAGCGGCTCAGGGGCTTAGCGGCGCGACGTTGACGCGCCGATCAGCCGCCGGCAGCGGGTGTGTCGGGTGGAGGGAGGTTTCGGATGAACAGCGGGGTGACGATCTCGGCGACCGCTTCGCTCTGCTCGGCGTCGCTGTCGTTCTCAGCCCTGGATCCGCAGAACGGAGCGTCGAGGTGGTGCGCCCGGTCGAATCGTGGCTGCCGTGACCGCCTTGCTGGCCGGCTCCTCGACGGTCACTGGACGCTGTTCTTTGGGCTAGTGGCGCGGGGTGGTCGTCTCGGCCGTGACCAGGGTCCAGGGCCACTGGTAGGCGCCGATGGCGTAGCAGCGGTTGGCGTCGGGTACAACCCGGTCGTGCGCGACCCACCGGCCACCCAGACCGTCGTGCTCCCACTCGATGACGACCTCGTCACCGTCGAACCGCAGCCGGGGATGTTCGCCGGGCATGCCGCCGGGATGCAGGCTGTCGAGGTGGGCGGCCATCCGCTGCACCGCGAACAGCGGAAACCGGCACAGCAGGCCGGCCCGGCCGAGCGTGGTGTAGCCGAGGGCGACCATGGCCCGGTAGGCGCCGCCGCCAACAACGTCGCAGGTGACGGCCGCCGGGGTCCAGGTAGCCAACGGTGGGCTGATGTCGCCGCGATCGCGGGAGATCCGGTAACGGTTGTCGGTGGCGTCGCTGGTCGGGTCCGGGAGCAGACCGAACCAGTGCATCCGGTGACGGCGCGCGAAGCGGAGCAGATCGAGCAGATCGCGACGGCCGTCGAGGAACGTGGTGTGCAGGGGCAGGAATCCGTGCCCGTCGTCGGCGGGGCGCGGGTTACCGGTGGCGCCGGTGGCGGTGTGGGTCCACGTCTCGGCGAGGACCCGGTGCACGGTGCCGTCGGCGTCGTACCAGCGGGGGACCCCGTTGGAGGTCAGCCAGTCGCCGTCGGCGTCGCGGTACCAGATGAGTGCGGCCTGCTCCGGCAGACCGGCCCGGAGCTGCTGCCGGCTCGTGAGGTGGGCGTAGGTGGCGGCGGCATGTTCGGCGAGCGGAAGGACGTCATCGACGCGGAACCACAGCCGGTGAGACACGGTGGAACCTCCGAGAGTGTGGGAAGAGGGAAAGGTCGGCCGTTCGCCCGGCCGGTCGGGCGTCCGCTGCCCCGGCGCGGGGGGCCGGCAGGCTCAGTCGACAGGCGGCGGGCCGGGCGGCGTGGGCACGGTGACGGTCGACAGGCCGACCGTGCCGTCGACGACGGTGATGACCAGGGTCGAGTGGCCGTGGCTGGCGGCGGCACGTAGTTCATCGACGAGCCGAGCGTCGGCCCGGCGCAGTGGAAGGGTGACCAGCAGGTCGTCACCGGTGTGGCCTGGCGGATTGTGGCCGGCGTGCTCGGCGTACACGGCCTGGACAGGGCAGGTCGCCGCCTGTTCCGGGCCCGACGGTGCTGCGGGCAGGCCGTTGCATGTGAGGTAGGCGCTGTCATCGGTGACAAGCAGCAGCACTGGGCCGTCGGATTCGTCGTCGACCGCGGCGGTGTGCGCGGTGGCGGCGTGCTCGGCCAGCTCCAAGACGTCGGTGAGCCGGAACCGGTAGACCGAGATCATGTGGGCGGGATCCCTCCTGCTCGGGGGTGCTCGGGGTGAATGCAGGAGCCGACCGGACGGCAGCGCGCATCCCTCGGGTACAGGGATGGCGGCTGCCGGCCCGATCGCTCGGTGAGGTGTCCCTGCGGAGCGTGAAAGCCCACGGCCGTGGGCTCGTGCCCGGCCAGGGTCAGAGCGCGACTGCGAGTAGTCGCTGGTCGGGGTCGAGGGCGGCGAACAGGCGGTTGGCCTGTTCGAGGTAGGTCACCCGGTCGGCCATGGCGTCGCTGGCCGGGGCCAACGTCGCCCCGTCGATGGTGATCAGTGCGTCGCCCGCGACTGCGGTCAGCGCGCTGTAGTGCTGGTAGGCCATGTATCCGGCCTGGTACATCTCCACCTCGGCGAGGGTGATCTGCCCGGCGCCGTACGTCGCGGCGTTGTGCATCCGGATCGCATTGATGCGGGGCTGGTTGTTGAAGTCCGCCACGGCCTTGTCCCACGGGTACGTGTCCGGGTCTGCCAGGTGGCGGGCCTCGTAGACGTGCCACGGGGTGGCGTTGCGGGTGCCGTGCACGACCCGGCTGAACAGTTGGTGGCGGATACCCGCCCCCATGGCGGCGGCTTGGAGCATGCCGTCGAGATTGAGCAGCCGTACCGGTCCGCCGGCGCAGGAGGCCGGGCGGCCCTTACGCAGGCTGATCATCTGCCGGTGCTGCCACCGGCGCAGAGCCGTGCTGGCCCAGAAACGGGGCGACAGGGTGCCCTGCACACTGAAGTTGCGGTCGAGCTGATGCGCGGTCAGCGCCTCGCGGGGCAACTCTGCCGGAATGCACAGGACCATGGCGCCGATCCTGGCCCTCGGCTTCACAGCTGCAGCGGGGGTGACGTTGCGGGGAGTCTTGCCCATGGGGTCCTCCTTCGAGGTCGGCGCGTCAGGGCGCGCGGAGATGACCGGCCCACCGGGTGCGTGGGGCCGGCTGCGGGGATGGGTGTGGTGCGGCAGGTGGTTGGGTGCGACCTGGGGTCGCCGCGCGGCGCGACGCCGACCGGCCCGTATAGGCGGGTGGGCGGGCGCACCGGTAGGTGCGGCGGTGGTTCCGAGGTGGGGCCGAACCGGGGTGGAGATATATGAGGTGCTGTTAGTGCCGTGAACGGTAGCGACCTGATCTGTCAGGCCGGTCCGACGAGTTGATCGCCGAGTACTGGGGTTGACCTGCGCTGTAAGACATCCCGGACGCTGTGGACAGGCATCGCTAGGCCGCTGTGAGACCCGCACCCCTCACAAATGATCTTGGCGTAACAGCCTATGCCTTCGGGGCGCTCCCCTCAGCGTGCTTGCTCCAGCCGTCGGGGCGTGCGTCATGGGTGCTCAGCCAGCGATATCGCTTCTTTCTCGTCCTCGCTGACGCTCAACTCTCGGTCTACCTACGCTTCGTCGATTGGGTCGAACGAGATGAAGTTGGACGGTTGCCCGCCCGATCGGGTCTTGCACGGGGCGATACCATCCATGGGCAGAACGAACGCGACCCTGCCGCCCTTTGCCTGACCTTGACGGAGGTACCGCCGATGGTCATGCGGCCCGTCCCAGTCGCTCTCGCGGCTACTGGAGTCCTAACTGGTGCGGGCGGGATGGCGGCAGGCGTTTACGGGCATGTCCAGCGCATGCGGGCGGAGACACAGTCGCGCGAACTTTGGGCAGCCTACGAGGATCGCTATAACGCGCACCTTGATGACCACAGACGAACGAACGCGCAGCTGCGGGCTTTCGGCCGAAAGCACGAACAGATACACAACGACGTCGTCCTACGGATGCGCGACATCCTTAAACGCAGCGACATGCACGCAAAAGTCAGCGACTTACTCGTCCTCGACGGCGTCGACTTCTCCACCAGCCTAGAGGTCATGGCGCGGCCGAAGATTGACCCCGACGTCGAAGGTTGGGCCCAGGGCCTCATTCACTCAGCCCAAGCTGGTTACACAGTGTGGGGATTTCTTCATGCGGGTGTAAACCAGATCGCGAACGCCGGCACCGGCACACCCCTCGCGAACCTTCGCGGCATAGCGCAGGAGAACGCACGCAAAGCGGCCCTCGGTGGCGGACCGATCGCTTCAGGCGGCGGCGGAATGGCGCTGGGAGCACTGGTCGAGAAGATCGCCGTGGGCGGGATCGTTTTGGGTGCCTTCGGTGCCACGGCGTATATGCAAGGCGAGAAGGCGATGACTGAAGTCGAGAGGTACCGGGCAGCCTTCGGTGTCGCCATCGCCGACCTCGACGTTCGTGACCGGCTCTTCTACGGAGTGAGGGAACAGGTTCAGGAGAAGGACATCGTTCTCACTCAGCTCGCCGTGCGGGCGTCTAGGGCCCTCGACGCACTCGGGACCGGGCGTCTCGACTCGGCCATTCACGGCGAGCGTTTCGAAACGGCGTGGATGCTGGTCAAGGCGGTGCAGGAGGTAGCCAACGCACCTGTCGCTGACGAAGACGGCACCCTCGACCGGAACACCGGAAGATTGATCTTCAAGTACCGCAAACGCGCGTAAGGGGACACAGCATGGCGGTGCAGAAGGACGTGCTGGAAGGCACCCCGATACGCCCGAAGGCGAAGGATCTGCAGGTCGGTGCGGTAGACGCGCTCAGCGCGCTGAATCTGATCGTCGGTGTTGTCCGCGACGTGGTCCAGAATCACCAGACGGAAAGCACGAGACGCGAGTTCCTACGCACCTACCGCGAGACCGAAGTGGCCCGGATCAAAGCGTCACAGGATGCCTTGCGGGACTACTTTGACCAGGTATACGCAGAGCGGCGCGACATCCATCAGCGGCTGTTCGCCAGCCTTGACCAGGCTTTGGAAGCAGGCGACGTAGGAGCAGTCCAAGCTGTAGTCGGCGGGATCGTCGAAGTGGCACGCACATCACCGCTCGCCGACGTCGGCAACCTCATCGACCTGAAGCGAGCCATGGACGACCCCAGCACCGTGTGGCAGCTGTAGCACAAGGCGCTTCGGGATTGGGCCGGTTGACGCTCAGATCATGCTGGTCTTATCCGGGGCGCGGGAACGCCCCGGGGACGAGGGAACGATCAGCGGGCGGCTGTTGTACGTCGGGCGGTCTGCTGATCGGCCCCACTGTGTCGACCATTTGAAACAACAGTTGGTTGAGATGAGCAGGCGACGCCCGGCCGTCACGGCGTTGCGCCTCGTTGGTCCTTCCACAGCAGTTCCTCCGTACGCTTGCCGACCAGCACGGATCGGGTCTTCTTCCACAGCGTGCCGATGGCGCGAAGCACCCGTCTGGCGAGATCTTTGAGGCCCTCCGTGAGGCTGACGTAAGACTGCGATCGAAAGCCTGCGTAGCAACCAGCGAAGACCAGCCATGGAGCGACGCCGAACCCAGGCTGCAGGCCCAGGCCGTACAGAGTCGCCGCGATGCCGCCAGCGCCGGCAATCAGCACCAGCGTACGTACCCTGGTGCTACCGCTGATCAGCATCGCAACTGCTGCGAAGGCCGTTGCTAGCGCGACCCAGCCCAGTCGCGTGTCGGCGGCCGGCATGTCGAGGCCGTCGGCCAAGAGCACGCCGAGCGGTGCGGACAAGAGGAAGGCGGTGAGCGCCGCGATGTTCCATGGGCTGATCAAGCGGCCACGTTTCTCCAGCAGTGGTTTGCCACCGCAGTCAGCTTGGCTCTTGTGGTGTCTACCGCGGGCGACCGGTTTGCCCGTGTAGGGCAACAGCGCCGCGCACTGAGGCTTCGCTCGTAGCTCCGGCGCATACTGGATCTCGCCGCCGACATCGCGGCAATAGCTGCTGGCTTCCAGTGCCCAGGTAAGCGTTACGAACATCACCCCGAACGCGCCGAAAGCACCTGCCACGAGCCACGTCCGGGCGTCGTTGACGCCCAGCCCAACAAGCCAGCACGCCACGGTGGCCCGCAGCACGTAGCCGAGCCCGACAGCAAGCCATATCGCCACGGTGACCGACGTCGTCTGCTCCGGCCGCTCGGAGGCAGGACGGCGCCGCAGGGCCTCGTACAACACGGCAACACCGAAGACCGCGCCGGTGAGACAGGTCATCACCCACCACAGGCCGAAGAAAGCGCCACCGCCGAGCGCGAGTGCGACACGCGCGAGGGCTGCCACGGCGGATCGCCGCACGTTGCGTCGCATCGTCTCCCCACTGTTGCCGACTGGTAGCCGCTTTCGCGCCCTCCTCGCGGGATGAGCGACATCATCGGCCAATCCAATGATGTCGTTCCACTGATAGCGAGCGGGGTAGACGAACACTTCCAGCGCGACGATTACCACGACTGCGGTTATCAGGTCATCGCTACCGAGCCGTAGAGATCCGGCCCACACTAGAAGACCACCGAGCGCCGGCACCATGATCCATTTGACCCAGTCTGCGGTTCGTGGCACCAGAAGGTAGGACCAGAGCCGCCGTTCGCCTTCGAACGGCGGCCCTGGCCGGTCGAAGGCGAGTGTGCGTGACGCGTACTTCGTCGTATACCTGAAGAAGAGTGAGTTCCCGCCGACGGCGGTGGCCATAACCTCGACGGTGAACAGGAGCGCGAACAGGCCATATATGAGGAACATGATCAGCTGCCACGGCTGATTGAGGCGAAGTGCGACGTAAACGGCTAGCCCGCCGAAAACGACCACGACGCAGAAGTAGATCAGCAGGGAGAGCAGTCGGAAAGCTAACCGCCCCCGGCGCAGGCTGATTATCTCGGTCGTCACGCCTATGAGGCTCGCCGGACGTAGGGCCGGAACCGCGACCAGCGGGTCGACCGCGTACGTCTGCAACTCCTTCTCGATCGCACGCATGTAGTAGGAGCGCATCGTTGCGACGATGCCGATCATCTGCATGTACGCCAGTACGGCCAGCGTCGGCAGTGGGGTCGCGGCGAGCACCGCATCGTGCACCGGGAAGCACTCCTCTTTCTGCCCAGCCGTGCAGGTCTGGCTGACAGCCGCCACTACGGCAGTGGCTAGGGCCACGGCTACGCCGATCAGCGCCGCCATTGTTCCGACGAAGGAACGTTCATCGTCGCGCGCCATCTCGTAGTCGCTGATCAGTACGGCGAGCCGAGATTGATCAGCAGCGTTTACCATCACGCGGGCCACGATCATCAACATGACACATCGCAGCAAGTGGGGAATACCGGCGGGATGGCTGCCTCGACCGGGTGCCGTTGCGGATGTTGCCCGCGCCGTCACCCGCCTGGTCGTGTTTGGCGTAGCCGAGGTGCTCGGTCATCTCCTCGTTCAACGCGGTCTCCAGGACCGTCTTGGTCAACTGCTTTAACAGCCCGCCCGGGCCCGATCAACGACAGCCCTTGCTCCTTCGCGGCCCGGACGAGCTCGACCGCGGCCTTCGCCTCCGCTGACAGCTCGGGCCGCTTCTTACGTCCGATTTGATCGTTCAGGTCGCGGTCCTCACGGCACTCTCTTCACCAGGCACAACGCCCCAGCAGGTCAGGCCGGAAACACGTTAGATCCACACGCCCGTGCCCTACAGGTCGTCAAAGCGCTGCGGGTTAGTAACGGTGTCGGGTCCGTGGTCGCAGGGCAATTCGTGCAGGTGCCTGCGGTGGATGGGGTCCGAAACGAGGGTCCACACACGGCCAGCGGGGTCGGGGCCGTGCACAGCGGTGGCGATCGGGCTGGCGGTGCGCAGTCCGGCGAGCACACCGAGGAGGCTGGCCTCGCGGCGGCGGCTGGGTACCCAGAACAGCACCGGGTAGCGGGGGCCGAAGGTGGTGAGGCGTTCGTAGCCGCGGAGTTTTGCCACGACGCGGGCGAGGTTCTCGGTGTCGTTGTCGTATTCGAGGAAGAAGCCGGTTGAGGTGTCGCCGATGGTCCACACGCCGTGCCCGTCGGGGCGGATGCCGGCTTGGGCGTAGACGGTGGTGGCGTGCTGCTCGGACCACCATCGGGACAACCGGGTGTCGGGTGTGTGGCGGGCGGTGGCGATGAGGTCGGTGAAGAACTGGTTGACGCCGAGGAGGTGGTTGACCTGGCCGCTGGCGGCGATCCGTTTGGCGCGTTCCAGGGAGCTGCGCGGCGGCTTGCCGCTGGCACCGGCTGGGTCGTGGTAGGTGGTGGGGTGTAGTTGCAGTCCGACGGGGCCGAGGGTGTAGAGCAGGGATCCGTAGCGGCCGGTGTGGTTGCTGCGGCCGAAGCGGTGTAGGACGTCGAGGCGGTGCAGGATCGTGAGTCGGCGTTGGGCGGTGCGGCGGCTGTCGAAGAAGGCGTTGGTGATCTGGTCGGTGGACAGCAGGTAGTGCTCGGCGAGTAGCGCGAGGAGGGCGTGGTCGCGGGGGACGATGCGGCCGAATACCGCGAGGGGGTCGGGTTTGCTGGAGGCGGGGGGAACGCGGGAGTACACGATGTTTGCTCCTTTGGGCAGGATGGGGTTCCCTCCCGATCGGGAGGGTGTCTGGCAGTGGGGAGTCGGTGCGGAGGGTCTGCCAGGGGGCGTGTGCGGCACTGACAGACCAGGTCAGCACTGTGGGAGCGGTGTTCGGCGGTCATCGGTCGCGATCCCGGTGACGGTCCGGTGCGCGACCCGGGCGACGCCACCGGACCGGCGACGACGGTCAGGCGCGGTCGCTCTTCGGACGGGACCGTCGTTGTTCGGGGTTGCGGCTGAGTCGTTCGACGAGTTCGTCGACGGCGCTGGTGTCCTGGACCGGTACCGCCGCGGCGGCGGCCTGCCGGATGGCGGTCGCCTCTCCGACGACCGGTCTCGGTGGTCGGGTCCGCATGGTGAACGCCGGGGTTTGGCGGCCGTTGACCACGAGGCGTGCGGCGGCGGTGTAGGCGTCGAGGTGGGCGAGGTCGTGCTCGCCGAGTTCGGGCTGGGTGTGTCGGGACAGGACTTTGGCGTCCTCGGGTGCGCAGGTGAAGTACACCTTGTTGCGGGCGTTGGCGGAGGCGGCGGCGAGCAGGTCGCGGGGGAACTGGGCGAGGTCCTGGTGGGCGAGTACGAGGGAGAGCCGGTACTTGCGGGCTTCGGCGAGCATCATGTCGAGGCTGTTGGCCAGGGTGAGGAAGTTCTGCGCCTCGTCGATGATCAAACTCGCGTCGCGGCGCTTCTCGGGTGCGATGGCGGCGCGGGCGGTGGTGGCCTGCCACACCTGGGCGAGGATGAGGGAGCCGAGCAGTCGGCTGGTGTCCTCGCCGAGGACGCCTTTGGGGATGCGGACGAGCAGGACTCCGCCGTCGAGGACGCGGCCCATGTCGAAGCTGGATCTCGGGTAGCGCATCGTCCGTTTGACGAAGTCGCGGAGCAGGAACGCCCGTAGACGGGCGAGGACGGGGCCGATGACCTGGGAGCGGAGGCTGTCGTTGAGGCCGTCGTACCACTGCCAGAAGCCGCTGAGCCCGGCCGGGTCATCGAGGTCCACGGTCATCGCGGACCGGAACTGGGGGCTGTTGAGCAGTGGGGGGATGTGCTGCAGGGTCACGTTGTTGTGGCGCAGCAGGGTGAGGCAGGCGACCCGCATGACGTCGTCCATCCGCGGACCCCACGCTTTGGCGAAGATGGTGCCGAAGATCGACACGAGGTTGTCGACGACCAGATCGGGATCATCGCCTTCGAGCGGGTTGAGCGTGGGTGGGTTGTCCTGGTCGGGGTCGAAAAGGACGACGCGGTCGGCGACGGTGGCGGGGAGCCGGTCGAGGATGTCCAGGACGAGGTCGCCGTGGGGGTCGATGACGACGGTGCCGCGGCCGGCTTTGATGTCGTCGAGGGCCATGTTGACCAGCAGGGTGGTCTTGCCGGAGCCGGTCGAGCCGATGACGTGCAGGTGATACCTGGCGTCGGGTACCGCGAGGCCGACGGCGTGGCCGCCGATCTCGGCGTCGCCGAGCATCTTCACCCCACGACCGCCGCCGGGGACGGCGACCGGTGCCGGCATGGACGCGGCCCGCGCCCGGTCGAGGCCGGGCACGGCCAGGTCGCGCGGCAGGGCGGCCAGCGCCGCGAGTTCCGGGGCGGAGGTCAGGAACCCCGGGCCGAGCCGTCGGGCGGCGAGGACCGCCACCGGCGCGGGCATCCGGGCCCGGTGGGTGAGCCGGTTGCGGCCGGTGTGGATGGCGAAGGCCGAGGCGAGGGTGTCGGCGATGCCCCGCAGCCGACCCCGCGGGTCAGCGCCGGAGCGTCGGCTGGTGGTGGCGACCGCGTACCGGATACCGGTCTGCCACAGCGGGTGCGCTGTCTTGTCCAGGATCGCCCGGACGTCCCGCTCGACGGTGGGATCCCGACGGGCCACCGGCGTGGGGTGGCCGGTGCCGCCGCTGCCGGGCAGGAACGCCTCCAGCAGCCACAGCACCGGCGCTGCCGGGTTGATCGCCGGCACGGCGGTCTTGCCGGCCCGAAGCCGGCCGGACGCCCGACGGGCGCGTGCCGCTCGCCGGGGTGTGGCCGGGCGGGCGAGGACCTGCACGCAGGCGTACTCGCCGGGTTTGAGCTGCGCGCCGGCGGACATCAGCGGGCGCAGCGGGTCGGTGTCGTGGTCGGTGGTCAGCGGTAGCCACTCCGCGTATACGGGCAGCAGGTGTCCACCGGCGGCGGGATGCGCGTCGAGCGGAATCGGGGGCGGCGGGTTGTCGTCGGTGGTGGTGGCCGAGCCGGGCCACGCCGCCCGTACTGCCGCCTCGACCGCGCCGGGTGGGACGGTGCCGGGTACCCAGATCGAGATGAGCAGTTGCCGGCCGGACCAGGTGTACTGCCAGACGACGTGCGGGGTGCCGTAGAGCAGGCGTCGGCGTCGTGACGGGGTCAGTACGCCGGCAAGGTTCGCCCACAACGCGGCGGCGCTGTGCGGGTCGACCTCAGGCGGCGGGGCGATCGTGACCAGCCGCGCGTCGTGGGCGTGGTGGTGGTGCCGCCAGATCTCGACGAGGTTGCGGACCGCGATCCATGCGGCGAGCAGTCCGGCGGCGACAGCCGCCAGCCAGGGTCGCTGTGCCGCCCACACGGCGGCGTCGACCAGGGCAGCCCCGGGTCCGGTAGGAGGGGGAATGGGACCGGCGCCCGGCCCGATGGTGGGGCTGGGCGCCGGTGGCGGTGACATGAGCGCTGATCCGAGGACTCCGGTCGGTGGTGTCACAGGTCGTCCTCTTCCTCGTCGACATGGGCCAGTTCGGTCGGGTCGGTGGTGCACAGGGTGTGCTCGGTGTCCGAGGAGATCGACTCGAAGCTGGTCCTGTTCACGCCGGAGATCAGCAGTCCTTGGCCACGACGGGCCGAGAGCAGCAGCCGCCGCTCACCGTCGGTGAGCCCGAACGCCTCGCCGACGGCGTCGATGGCCTGGGGTGCCTGTCGCAGCAGCACCTGGGTGGCGGCGTTGGACACCACGGCCTGGCCGAGGTCGGTGCCGAGCAGGTCGGCGGCGTCCTGGGTGATGACGGTCAGTCCGGCGTTGCGTTTGCGGGCCGCCTTGCTCATACGGAACAGGAAGCGGGCGCCTTCGCCGTCGCGCATCAGCAGCCACGCCTCGTCGACCACGACGAGGCGTCGCCGCGACGGGCGTTGCGGGGTGTCGACGGTGCGCCAGATCGCGTCCAGCGCGAGGAGGGTGCCGACGGTGCGTAGTTCGTCGGGCAGGTGTCGCAGTGACCACACGACGAGGTGTCCGACGGGGGCCTGGGTGGTCGGGGCGTCGAACAGGTCGGCGAAGCTGCCCTGCACCCACGGCGCGAGCCGGGCGGCCAGGGTCGCGGCGGCCGGGTCGTCGTCGGTTCGCAGCGTGGCGGCCAGGTCGCGCAGCAGTGGTGCGGGCCGGTGGTGGGTGGCCGGGTCGGCGGTGATGCCGGCGGCCCGGTAGACGGCGAGGATCGCCCGGTCCAGCGCGGCCCGTTCCGCCGGTGGCGGCTGGTGGCCGAGCAGCACGCTGATGAGGGTGTGGAGGAACAGGCCGCGGCGGGTCAGCGTGTCGGGACGCCGGTCGTCGAGCGGCAGGTCGAGGGGGTTGATCTTCACGCCGGGCATGCCCAGCCGGACGATGCTGCCGCCGACGGCGTCGGCCAGGCGCAGGTACTCGTCTTCGGGGTCGACCACCGCGACCTGCACACCCTGGTAGAGGTTGCGCAGGATCTCCAGTTTGACGAAGTACGACTTCCCGGCACCGGATCGGGCCAGGACAATCGAGTTGTGGTTCTCCTGGGTCCAGCGGTCCCACCAGACGATCCCCGAACTGGCGGGGTTGACGCCGTAGAGGACACCGCCGGTGGTCGGCGGGTCGCCGGGCAGCGGGGCGGGCAGGTCCGGACTGGACAGCGGGAAGGCGGCGGCCAGGGCGGCGGTGTCCATGGTGCGGAGCATCCGCAGCCCGTCCGTCGCGAGGGGCAGGGTGGTGGTCCAGCCGGCCAGTTGCCGCCAGGTCGTCGGTTGCACCTCTAGGAGGGTGGACGCGGCGGCGGCCCGGACCTGTGCGCACGCTTGCAGTAGTTCGTCTTCGGTGCGGGCGTGCACGGTCAGGTAGAGGCCGACGCGGAACAGTTTCGCCGCGCCTCGGGCGAGTCGTTCGGCCAGGTCACCGGC
Organism: Micromonospora sp. NPDC047134; assembly: GCF_040643455.1. Lineage (NCBI taxonomy): Bacteria > Bacillati > Actinomycetota > Actinomycetes > Micromonosporales > Micromonosporaceae > Micromonospora > Micromonospora sp. NPDC047134. Next base: position 46,033 of record NZ_JBEYUI010000003.1, read on the forward strand.
GTCGTGGGCGGCGGCGTCGACGTAGGGGTCGGCGAGTTTGCCGCGCTCGGCGTCGGCCCGCCTCGACGACTCCAGGCGGGCCCGCTGTGTGCGTAGCCGGGACGCGGCGACAGGTGCCGGTAGCGGTTCGATGTGCAGGGCGAGGTCGAGGCGGCCCGGCCAGGACAGCAGCGGCTCCAGCCACGCCGGGCCGACCTCGGCCGGGTAGCCGGTCACCACCAGGGTGGCGGCGTAGCCGTCGCCCACGCGCAGCCACCGGGGGGTGACCTCGACAGTGGCCGGCGCGACCGCCGACGCCACCGAACCGGTCTCGGACCGCTCGGCGGAACGACCTCTGATGCGACGCCTCATCATGATCACGGTTTTGTTCTCCTCTCATCGCTGCGGGTGGCTGGGGTTGCGGTGATGACCGCGTCGGGTGCGGCCAGGCCACCCGGGCGCGGCGGCCGGTACGGGTCGGCGGCGCAGGTGAGAGCGGCGGTGACCGCCGGTCCGTCCAGGACGCGTGGGGTGACGCCGAGGCCGGACAGCGCGCGGACGGTGTCGTCGGCGCGGCGACGCGCGGCGTGCGGGCCGCGTTCGCCGACACCGGTGGCGGTGGTGATGAGGACCTGCCGGCGCAGCGGGTCGCGGCGTGCGGCGAGGTCGGCGAGGAACGCGGCGTGGTCGGCGCAGGCCGCGCGTAGCCGTGGATGTGGCTGGGTGTCCGCGGCGGCGGCGAGGGCCCGGCTGTGGGAGGCCAGGTCGACCGGTTGCGCGGACACGACGATCTGGACCGGGGCCGAGAGGCTGTTGAGCCACCGGCCCCAGCCGTCGATCAACGCCGCCTGCTCGTCGGGGGTGCGCAGCGCCAGGTTCACGGTGGTGGTGCCGACGATCGCCGCCCGCGCGCCGTCGAGGCTGATCTGTCCGTCGTCGTCGATGGCGTCGGCGGGCAGCCGCAGCGGCGCCGGCAACGGCTGCCGGCCGGTCTTGGGAGTCTCGACCCAGTCCGGCACACCGCCGCGGTCGGCGGCGCCGGGGGTGGTGGTCAGTGCCCGGGGGGTGCGGGTGTGGCGGATCGCGTGTAGCAGCCACACGTCCAGGGACAGGCCGTCGCGGCGGCCGAGCGCCAGGCCGATGACCAGCCCGCCGAGTACGACACCGGCACCGGTGAGCAGCGGTGTCGCGACGACGCCGTGCAGCGCCCGCCACAGGCTGTAGAAGACGAGCGCGCCGGCGGCGACGATCGCCAGCTGGTGGAACGTCAGGCCGTAGGCGACCTTGTCGGGGGCGTCGACGTCGGCGGGCATCCGTGCCCTGGTCGGCGTTTCGGGCTCAGGTGCGGTCATCTGATGGTCCTCCGAAGGGTGTTCAGGCCGGGGACGGTGCGGGAGAGCTGCTGCACCACGACGACGCGGACGACCGCGCCGAGCATGGTGCTCGTGCCGCGTCCGGTCTGGCCCGCCCAGCGGGCCATCAGCCCGGGGATCTTGACGGTGGTCCACAGCAGCACCACCACGACCAGGAGGTTCAGGGTGCCGCCCGGATCGGCGGGCAGACCGAACACGGGCAGCATGGCCGTCGGGTCCAGCAGTGTCTGCTCACCGGCGGTGAGGAAGAACGCCTGCGCGACGGGTATCGCCAGGCATCCGGTGTAGGCGCGCCACCACAGTCGGGCGAGGCCGTCGGTGGCGGGTAACGCGTGGCAGGCCAGCGCCAGCGGCGCGATGGCCGTCATCACCAGCAGCGCCACGAACCGGCCGATCAGCTGGAACGCGGCCGTCACGACCAGCACGGTGATGACCAGGGCCAGGACCAGGAACAACAGCGGGACAGTGCGGTCGTGTGCCGCCGCGAGGTGGGTGCGGATCGCGGTGAACGCGCCGTCGCCGTCGTAGCCGCCGTCGCTGACCGCCGCGGTCAGGGCGTTGGCGAGATCGATGAGCTGGTCGCAGGCCAACTGGGAGAAGTGCGCGGCGGTGAACCCGACGACCAGCCGCGGTAGGAGGTCCTTGACCGTGTACCGGGACTGCTCGCCGCCGCCGGCGACCATGACGAGCACGCCGGCGGCGACGAACGCGAGGACGAAGACGGTGTCCACGATCCAGACCGACCGGCCGGTGAGGGCCTGCACCTGCGGCAGTCCGGTGACCTTCGGGGTGGTGAGCAGGACGCTGGTGATGAGGTCGAAGATCGCGCCGAGGCAGGCCAGGATCGCCTCGGTCAGCCAGTCCAACGTCTGGTCGAGGAACCATCCCATCGGGTTCAGCCCCCGACGATGCCCTGGACGACCTGCAGCAGGATCGGTGCGAGCACCGCCAGGCCGTAGCCGATCAACGCGTTACGCAGGGCGAGTTTGGCTTTCTCGACCTGCGACGGGTCACCACCGGCGGTGGCCCAGTACACGCCCGCCAGGACGAGGAACAGGGTGGCGAGAGCGGCGAGGATTCCCATGATCCAGGCCCGCAGGTTGGCGATCACCACCGGCAACGAGTTCGCCGCCAGATACACGGTGCCACCCGGGTCGGCGTACGCGGCGGCCGGCACGGCGAGCGACAGGCCGACACCGGCCAGCGGTACGGCGACACGGAGCGCGAGACGAACGACTCGCGGGATTCGGAAAGGGTGCTGTGGGGTGCGGGACATGGGGCGTTCACCTCCCGCCGCCCCCGGCCACGAACGGGACGTGGCCGGGGGCGGCGATTACTCGAAGCAGATGGGGGCCGCCGCCGGGCGCGGGCGAGAAGCGCGGTTCCGCGTGAGCCCCGGGAGGAGCTCGTCCTCCCTCATGGGTGGGTTGCGGTCATCGATGTGGTGTCAGCGCATCAACTGGCGCGGCACCCGAGGCACGCGGATCGCGGCTGCTCGCATCGCCCGGCGGCGGGCGGAACCGGCGAGGGGTACAGCTCGCCGAGTCCCGCACCCCCAAACCGGGGGTTGTGAGTCCTGGCGAACACTTGCCGCGCTCACACCGTCCTGTGAGGGCTCACAGCGCCAGGTCAGGCCCCCCGGCGCGGAGAAACGGCTGTGGCCCGACGCGCAACGTCGGGCCACGGCCGTTTGCGGTGGTTGGTCAGGCGGCTGCCGCAGCGTGGCGGGCGGTTTCGCGGCGGGTGGTTGCGGCGCGTCCGGCGCGGCGCCGACGGCGCTGCTCGGCCCGCTGCCGCAGTCGTGCCGTGGTCTCCGGCGACACGAGCCCGGTCAGCAGCCCGTCGGCGAGGGCGGCGGCGATGCGGCTGTCGATGCGGGACATCCGCATGCGCAGGGCGTCGACGCTGACGCCGTACGCGGCGGCGATGGGTTCGATCGCCCGGTACCCGAGCCGCACGTCGATGTAGGGCTGTTCGTCCTCGGGGTCGAGGATGCCGAGGGTCACCGCGCGGCGGACCAGGAGGTCCGGATGCCCGTACGGCACCCTGGGGGTGCGGGAGCCGGGGGTGACGTGCTCGATGTCCTCCACCGGCACGTACTCCTGCCGTTGTAGGCGCAGGTTCCGCCCGGCTCGCCACGCCGCCCGGCACAGGCTCGCGTACGGTGCGGGTTTGGTCAGGTCCGCCCGGTCGCGCAGCGCGGTCAGGAACCCGGTGAGGATCTCGGCGTCGATATCCGCCGGGTCGCCGTCGTAGCCCTCGCACAGCTCGGCCGCGTACCGCTGCAGCGCCGGCATCGCCATGCCGACCGCGGCGACGACCCAGTGCGGCCCGTCGAGGCGGGCACGTCGGATCAGCTCCCGCCACACCTCGTCACGCGCCGTGTAGGCGCGGGGATGGCGCAGCAGCCAGTCCCGCAGCGCCGGCAGCGGCATCACCGGCTGCCGCAGACCCGCGTCGCAGGCCAGCACCGTGCAGTCGAAGACCAGCGGCGCGGGCTCGCAGGTCAGCGCGGCGAAGGCGGTCTGCGCCGCGTCGAGGGCGGACGTCGGCCAGTTCCTAGCGTCGGACACGCTCATGGCAATACTCCTCTGACAGCGAAGGGACGCGGGATGCCGTCGCCGGTGTTGTCACGGCGACCGGTGCCATCGATTGCGCCACAAGCGACTCACAAGGACCTGACAGAGCTTCCCGGCGCTGTTCGCCACCGGGGTCGGACCTCTGTCAGTGGCCCAGCCCGCACGATCTGCCATCGCCCTCCATCGCGGCGGGACTTCTGACAGAGGCCGGTTGACCTGCCCTGTGACACCCTGACAGACCCTGTGACCGCGCGGCCCCGGTTGGCGGTGGCGCAGGCTTCACGCCGTGACCGCGAGACGGCCCGGACGACATCACCGGGGACACGGGCGGCCCGCTGTGACGACCAAGCGACTCGCCGCGCCACTGTCACCGCCGGCCATCCCGCGTCCTGTGACAGACGACGCCGCGTCGATGGCATCGGCCCGGCAGACGGTGCTCGACGACGTCTCACAGTGCTGGTCGACGGCGGTGTCCACGTCGGCGCCCGAGGCGCCCTCCGCACCGGTATGAGCATCCGTCAGCGTTCCTGTCAATGACGCAACGTCACTGACCGACGGCGAGCAGGAATAGGGCCGGTTCCGGCGCGGTAGGCGGCGACCGAGGGTGGTTCTAACGTCGTGAGCAGCAGACGAGGCGACAGAAGCAGGACATGCCGGTGCGCGGGTCGCGTGGTGTGAGGGCCTGTGGGGTGGGCAAGTGTTCGCCAGGGCTCACAAAGCCCGGTTCGGGGGTGTCAGCGCTTCACGGCGCGGCGCGGAGCCGACATCCATATGAGCGAGCACCCGCCGCACCCGCACCACCAGGCCGACCACACCGGGCCGGCCGAGGCCGAGGCCACTCTCATCGACCTGATCGCCGGTGACCCGCCGGTACCGATCACGGTCTGGCGCACGGCCCGTACCGACGCCGACCAACCCACCAGCCTGCCCACCCGTTTGGCCTACCGCCTCGTCGCCGCCTACAGCCGGCCCAGGGAGGCGGTGGTCGACCTCACCACCGACCACACACTGACCGGCATCTGCGCCCAGGGCGGACGCCGGCACCACCGTGCCTGGTTCACCGACAGCTCCAGCCTGATCATCGGACCAGCCACCGCCAGCCAGCCGGCGGCCACGACCGCAACCCGCCCGCTCACCGCCCCGGTCGAGCAGCGGGCCGGTGACGCGCAGGACCCGCCCGAGCTGGTCGACTGGTTCGGCGACGACCTCACCGACCCCGACCTATGCGGCGTCGACACCGCGGTCGTCCGTCCGCCCGACGACGGTCCACTGGACGAGGCCACCAGCCTGGTGGTCGCCTCCTGGCCGCTACACGAGGCCGACATCACCGCCCGCGTCCGCCTCGCCTGGCTCCTCACCGCCTGCGCGCGGCTACTGCGCCCCGGCGGCTGCCTCGTCCTCGTCGTCGGCATTCCCACCGGTACACAGCCCACTCCCGAGGACTTCGGGCCACTCGTGGCCGCCGCGTCGGAGGCCGGACTCGGCTACCTACAACACATCGTCGCGGTCGAGGCCGACACCGACGGCGACCAGTTCGTCTACCACGTCACCGACGAGGAACTGCTCTCCCTCGCCCACGCCGACGCCGAGCAGTGGCAGGTCGCCCATCTGCGGGTCCACGCCGACCTGCTGGTCTTCACCATCCCGCAGTTGCCCGCCGTGCCCGGGTCGCGGCGGCGCCGTGACCGCGAAGGCGGTGAGCGTCATGCCTGAACACCGCGACCCGGGACACCCTGCCCCGAACACGCCCACCGCCAGCCCCGGCAACGACTACCAGAGCCGGCACCACGACTACGACGGCCGCCACCGGGCCGACCCCGACGGCCTGTCCGTCTGGACCACCGCCCAGACGACCGGCCCGGTCCAGCGACGGGGCCGGTACGTGCCGGAGTCGGTCAAGCACCCGGCCCGGATGCTGCCGGCGATCGCCGCCCACGCCATCGACGCCTACACCCAGCCCGGTGACCTGGTCCTGGACCCGATGTGTGGCATCGGCACCACCCTGGTCGAGGCCGTCCACGCCGGCCGCGACGCCTTCGGCATCGAGTACGAGCCGCAGTGGTCGAACATCGCCGACGCCAACATCCGCCACGCCCACGACCAAGGCGCGACCGGACGGGCGTCGGTGATCCGCGGCGACGCCACCCGACTGATGTCACTGGTTCCGAAGGCTCTCACCGGGCAGGTGGCGCTCGTGGTCACCTCCCCGCCGTACGGGCCGACGGTGCACGGGCTGGTCCGGCCCGGCGCGGACGGGGTCGTCAAGTACGACGACCGGTACAACGACGGCGAGGACCGGGGCAACCTCGCCTACCGCGACCTGACCGGTCTCGCCGACGGGTTCACCCAGATCCTGGCCGGCTGCGCCACCCTGCTGCGTCCCGGCGGCGTCGTCGTGGTCACCGCCCGCCCGTGGCGCAAACGCGGCGAGCTGGTCGACCTGCCCAGCGCCGTCATCGCCGCCGGCATTCGTGCAGGTCTCGTCCCCATCGAACGGTGCGTCGCGCTCCTCGCGGCCGTCCGCGACGGGCATCTCGTCGCCCGGCCGTCGTTCTTCCAACTCCAGCAGGTCCGCAAGGCCAGGGCCGGCGGGGTGCCGATGCACCTCATCGCCCACGAGGACGTCCTGATCTTGGCGAAGCAGCCGATCCCGAGGGCTACGCCCGACTCCGGCGGCGGGGTGGTCGGATGACCACACGCGCAGCCAGATATCTGAGTCTCGGCGCCGGGGTGCAGAGCTCCACCCTCCTGCTACTCGCCGTCCAGGGCCGGATCCCGACCTTCGACGCGGCGATCTTCGCTGACACGTCGTGGGAGCCGGCGGCGGTCTACCGGCACCTGGACCGCCTGACCGGCATCGCGCGGCGGGCGGGCATCGAGGTCGCGCGCGTCAGCTCCGGCGACATCCGGGCCGACGCGCTCGACCCGGCACACCGTTTCGCGTCCATGCCGCTGTTCACCCTCGGCCCGAACGGCGAGCGGGGCATGGCCCGACGACAGTGCACGTCCGAGTACAAGATCAAACCGATCAAGGTGGAGGTGCGGCGCAGGCTCGGATACCCCCACCCGCGGCGGGTGCCCGCCGGCGTGGTCGCCGAGATGGCCATCGGCATCTCGGTCGACGAGGTCCACCGTGCCCGCGACGCCGACGTCGGCTACATGCGCAACGTCTTCCCCCTACTCGACCTGGGCTGGCGGCGAACCGACTGCCTCCGCTTCCTGACCGACCACGGCCTCGCCGACACCCCGAAGTCCTCGTGCGTGGGATGCCCGTTCCACGACGACCGCTTCTGGGCCGACCTGAAAGCCCACAGCCCGAACGAGTGGGCGGACGCCGTCGCGTTCGACGCGGCGATCCGCCACGGCTGCGCGAGGGCCACCGCGGACGGGCACCCACTACGCGGACAGTTCTTCCTGCACCGGCAGCGGGTGCCCCTCGACCAGGTGGTGCTACGTCCGCACCCACGGCCGGCCGACCCGCCGGGCTGCGGGCCGTGGACCTGCCCCCACGACACCCCGGCGGTCATCGGGCGCGGGGAGGTGGCGTGAGCGTTGCGCACACCACCGTCACGCGCATCGGATCACTGTGCACCGGCTACGGCGGACTCGACCTGGCCGTCGAGTTGGTGCTCGGCGGCCAGCTCACCTGGTACGCCGAAACCGACCGACACGCCGCCACCGTCCTGGCCCACCACTGGCCACACGTCGCCAACCTCGGCGACATCCGCACCGTCGACTGGTCGACGGTCACGCCCGTCGACATCGTCACCGCCGGATTCCCCTGCCAGGACATCTCCAACGCCGGCAAGCGGGCCGGCATCACCGGCGAACACTCCAGCCTCTGGAACCACATCGCCGCAGCCGTTCGCGTCCTTCGACCGCGGCTGCTCTTCGTGGAGAACGTCGCCGCCCTCCTGCGGCGGGGCTTCGACGTCGTCCACCGTGACCTGGCCGAGATCGGGTACGACACGCGCTGGCTATGCCTACGCGCATCCGACATCGGCGCCGCCCACCGCCGAGACCGCCTGTTCCTGCTCGCCACCCCCACCCCACCCGACAGAAGGGGTACGGACGTTGCCGACACCCTGCGCCCGTGACGGCAAGGGCCCCGGCCACCCATACGGACTACCGGACCTCATCGAACCCGCCGGCACCCGCCACGGGCTGCTACCCACCCCCAGGGCCAGCGACACCGGCACCCCCGGCCGCCGCGCCGGCACCGGATGGCGGCCACCGCTGTCGCAGGTGCTCCTGCCCACCCCCAAGGCCACCGACGGCACGAAGGGCAGCCCCGGGCAACGCGGCTCGCACGGCGACCTCACTCTCCCCTCCGCCGCCGTGCGGGCACCGGCTCGGACGCTGCCCACCCCGCGTGCCTCCGACGCCCACGGCCCCGGCCGCCACGGCGACGGCGGCGCGGACCTGCGCACCACCATCGTCGGTCTCGACCCGCCCGACACCGACCGGTGGGGCGTCTACGCCACCGCGATCGCCCGGTGGGAAAAGCTGCTCGGCCGACCCGCGCCCGTACCGACCCAGCCGGGACGGCACGGCGCGCCCGTCCTCGCACCACCGTTCGTGGAATGGCTCATGGGCCTCGACCCGCACTGGGTCACCGACCCCACCCTCGCGCTACCACGCACCGCCGCGCTGCGGGTACTCGGCAACGGCGTCGTACCCGAACAAGCCGCCGCGGCGCTGCGGCTGCTGCTGCGCCCCCACCTGTAGGCGACACCCACGTATGGCCCGTCCACCTGGTCCCCCTATGGACGGCCAGCTCGACGACTCGACCCGCGTATTCACATCGATCCTGGAGGGAGATGACCATGCGATCTGGACGCACCCGACGAGCACCAGTCGCGCCCGCCGCGCCCGCCGGAGCGCCGCGGGCATGGACCGTCGAACAGATCCGGGCTCTGGGAACCAGTACCGACCTCGCGACCGCGGCCTCGGTGCTGGGCATGTCCCGCTCCGCGGCCTACAAGCTGATCCGCCGCGACGCGTTCCCCGTGCCGCACTTCCGCGTCGGCGTCCGCTACCGGATACCCACCGCGCCCCTGCTGGCCGCCCTGCACCTGCCCGACACACCCACAGCGCAGAACAGTGAACCCGGCCCCTAGAACGAGGCCGGCAGTCATCGGAACCAGGACCGCCACCAGCTTATAGGACGCGCGGCATCACACCGAAGCCGAAGATCCACCCGACCTACGACATCGAGCAAGCGAACCGATCAGGGGCCCGCCAGCTGGCGGGCCCCTGCCGTCCCACAAACCCGTACGACCGACTCGGCGACTCGGCCGGACCCGCGCACAAACGGGTCCGGCCGAACTTGATCGTGCGCGGATGTCACGCGTTCATGTCGGTCGACAAACCGACGCCCCCTCCCCCACCCGAGGAGCAGCAACCCCGCCATGCCTGACGGAAGCATCTTCAAACGCTGCGGCTGCCGCCACCCCGACACCGGCAAGCCCTTCGGTAACGACTGCCCGAAACTCCGCCGTACGAACGGTGCCTGGAGTTTCGACCACGGCCACTGGGCCTACCAACTGGAACTCCCACCCACCGCCGACGGACGACGTCGGCTGCTTCGCCGGTCCGGGCTGCCCAGCCGGCGCGTCGCCGCCGACGAACTCGACCACGCCCGCGAACTGCTGTCCCTCGTCCCCCGCGGCGACCGGCGACGGCGTACCGAGATCGCCGACCTGCTGCAGACCGCCGTACGCGCCCGCCGGCCCCTGCCCGAAACCGACCGCATCCGTCAACTGCTCCACGGCGACGGCCCTCTCACCGACATCCCCACGGTCGCCGACTACCTGACCGGCTGGCTCACCCACCTGACCATCGACGACAACACCATCCGCGGCTACGAATCACTCGTCCGCGTCCACCTGATCCCCCACCTCGGTGACATCCCGTTGGACAAGCTCCGCGCCAGCCACATCCGCGAGATGTTCACCGCCATCGAACGCCGCAACGACGCGATAATCGCCGCGAGAACCAGCCCCGACCCGGCCATGCGCCAATCCGTCACCGGTGTGCGCACCACCGGCCCCGGTACCCGTCAGCGCATCCGCGCCTGCCTGCGCAAAGCCATCAACGACGCCCTCGCCGACGAACTGATCGTCGGCACCAACCCGGCCACTCTCGTCAAGGTCCCCGGCGACCGGCCCGTACCGATCATCTGGGAAGACGAACGTGTCCAACACTGGAAGGCCACCGGCGAGGTCCCCGGGCCGATCATGGTGTGGACCGACGTCCAGGTCGCCGAGTTCCTCGACTACGCCGCTATCCACGCCCCCGACCTGCACCCCCTGTGGCACTTCATGGCCTACCGCGGACCCCGCCGCGGTGAGGCCTGTGGCCTACGCGACAGCGAGGTACGCCTCCACCGCCGCGAAACCACCATCAACAACCAGATCGCCACCCACGGCTACACCCCCGTCCAGAAGGCCCCGAAGAGCAGAGCCGGTAACCGGGACGTCGTCCTCGACGCCGACACCGTCAAAGTCCTCACCGCCTACAAAGCCCGCCGCGCGGCCTGGCGCCTCGCCGCCGGTGCCGCATGGCCCGACACCGGACTGTTCTTCGTCCGCCCCGACGGCCGTCCCTGGCATCCCATCGGCGTCTCCCAACGGTTCCGCCGACTCATCCGCAAAGCGGGGCTACCACCCATCCGTCTGCACGACCTACGCCACAGCGCCGCCACCCTCGCCCTCGACGCCGGAGTCGATATCAAGGTCGTCTCCGAACAACTCGGTCACTCCACCACCACTCTCACCCGCGACACCTATCAGAGCGTCAGCAAACAACTCCACCACGATGCCGCTGACGCGGTGGCCAACATGATCAAAAATGGGCGCCGCCGAACCGGGTAAGCAACTCGGGATCCGCAGTTCATCGCCCGGGATTCAGGTGTTCGAGGGCCTGCGCGCGGTCGGTGCCGCGCGGAGTCGGGCAGGCACGGTCTGTTGTCGGGTGACTGTCTGTGCGCTCCGGATCCATTGACGGTGTTGATCGGGTTCCCGTACGGTGCGGTTTCGCGAAAGCCGAACGACGTTCAGCGGGGGAACATGAGCGGCTTCTACGTAGATCCTGCTGGCCTGGACGGCCTGCACAATGTGCTGCATCGGGCGTCGGGCGATGTCGGTGACACGCTCGCGTACGTCAAGACCCGCGGCGGCGACGATCCGCTGGGTTCCCTGGCCCGCACCGTCCTGCACGGTGAGGCGGACCTGCGCACGGCGGTGACCCACTCCTGGCACGGTCGGGCACTCGGTGACGCCTTCACCGCGTCACTGCACCAGCGCGAGAGCATCCCGGCCGACCGGCGCGCCGAATGGGAGCGGCACGCGCAGCAGCTGCGCGACGCGTGTGCGGCGTTGACCGTCGAAGCGGCGCCTCCGGACGGGGCTGCCGGCGACGGCCGGGAGGAAGGGCGGTGAATGCCTGCACGCGGTGGCGGCTCGCCGTCCCGCTGATCGGCCTGAGTCTGCTGATGATCATCCCGGCCGTCGGCGGTACCTGGGTGTTCTGGTCGGAGTTCGGCACCACCTACCGGGCGCTGAGCGTGGTCATCTGCCTTGTTCTGCTGGCACAGCTGGGATTGGCGGTGTCGATCGGCGTACGACCGACCCGGGATGTGCCCTGGCTACGGATCGGACTGATGGCGGTCACCTTCCTGGTGGCCTGTGGTGCCGCCGCGGTGCGCAGGTCGGTCTGACCGCTTCGCGCCGCAGCGGATCGTTGTTTGTCACCGGATCCGGATCCGGCTCCGGCTCCGCGGCTGTCGTGACCGTCGGGCGGGTTCGGCGGTTGCTCTGCGCCCATGGGTCATTCGGGTTTCCGGGCGAGGGTGGAGGTGAACTGGTAGCCGCGCAGCGACACGGTGGGGTCGGTCATCAGCTCGCCGAACCGGGTCAGGTCGGCCTCGTCCAGGTCGGCGATGGGCAGGAGCCGGTCGTGCAGTTGGTGGGCGTTGTCGGCCAGCAGCAGGCATCCGGGGCCGCCGCCGGTCCAGGTGTCGGCGCGGGTGTGGCTGTGCACGTGTGTCATGCCCGCATCGAGCAGGTGGGCGTGGATGTGGTTGCCCCAGTCCAGGTCGGTGCCGCCGTCGGAGAGGGTGTCGAGGATGGCGTGGATGACCCGGTGGATCAGGTCACGGTCGTCGGTGGCGGGTGCCCGGTGGATCACGGTCGGGCTGTAGACGATCTCGCCGACCGCCAGCCACCCACCTGGTCGTAGGAGCGCGATCATCTGCTTCAGCAGGTCGGTGCGGTTGGCGAGGTGCTCCAGCACGCAGCGGGCGTGGATGAGGTCCAGGCTGCCGGGTGTGATCGGCAGGTCGAGCCCGTCGCGTAGGTCTCGGCGGTAGACGTCGATGATGTTGGTGGGGTCGAGCAGGCCGGTGTCGAGGTCGACGGCGATGACCCCGCCGGTGGGGCCGACGGTGTCGGCGAGGTGTCGGGTGATCGAGCCCGCGCCTGCGCCGATGTCCAGGGCCCGCCAGCCGGGTCGGATGGGGATCTTGGCGAGGTCGTGGCGGGTGATGGGGTCGAGGACCTGTTGCAGGGGGCCGAGCTGGGCCGGGGCGTTGCGGAACTGGTAGGCCGTGGTGGTCACCGGGCATCTCCTTCGGGCGTGGGTGGGCAGGGTGTGGCGGGCGGATGCGGTTCGATTCGTGCGACGAACGGCAGCTGCGGGTTGAGGAGCCGGGTTGGTCATTGGTGGGGCGTCGCGGTCTCGTCGGGGTCAGTGAGGGTGAGGTGTCGGCGCAGCAGGTGGCTGGCCGCGGTGCTGGTGTGGGTGTGGCCGAGGAGCTTCCCGGCGGCGAGGACGTGCATGGTGTCGGCGATCGTCGCCGCGACATCGGTGTGGGGAAGCGCGGCGAGGACGGTCACGCCTCGTGCGGGCAGGCCCCGCAGGACGGTGGTGATCTGGTCGGCGAGGATCGGGGCAAGGCCTTCGGTGGGTTCGTCGGCCAGCAGCAGTCGGGGTGCGGTGCGCAGGGCGCGGGCGATGGTGAGCATCTGTTGTTCGCCGCCGGAGAGCTGGTGGGCGCGGTGTCCCATGCGGGCGGCCAGCGGCGGGAACATCGTCAGGAGTTCCTCGACGGTCCAGGCTTCGTCGCGGCCTGCGGTGGGCTGTGTGGCGGCGAAGTGCTCGGCGACGGTCAGTGAGGGCCACAGCCGGCGGCCCTGGGGGGCGAGTGCTACTGCGGCGCGGGCGGCGGCGGTGGGGTGCCAGCCGGTCACGTCTTCACCGTCGAGATGGATGGTGCCGCCGCGGGGGTGCAGGTGGCCGGCGAGGGTGTGCAGCAGGGTGGTTTTGCCGGCTCCGTTGGGTCCCACCAGTGCGTGCACGCCGGGGTGGCGCAGGTCGAGGGTGAGGTCGTGGAGTACGGGGGCGCCGTGGGGGTAGGCGACGGTCAGGTCACGGATGTGCAGCATGGCCACCCCCATTGGTGCCGAGGTAGAGAGCGGCGACGCCCGGGTCGGCGCGCACGGTGTCGGCGGGGCCGTCGGTGTGCCGGCGGCCCTGGTGCAGCACGGTGATCCAGTCGGCGACCGCGGCGACCACGTCCATGTGGTGCTCGACGAGCACCACGGCGATCCAGCTGGGCATCCGGTGGATGACGTCGATCAGGCGGCCGGTTTCGGTGTCGGTGAGTCCGGCTGCGGGTTCGTCGAGCAGCAGGATCCGGGGTTGGCCGGCCACCGCGACGGCCAGGTCGAGCATCCGCCGGTGCCCGTGCGACAGAGAACCGGCGCGTTGGTGGGCGTGGTCGGCCAGACCGACCAGGTGCAGCACCTCCATGGGGGTGCGGTCGGGGTTGCGGCGATGGTGCCAGCCGCCGATCCGCACGCAGTCGAGGCAGGTGAGGTCCGGCCACACGGTGGGGTGTTGGAAGGTGCGGCCGATGCCGGCACGTGCCCGCCATTCGGCGCCGTGTCGGGTGACGGTGTGGCCGTTGTAGGTGAGCTGGCCGGTCTGGGCGCGGATGGTGCCGGCGAGCACGCCCAGGAGAGTGGACTTGCCGGCGCCGTTGGGGCCGATGACCGCGTGCCGGTCGCCGGGGGCGATGGTGAACGTGTCGAGGTCCAGCACCGTGAGCGGCCCGTAGGCGTGGCGCAGACCGGAGGCGACCAGCCCGTTGCCGTGGGCATGATCGGGATCGCGGCCGCTGCGCGGCGAGGGCGGCTGGTCCGGTTCGACGCGGTGGACGATTCTCACGACGTCCTCCTGACGCTCGCGTTGGCGGGTGCGGGCGGCGCGCTGTGCGGGCCTGCGGACAGTCGGCGGCGGAGGCGGGTGGGTAGGGCGGTCAGGCCGCCGGGCAGCAGGTACACGCCGATCACGAACAACGCGCCGAGTAGCAGCGGTGCGTGGCCGGGGACCTCGACGGCGACGATGTCGCGGACGATGAGCACGATCACCGCCCCGACGGCCGCGCCGATGAGGGATCGGGCGCCGCCGATGACGACGGCGAGCAGGGCCAGGGCGGCGACACCGAAGCCGACATCGGCGGGGGTGATCCACCGGTGGGTGTGGATCAGCAGGGCGCCGGCGATTCCGGCCAGTCCTCCGGCGGCGGTGTGGACCATCCACAGGTAGGCGTAGACGAGATGGCCGCTGGCGCGGGCCCGGTCCTCGTTGGTCCGGGCGGCGGTGAGCAGCATCCGCCGGTCTCCGCGCAGCAGCCAGACGGCCGCGAAGGTGGCCGCCACCGTGATCGTGGCGGTGTAGAGCAGCAGGGTGCGGTCGCCGTGTAGCGGTGGTAGGCCGGGTAGGAGGCGGGGTGCGGGGATACCGGCGAGGCCGTCGGTGCCGCCGCTGACCGCCCGCCACTGCCCGGCGGTGATCGCGGTCAGCTCGGCGACCGCGAGGCTCAACATGAGGAAGACCGTGCCCCGGTACCGGACCAGGAGCGTCCCGATCAGGCCCGCGACGACCGCACCGCCGACAGCCGCGCAGAGCAGGTGCACGGCGGCGGTGTCGATTCCGGTCAGGGCGAGGCGGGCGGTGAGGTAGGCGCCGACGGCGTAGGGGGCGACCTGGCCCAGGGTGGGCAGGCCGGCGTGCCCGGTGACCACCGCGACGCTGACCGCCAGCAGCGCGAGGGGCAGCATCCGGGCGACGGTGGTGTGCAGGTATGAGGCCGGTGACATCGCCACCGCCGTAGCCGCCCCGGCGGCGAGTGCGGCCGTTGCACCCCGCTTCAGCAGCGGTGGCGTCCGGTCGGCGGCGAACGCCTGGGTGAACGCGCTCATGAGGTTGCCCCGTTCGGGACAGTGGGGTGGCGTGCCACGAGGGTCACGGTCATCGCGGCGATGAGCAGATACGGTGCTGCCGCCGGGACGGTGACCACGCCGACGGTCTGCACCACCCCGACCCCGATCGCGGCGGTGACAGCGCCGGGTACCGAACCGAGGCCACCGCAGACCACGATGATCAGCGACAGCAGCAGTGTCGTGTCGGCGGTCCCGGGACCGACGCCGAGGATCGGTGTGGCAAGGGCACCGGCCAGCCCGGCCAAGGCTCCGGACGTCACCAGGACGGCGGCGTCCACGGTACGGGGGTTGACACCGATCCCGGCGACCATCGCCCGGTCGTCGACCGTGGCCCGGATCAGCCGACCCGCGCGGGTACGGTGCAGCACCACATAGCCGACGGCGGCCACCAGCACGGCGACGGCGAGCACGGCGAGCCGGTCGACCGGATACCGGTACCCCGCCACCATGACGGTGCCTTCCAGCGCGGCGGGCATGCGGGGCCGTAGCACGTCCGAGCCGAAGATCGTGGTCAGCAGGTTCCCGCCGATCAGCGCGATGCCGAAGGTCAGCAGCGCCTGATCCAGGTGCCCGCGTCCGCGCAGTGCGGCGGTGGCGGCGGCGAGGGCTCCCCCGCCGGCCGCGCCTGCGACGGTGGCGAGGACGGTGGCGGCGGCGAGGCTGGCCCATGTGCCTGCGGTGGTCGTCGCGGCGATGTAGCCGCCGGCAGCGATGAGGACGCCGTGCGCGAGGTTCAGCACTCCGCCGGCACCGAAGGCCACGGTCAACCCGGCAGCGGCGATGGCCAGGAGCAGCCCGTAGGCGACCCCGTCAACGACGGTGATCACGAACGTGTCCACGTGCACGGCACCTCCCTTCGTGAACCCTGGTGGCTCAGGTGGTGGGCAGGGTGGTGAGGTCCTGCAGCAGCACGTTGGACAGGACCGGCCCGTCGGGTCTGACCTCGCGCAGGTACCAGCGCTGCACCGGACGGTGCTCGGTGGGGTGGAACTGCCAGTCCCCGCGTGGGCTGTCGATCCGCCCCACAGTGGCGATCGCGGTGTTGAGCGTTTCGCCGGTGACGGGGCCGTCGACGGCGGCCAGGGCACGGTCGAGGACGGCGGCGGCGTCGTAGGAGGCCATCGCGAACGTGGTCGGTTGTCCGGGGTAGCCGGCGGCGGACCAGGCGGCGACGAACTGCTGGTTCGCCGCGTGCGGCAGGGTCGGTGAGTAGTTGAGGACGTTGCGGATGCCGGTGGCGGCCGTGCCCTGGGCGTCGAGCACGGATCCTTCGGTGAGGAATCCGGCCGCGTACAGCGGTACGTCCTTGAGGGCGGACTGCCGGTACTGCTTGACGAACGCGACAGCCGGACCACCGGCGTAGAAGGTGTACACGGCGGCCGGTCGGGTTTCGGCGGCCTTGTTCAGGTACGGCAGGAAGTTCTCCGTGGCCGGGAACGGTGTGAACACGGTCTTCCCGTCCGGGTTGGCGAGTTTCCCACCGAGGGTGGTGAAGGTGTCGGTGAAGCCTCGTAGCTCGTCCCAGCCGCCCTGGTAGTCCGGGCCGATCGCGTACACCGCCCCGTCCCCTACCTCGGCTTTGATGTGGGCGGCGATCGCGATACCCGGCTCGTCGGAGTTGTAGGAGGTGTGCCAGGTGTAGGACAGGTCGCGGGGTGTGCCGGCGACGGGGGCGAATTCGGGGCGGGCGTTCGCGCCGAGCAGGGGGATGCGTCGTTCGTGGGTGAGGGTCTGGACCTTGTCGACGGTGGCGCCGCCGACCAGCCCGGTCACCGCCACCACCCGGTCGCGTTCGAGGAGTTTCTGGGCTGCGGGGACGGCGGTGGCGGGGCCGTCACCCTCGTCGGCGACGACCAGGTCGATGTCACGGCCACCGAGCCGACCGTCGTGGGTGTCGAGGTACAGCTGGAAGCCGCGCCGCATGTCCTCCCCGACGCTGGTGTAGATGCCCGACAGCGACACCAGCAGTCCGATCCGCACCCGGTCGGAATCGCCGCTGTCGCTGCCGCACGCCGCACCGGCGGCGAGCAGGCTGGTGGCGGTGACGGCGACCACCGCGTGTCGCAGCTGTGCACGGGCACGTTGCATGAAGTGCTCCTTCTTTTTATTCAGAGGTGAACCGGGCCGGGTGGTCAGGAGGCGACGCCGGCCGGGGCCTGCGTGGTGGCGATGACGTGCTCGACCAGGGCGATGAGCAGGTGGCGGACGCTGTCGCGGTCCCGGGCGTCGACCTCGACGATCGGCACATCACCGGCGAGCGTGAGCGCGTCACGGATCTCGCCCGGCGAATAGACGTGCGTGTCGGGGAACTGGTTGACCGCCACCACGAACGGCAGCCGCCGGTTCTCGATGTAGTCCAGGTGCCGGAACGAGTCCGCGAGCCGGCGGGTGTCGACCAGCACGACCGCGCCGACGGCACCACGCACGATCGCGTCCCACATGAACCAGAACCGTGCCTGTCCCGGCGTGCCGAACACGTACACCGTGACGTCGTTGATCGCGAGGCGACCGAAGTCCATCGCCACCGTCGTGGTCACCTTGCCCGGACGGTGCGACACATCGTCGCCACCGGCTGACATGCGGGCCTCGGTGGTCACGGGGGCGATGTCCGACACCGCCCCGACCAGGGTGGTCTTACCCACCCCGAGTGGCCCGGTCAGTACGATCTTCAACCCCTGTGGCGGGTTCGTGGACGGACGGACCGGCCTGGCGGTCATGGTCATCGTGCGCCGGCCGCCGCGGCCGCGAACGACGGGTTCAGGTAGGAGTCACCCACCTGCTCGGCGAAGCGCTCCAGTTCCCCGGTGACGAACGCGAGGTCCGCATCCCGGCGAGCCAGGACGAGCAGCGACGCCCCCCGGCTCAGGCTGGTCAGGATCAGGTAGCCCCGGTCGGTGTCGGTGATGTTGCCCCGCACTGCGCCCGCGTCGAAGTCGCGGGCGGCGCCGTTGAGCAGGCTGTTCAGCCCGGCCGCGACCGCGGCGAGGCGTTCGGCGGCATCCCGGTTGAGCCCCTCGGTCCAGGCCAGCAGCAGCCCGTCAACCGACACCGCGACGGCGTGACTGACCCCGGCGACCACGCGCACGTTGTTGTTCAGCAGGAAACTCAGGTTGTTGTCGCTCATCGTTGTTCTTCTCTCGGCTGGTGGGAGCGGCGGCCGAGGCCGCGCTGGTAGGCATCTGCGGTCTGGGCCAGGCCCGCCGTCGGACGGCAGCGCGCCGCGGCAGGAGCAGACCGGACCGCGGGCGTGAACGCGGTGGTCGGCTGCCGCTTGGGTAGCCCGTTCGAAGTGGTCGCACCGCCACCGAACGGCACGGTCTCGGCGGACACGTGCACGGTGCCGCCTTCCTCGAACCACGCCGATGGGCTATGCCGTTCAGCGGCCTGCCGGTAGATGGGTGGTGGTTCCTGCCCGCCCGGGCCGGGCCGCTGCGCGGGGATCTGCGGCAGGGCCTGGGTCGGTGCGTCCACGGGCGCCGGCCGGTCGTACCGGCGGGAAGGTCCACCGGGATGAGGTGCGGCGGTGGCGGGCAACACGAGGTGGGAGGCGGGGGTGCCGCCGGGGGCGCGTCTGCCGGCGATCGGTCCGGTCGGCAGCGCCACGCGTTCAGGGATCCGGACGAGAAGCTTGTCGGCGGGGATCTCGACCTCGGCGACCGTGCCGTACGGTGACGCGGACAGCAGCCGCACCCGCAACCCGTGCGCGGCGGCCAGCAGCGCCACCGTGGCTATGCCCTGCCGGCGGATGTGCTCCACCCCGATCGTCGGTGACGGTGCCGCCAACTCCCGGTTGAGCTGGTCGAGAAGATCGCGTGCGATGCCGTTGCCCGTGTCGGTGACCTGCAGGATCGCCCGGTTACCCATCAGGTGGCCGGAGACGAACACGTCGTCGGGGCTGTAGCGGGCGGCGTTGTCCAGCAGTGACGCCAACAGATGAACCAGATCGTCGATCAAGGCCGGCGGCACGAGCACACGGTCGTCGACCAGCCCGAAGACGATCCGCCGGTAGTCCTGGATCCGGCTCTGCGCCGCCTGCACCACCGTCACCAACTCGGCTGGCTCCTCATACGCCATCCCGAGCGTCCGGCCCGACAACACCAGCAGGCTCTGCGTGCCGTGCAGCAGCTGCGCCGCCAGGTTGTCCACCGCGAACAGGGTCTCCAGCGTCGCGGAGTCCTTCTCGTCGCGCTCCGCGCGGTCCAGCTCACCCAGCAGCCGGTTGGTGATCGCCTGACACCGCCGCCCGACCGCCTCCACCGCACCGACCGCCACCTGACGATGCCGGGCGAGGTCCGTCGAGATCCGGTACGTGGTTCCCGCGAGGCTGTCGAAAGCGGCAGTGACCTCGTCCACCTCATCACGGACCATCGCCGGAGCCAGGGCTCGCGGTGGCGCCGGTACCGAGCCCGGATCGGTGGGGTCAGCCGACTCCACCCGGCGCACCAGCGCGGGCAGCTCATCCCGGGCCATCCCGGTGACGGCGTCACGCACTCCACGCAGCCGCCGCGCCAACACCCGGCCCTGCCACCACGCGAACACCGCCGCCGCCGCGAGCAGCACCGCCGCCACCCCGGACAGCACACCGCTGGTCACCCACTGCCGCGTCCGCTGCCGCCCCACCTCGGCCAGGATGTCGTCATCGATACGAGACTGCACCTGGTGCAACCGGTCCCGGCGCTCACCGCTGGCGGCCGCCCAGCGGCCAGGCGCGACCCGCAGCCGCTGACCGACCTGCGTCCGCGCGATCCCGTCATCGATACGCTGCGCGGTGAGCACCTGCTCGCCGGTCAACGCCTGATCCAGCCATGCCCGCCACCGCGTCGGCGAACGCTGCGACACCACCAGCAGCGCCTCGTCGAACCCGGCCCGCGTCGCCGCCAGGTCCCGTTGCACCGCCTGCGACACCACCCGGCCACTACCTGCCACCACCGCCGCCTGCTGGATACCCGCGTACTCCGATGCCTGCGACAACGCCGCAGCCACCCGCAAATGGTCGGCGAGCACACCATCCGCGCCGCCCACCTGCCCCACGGCCTCCCGCACCGCCAGACCACACGCGATCACCGCCCGGTACCGCACCAGGACCGCCGTCAACGACGTCGACCGTGCCTTCACCTGCTCCCGCAACGCCGGCAACAGCCGCAACTGCTCATCCAACGGACCGACCAGCCGCCCAACCGCAGGCCGCGACACGTCCAGCTCCGCACGGCGCTGCCGGTAGACGTCGATCGCACGGTCGGACACCGCACTCTGCTCCAGCACCGCGTTCAACCCGCCACCGGCATCCGAGACCACCGACACCGCGACCTGACGCTCCCGATCAAGCTGATACAGCACCTCACCGACAGCAGACGACACCGCCACCAGCACCTGAAGACGATCAGCACTCACCGCCTGCCGCGCCGTCGACGTCACACCCCACGCGGCAAAAAGCACAGTCGCGGACAGCGGGATGGCCAGCAACAACGCCAGCCTCCGGGCAACACGCACACCAGAACCCTTCAGATCGCACGGTCAACGACCCCATGACGCGACGGAGTGAGAAAGCCGCGGTACACCGTCTCGATGGGCGGCCTGCCGGCACGATCGCGTGCCAACGAGACGACTTAAGGCGAGGTCGATCAATGTCGGCCAGATCCGTCGCCGGGTTCCGACATTTCGATGACAGTCGTGGTCCGAAAATAGCGGCGGACGAATGTCAGCAGATTGTCGGAGGTCAAGGCCGCCGCTTATCGACATCGACGGCGGCAGGCTCTGATGGCTTTGTCACCACCCGCATTTGTTCAGGTGGTGAGGGACCCCAGCCGCAGTGTGGCCTGTGGTCTCCCGTGTCCACTGCCCTTTGGGAGGGATGCACCATGACCAGTCCATCGATGCCGGAGGTCCGGAAGGTCGGTCGTCGGGCCGCTGAGATCCTCGACCGGATGCACGCCCACCCGGCCTACCACCGGTTGCACAGCTCGTCGATGAGGTACTCCAGCTGCTGGGCCACATTCACCGGATACCCGGCGATCAGTCGCTGGTCGCTGGAGCGTGACGCCGGGCCGCTGCTGGAAGAGGCGCTGCGGGTGCTGGCGCTGAAGGCGGCGGTGTTCGAGCTGTCCGACGGCGACGAGCGGGCCGCCGAGCTGCTGGTGCCGGCGCCGGTGGACGAGATGATCCACGCGGTGCTGGCGCAGTTCACGCTGATGACCCGGATGCAGTCCGACCTGGCGGTGGTCTTCCCCCACGCGACGGAGCTGGAGGAGTTCACCTACACCCGAGGGTGCGTCACCGACGCCTACTACGCCGCGGCGGGGTGGGGTGAGCAGCCGCTGCGGTACTGGCTGGACTCGGCCGAGGTGACCCGACGCCTGGACCTGCTCAACGCCCACTACCAGGCGGCTGGTCTCGGCCGTGACGGGCGCAGCCACGACTTCGACTTCGACCAGCCCGAGCCGGTCGCCGTCGGGGTCAGCGGTTAGCCAGCTCCACCGACAGCACCCGCCGCAGAGCCGCCACCGTCTGCTTCGCGCCGAACCGCTGCGCGGCCAGCCGCTCGGCGCGGGCGACCGCAGTGAAGATCTGCTCGGAGGGTGCGTCCCGCAGCATGGCGACGAGCCAGCCTTCCAGATCCACCACGTCGGCGGGCAGCTCCAGGGCCGCCGGTGTCGGCGCCGGCCGGGGTGCCTGGTCGGGGACCGGTTCCCCGGCCGAGGCGTACCGGCCGGCAGGAAGACCCACCCGGAACGGGTGGACGCACACGGCAACGCCGCCGGCGGTGGCCCGCCACCCAAGGTTCTGGCGGTAGGCGAACTCGGGTCCGGGCCGGTCGACCACGTCGAACTGGCCCGGCCCCAGCTGCTGAGCGGGACACACGACGCAGGTCTGTTCACACCAGTGCGGAAGCGGCCCGGACATGGCGCCGATCGTACGGTAATCAGGAGGTACCGGGAATGACGGTCTTATCCCCTCCCCGTCCTGCCGTCATCGACCGCGCCCTGCGCGACGCCAAGGCGTGGTGCGCGGGACACACCATCGATGACCGGCCGGCTCTGGTCCACGCGGTCCGGGTCGCGGTGACCATCGGCAAGCACGTGCCCGTGTCACCACCGGAGGTGATCGCGGCGGCACTGCTGCACGACGCACCCGATCTCGCCCCGGCCACACTGGACGTGTACCAGGTCCTCACCGCCGGCTACGGGCCCGAAGTCCCGCGGATCATCGCCGCGCTCCAGACCGAACACCGGTCCCTCGACGACCCAGACCCGCCCATCTGTGTCGATGACCCGCCGGTGCTGCTCGCCTCCACCGCCGACAAGATCGTCGCGCTGACATCGCTGCTGAGGCGGGCCCGGGCCAGCGGAGACATGACCGGGTTCTTCACCCAGCGGCTGATGCTGTGCGGGCTGCTTCCGCACTTCCGCGCCTTCCAACAGGCGGCCCACCCACGGGTCCCGGCCAGTATGTCGGCGCACCTCGACGCAGTCCTCGCCCGGCTCGAACAGGTCACCGCCGGAATTCCCGCAGCGGGGCCGCGGTGAACGCGCCCAGGCTCGACGAGCGCCTCGTCGCGCAGCTGCGCTGTGACCTGCTCACCGCGGCGCGGCGGGTGCCGACCGGGCGGCAGGCCATCCAGGAGTGGGAGCTGTCCGCCGTCGAGCGGCTGTTCTTCGCTGACGGCAGCAGCGTGATCTGCAAGGTCGCCGCCAGACCGTTCACCGGCGAGGCCACCGTCCTGCGGGCGCTCAACGAGCAGGGAGCCCCAGTTCCGGTGCTCCACGGCTACGCGACGCGCCCCCAAATGCTGGGCATGCTGATCGACGATCTCGGCGACCCGCTCCGGGCAGCGACCACGGCGGAAGCCGCCGCCGCTGCCCGCCAAGTCCACGCCGCCGCCGGCATCACCGGCCTGCCCACATTCGACCAGGCGGGCCTGACACGGCTGCCCGGACAGGCACTCGACGCGCTGACCGCGCTACGCCGTCAGGAACGCTTCCCCGACTCCGGCCCGATCGAGGAGTCGCTGCAGCGGCTGGCCGCCGCCGCACAACGCAGAGCCGACGGTGCCGAACGGCCACCCTTCGGGCTGTGCCACGGCGAGTTCCACCGCAGCTCGCTGCACGTCACCCGGACCGGATGCCGCCTCCTCGACTGGGCGAAAGCGTTCACCGGACCGGGCCTGCTCGACCTTGCGACATGGTTCGGCACCCGCACACCACCCCAACCCCGTCTACTCACCCGACTCATCCGCGCCTACGTCGCCGCGGGCGGGCACCCGGACGCGGAAGCCGACCGGGGCGGCCTCCCCGCCGCCCGGTGGGCGCTGGGCTGGCACCGGGTCTGGGCGGCCTGGTGGCTCCTGACCACCACCGCCGCCGGCCACCACCGCCCCGACACCGACCGGCATCACGTCCAGGTCGTGCTCCGGCAGCTCCACGGGGCCGCACAGCTGCTCGGAGCAACACAGCCCACCAGCACCGCCCGTCCACCACTGGAAGCGGGAAGCCCATCGTGAAACGACTCATCACCGACACCCACGCCTCCTGTTACTTCCGACCTCGGACGGGCGTGGACGGCCGTATGGCGCTCGTGTAGATCACTGAGCGGTACAACACACCGTGTCCACTGCTTCGGTGGCGAGCCGATGTCACCCGGCCAGGGGCACGGTTGCGACTGTTGTCCATCGGTAGGCGCGATTCTCTCGTCGAAGTGCGATCAGCGGCATCTGCCTGATCGTCACCGATGCCGGGGGGCGTTCACGGAGTTCGGCGAGACGGGCGCGTACCGGTTCGGTCGGTACTGGTGCGCCGCTGTAGGCGATGGTGACGTGCGGCCGAAATCCCTGCGCGGGCTCGGGAACGACAGGCCATACAGCGCCGATGGCGTCCCGGATGACGGCACGGAGATGCTCCACGCGGTGCCAGGGACGGACGAGCAGGCCGATTCCTTCGGCGTCGGGGTCGACCGGGCCGAGTGACAGTTCCAGCGGTGGCATGCCGGCGCAGCGCTGTTGGGCTTCGGCGACGATCGCCTCGATGTCGCTGTCGAGCACAACGTCGGCGAAGCCGATGCCCTGCATCGTCAGGTGCAGGCCGTCGATCGGCACGAGGTCCAGGCCAGGTAGCGCCAAAGCGTGTTGGAGATCGGTGACGAGGTGATGGAGTTCCGGTTGTTCGTCGAAGGTCAGGTGCCAGGTGTAGAAGTGGCGGTCGGCTCGCCAGCCGGGGCGCCAGTACCAGTGGTTGGTGAGTTCGGGCAGGTTCTGGTACGCGGTCCAGCGCTCGTGGAGGCTGGCCAGTTCCCGGCTGCTCATGGCGGCGATGGTAGAGCGGACGGTGCCGTGGTGCCGACCTGTGTCCGGTCGGCAAGCAGGTCGGCGACGTGCCGCAGCTGTGGGTGGGCGAACGGCTGGGCGGCGGTGAGGAACTGGCGGGCGCGCTGGTGGACTGATTCGAAACGCTGTTCCGCCGTCAGGGTGAGCGCTTCCACTGCGAGGGTGGCTGCCCGTTCGGGGTCCGGGTTGTCGGCGTGCAGCTGCGTGGTGGCCAGATCGAGGCGGCTCAGTGCCCGGGGACCAGCGAGCCCCGCCGCGTCGAAGGCGGTGATAGCGGTGGTGAGGTGGTCGGTGACGCCCGCAGTGCGACCGAGGGCCAGGTAGGCGGTTGCCGCGTTGGCTGCTGTCCTGGCTTGGCAGTACGGGCCGAGGGTGAGGCTCGCGCTGACCGTTGAGTCGGCCGGATAGTCGGACAGCATCGTGAAGGCGCTCTCGACAGTACGGTCGACGCCGTAGCGGTCGCCGAGATGAGCCAGGGCCCGAGCCTGGCCGTTGACGGCGAGACGGATGCGGTGTGGGCTGGTGCCGGCGCGGCGCAGGCCGTCCTGGGCGTAGGCCAGGGCGTCGTGGTAGTCGCCTGAATAGAACGCGACGAGGCTCTGCGTCGCCCGCGCCCATGCTTGCACGTCAGGCTGCTGCGCCGCGTCGGCCAGGTCGAACGCCTCGGCGGCGTAAGCGTGCGCCACACGATATGCGCGCAGATCCAGAGCGAGGGCGCCGAGAAGACCGGATAGGTGGGCGCCAGCGGTGTAGAGACGAGCGCGTTGCGGTGGGTGCTGCCGGCCCCACATGAGCTGGTCGACATATGCGCGCAGTGGGCGCAGCCGAGCCACGAGGATCGCCGGGGTGAGGCGTTCGTTGTCGGCGATCGCCTGCCGAATTTCATTATCCAGGTACGCCAAGCGGGCGTCGTCGTCGGTGCCGGACTTCAGCCCTAGCCGTCGGGCATCGATGTTGTCCTCGTGCTCCCACAAGACATCGCGGTTCCCCGCTTCGGGTGTGCTGGGAGCAGAGTGGATGGGCATCGCCTGTCGAAGGATGCGCGTGGGTTCCTGCGTCGCCGTCATGCGATGCCGCCGACGACCCATCCCGGCGATGCGGTCGTACTCGGTGGCGAGCGCTCCTCCGGTCTGTAGCACCGCGTCACAGCGTGCCCAGAAAGCCTGATCGGGGTACTGGTGCCCGGTCTCGGTGTTCGCCACGGAACTGCGGCCGTATTGCACGAGCTGGGCGAATCCATGCTGGGTGTGACCGGCGGCTTTACGCAACTGGGCGAGCCGACGGCCGAGCGCGCGGCGGGCGTTCCTGATCTCGTCGCTTGTTGCCATCGCTGCCACCCCCGGGCTGCCTGCGGTTGCTGCGGTCACGACGCGCGCACACCATAGCTGCCGCTTGCCCGATGCGCCGACGCCGAACCAGCACCATTGTGAAGATTGACAGCCGCCTGCAGGCGGATCGCGATGTCGCAGTCTTGTCGTAATTGTTGTCGGAGTAGCTGACAATCTCAGCGCACGCCGCTGCGGGCGTGCCGGCCCTGTTACGTCCTACCGTACGTGCATGGCCTCCGAGCGTTGCGACGCCACTGCCGGCCTGCTCGGCATACCGATCAGGTTTGGGGATGACGGACGGCAGGGCTGTTGCGTAGTCGGTTGAAGGGCTGTTGAGCTGCGGTTCGGTGAGATCCGGGGGTCCATGTAGGACGGGTGCGATCGTTGGTGACCATGAGTTAGTGAAGACCATGACCCAGAACAGGACCGCACCCGCTGATGTCATCAGCAATGACCGAGATCGTGTTGCCGCACCGGCCCCCCAATATGCCGTCACCGGCGTTGGTAACCGATGGTGACCGTCGCAGCTTGTTCGTGGCGTTGGAGGTCATCGAGGACCCGAGGGATCCACGGGGCCGGCGGTATCCGCTGGTCAGCGTTCTGGCGGCGGCGGTGTGTGCGGCGCTGGCCGGGGCATGCACGTTCGCTGCGGTCTCCGACTAGGTGCGTTTCCAGGACCGTTCTGTGTGGGCTCGGCTCGGGTTCACCGATCGGGTGCCCGCCGCGACGACGGTGTGGCGGTTGTTGATCCGGCTCGACGCCGAGGGGTTGTCGCAGGTCCTGGCCCGCTGGCTGCGGGAGAGGGCCGGGCCGGTCGTGGTCGCCGGGCGGCGGTGGCGGTGGCGGCTGGTGATCGCCGTGGATGGGAAGGTCGCCCGCGGTGCCCGGCTGAGCGACGGGCGGCAGGTCCATCTCCTCTCGGCGTACGGCACCAGCACCGGGATCGTGCTCGCCCAGGTGCAGATCGCGGCGAAGTCGAACGAAATCCCGGCGTTCACCCCGTTGCTGCGCCTGGCCGCGGCCGTACTGGGATCACTGGAAGGCGTTCTGGTGGTCGCGGACGCGTTGCATGCCCCGACCGGGCACGCCGACCTGCTCGCCGCCGACGGCGCTCATATGATGGTCGCGGTCAAGGCCAACCAGCCGACTCTGTTCGCCCAGCTCAAGGCTCTTCCTTGGGGGCAGGTTCCGGTCGGGGCGCAGACCCGCAAAACCGGTCACGGCCGCAAGGAGACCCGCACCGTCAAGGCGCCGACCGTCGAGACTCCGGGCGGGCTGGGCTTCCCCCACGCCGAGCAGGCCGTCCGGATCGTCCGCACCCGCACGATCAAGGGCAAGACCAGCCGCGAAACGGCGTACCTGACCGTCTCGCTGCCCGCCGGCCAGGCCCAGCCTGCCGATCTGGGCACCTGGGCGCGGTCGGAGTGGCACATCGAGGACCGCCTCCATCACGTGCGGGATACCACGTTCCGTGAGGACGCCCATCAGGCCCGAGCCGGCAACGGGCCCGCCATCTTCGCCACGCTCCGCAACACCGCGATCGGGGTATCACCACATCGACGGCGCCACCAACATCGCCAAGGCCACCCGACATGCCAGCCACCGCCCCCACGACCTCATCGACGCCATGACCACCGGAAACCGACCATGACCAGGAGTAACCCGACTACGCAATAGCCCTGCATCGTCGCGGCTGCCCTGGCCATCCTGCACATCGACCGCCAACGAACCACCTGATCACCCAACGCCACGACCCATTACGCGGAAAGGCTCAATCAATCGCGTAAGGCTGCGGACCAATGAGGCGGGAGTGGTCAAGCCAGTGGAGCCTCCTACGAACCAGCAGCGTCTGCTATAGAAGAGGATGCTAGTCCGATTCGTGCAGCCCTACCCACCTCAGCAGCGCTGGATTCCGCCGGAACGACGGTCTTGTCTCCCGTGTACGAGAAGCCGGCGCGAGCGCCACTGTTCTCCGTGTGAAAGACGAAGTAGTCACCGGAGTCGTCACGCCTAACTCCCACCGCGCGGGCACCTCGCGTGAAGGCCGCAAAGGACCTTAGTTTCGCCAGCTTAAGAAGCTGGCGTAGGTGTTCCTCCCCATCCTCCAGAGAGATGTCCCGCTCTGGCTCCTCACCGACCCGGAGGCCTTCTTGAACAAGCGCACCGAGGCGGTCGTCAGTTACGTCCGCAGGGACTACATCGCACCATCCGTTGAGAACCGCTGGCCCCTGGGCGATACGCGAATAGCTGACGACATAAACTTGGCCGTCGTCACGCTGAAATACGCTCACTTTACCATTCATTTCACGACCACGTACCTCACGTCGATCCCACGAATCGCGCCGTAGCGATAGGCGTCCACCATGGCGCCATACTGCTGACTGGACACAGTACCGGACGGGATGCCGACAATCAACTGCTTCCCCTTTATATCCATTGGGTCGACGTTTACGGCACCATACATTCTCCCATTCCATCTATGCAGGTGTCGAACATCCCTTCGAAGTTGTGTTCTTAAATTTGTTGCATTGGAGTAGTCTTTATGAAGATCCCGGGTCTTGACGCTGACTGCAACTCCGGTTGCGTAGTTGAAGGAGTCAACACCCGGGTTGTTAGGTGCGCGAAGCCCTGGCAACCCCAACTCATCCATGATTCGCTGCTCGAGTGCATAACCCCGCTCACGGAAGGGGAGATCCCAAAGACCGCGACCCGCAGCGGCGTCGTCGGCGTACCTGGCCAAGCGTCGCGCTGTCAGCAGCGCGGATCCAAGGGAACCAACCAAATTGGCAATCTTACCACCTGGCACCGCGTCAGCTACCGTGAAGGCGCAGGCCAACTCGTCGCCCCGCATACATTTTGGCGCGTCAGAGAAGGGCACGAATCCGAGGGCGAACTCGATCATCGGATCCTTGCACAGCTCTCTGGGAATGCACCCGACTGGGATAGGCGTTCCTTGTGGAGAAGGTGATGGAGTCGCTCCCGGCGCAGGAGATCCGCCGCCGTTGGAGCCACCTCTGCTCGGCGGAGGAATGGGTGTCGGCTCTCTGAGTTCCGGCGCACTATAGGGCGGGGGTTTAGTCTGTCCGCAATCGTCGAATTCACAGTCCTTCAGGCCGCTTGGGTCGCTGTAGACGATCGGGCTGTTGTGGCCGTAGGCGTAGGCATTCCATTGCTGAGGGTCGCTCAGGTCCATGATTGGGTCGACGGAGATAAACCTGCCGAGGGTGGGGTCGTATTCGCGGGCGGCAAGGTGGGTGAGACCGGTGTCATCCCGGGTACCGCCAACGAACCCCTTGGTGCCCAGCCAGGGGCTTGGTGCGGCACCTCGGTCTTCGCCGTAGGGCATGGTTCGGCGACGCTGACTAGCCAGGGTTCCTGCTTCGATCTGGATCTGGCCGGTGCCTTGGTGGTTGTTAGCCGTCCACTTGAGACCATTGCTGTCACGGACGGCGTAACCGTCGTAGTAACGGGTGCCGTCGGGTTGGGTGCTACCGGTGGTGAGCTCGAGTTCGGTGGCGCCGAGGTAGAGGATGGTCTTGTCGGGGGCGCGGGAGATGAGCCGGTTGCCGTCGGCGTCGTAGACGTAGCCGGTGGTGCCCGTGTCCTCGGTGACGGTGTCCACGTGACCTTCGGGGTTCCAGGTCAGAGTCTGGGTGACGCCGGTAGGTGTGGTGCGCTGGGTCATGTTGCCGGCGCCGTCGTAGGTGAAACTGCGGGTGCTGGTGTCGGCGAGGGGGCCGGTGGCGGTGACCGAAGCGATCTGGTGGGCTCTTACTCCGTGGGTCGCGCCGACGTTGTAGGTCCACACGGTGTTGCCGGCGGTGGTGTCGTGGTCGGTTTGGGTGAGCCGGTTGCCGAGTGCGTCGAAGGTCCAGGACCGTTGGTAGGGGTCAGCACCCGCGCGTTGGGCAGTGCCGCAGTTCGTGGTGGTCTGGGTCCAGGCTTGGGTCAGCCGGCGGAGTTGGTCGTAGGTAAAGCACTCGACCTGGTCGGTGGTGCCGTTGGTCTTGCTGGCGATCGTGGTGATGTTGCCGGCTTGATCGTAGGTGTAGCCGCTGGTGAACCGACTGTCGAACGTACCGGAGGTGCTCTGGTTCTCGGTGGCGACGTCGTGTGCGTCGAGTCGTCCGGTGCCGGGGTCGATGGTGGTGGTTTGCCGGATCTGGCGGCCAGGTGCGCCATGCAGGGTCTGGTGCATGGGTCCGTGGTTGTAGTAAACGGGGTTTGTCAGGTATCTGGTGTCGGGGATACCGGCGATCTGACCGATCGTCGAGCGCAGATAGCCGTTGTTGTCGTAGGTCGAGGTCAGGGTTTCTGCGGGCAGGCCGCCGACGCCTGGCAGGGTCTGCCCGGTGATCTGGCCGGCGAGGTTGTAGCTGACGCCGGTGGTGTAGGTACCGGCGATGGCACCTTCGGCGGCGGGGATGGTGACGGTGGTTCCAGTGGGTTGGTAGCGGTCGGTGTAGCCGCTGGCTGCGGCGGTGTAGGCATTGCCGTCGTGCCATCTAATGGATGAGGTCAGGTATCCCTTGGCGATGCTGTCGTAGACGTAGCTGGCCAGCTTGGTGCCGCTGCCGACATCGCCGGACCAGCGGCCGACGGTGCGGGACATGCCGTCGTACTCGGTGGAGATCTTCTGCCCGCGCCCGTCGGTGGTGTAGGCGAGCCGGCCGGCGCTGTCGTAGTGGGTGGTGGTCGTGCCGGCGTCCGGGTCGACCTTCTGCGTCAGACGGCCGGCGAGGTCGTAGGTGTTGGTCCAGATGTTGCCGGCAGGGTCGACGACCGTGGTGAGCTGGTTGAGCAGGTCGTAGGTGTAGGTGGTGCTCTGGAAGGTGTTCGGGTTGGTGGCCGAGGTGTACTGGTCCAAGCGGGTGACGTTGCCACGCACATCGGTGTGGCTGACGGTTTTGGTGCCACCGGTCGGAGGGACGACCGTGACGCGGTCGCCGTGGTAGGTGGTGCTGGTCTGCCGCCACGTCGTGCCGAGTTTCTTGTCCACCTGGTTGGTGGCCCGGTTGAGGTGGTCGTAGCCGGCTTCCTGCACGGCCGGGACGGTGGTCAGGTTGGGGTTGACCAGGCCGGACCCTGCCGTGGAGGTGTTGTGGAAAGGGCTGGTGGTGGCGGCGACGTTGCCGCGTGCGTCGTAGGTGGTGGCGGTGACGATCCGTCCACCGTTCGGGCCGGGCTGCTGCGCTTCCCTGCCGCGGCCGAGACCGTCGACGTACTGGAACGACGTCAGGTAGACAGGGCTGCCGCTGTGCGACTGCAGCGTCTCGGTCTTGGTGCGCGCGGGGGCGGTCGGTTGTCCGATGCCACTGGAGGTGATCTGGTAGCTGAAGCGCAGCGACGGTACCCCGGTGGACTTGGCCTGGCCTGGCAGGTACACCTCGGCCATGCGGCCGAGTGGGTCGTAGGCGAGGTCGGTGACCTTGCCGTTGGGGTCGGTGATCCTCGACGGCTGCCCGGTGTGCCGGTCGACCAAAGTGGTAGTCGTGTGGTTGAAGCCGCCGCCGACGGTGCTGGTGATGCCGTTGTCGGGCCAGTTCACTGTCGGGCTGTAGGTGGTCGTG
Organism: Micromonospora sp. NPDC047134; assembly: GCF_040643455.1. NCBI lineage: Bacteria > Bacillati > Actinomycetota > Actinomycetes > Micromonosporales > Micromonosporaceae > Micromonospora > Micromonospora sp. NPDC047134. The sequence goes on from NZ_JBEYUI010000003.1 coordinate 77,466, forward strand.
GTGGTCAGCCCGGCGGGGTCGGTCGCGGTACGGATCCGACCCATGTTGTCGTAGGTGCTTCGACCACTGGTGGTGTAGGTGGTCGGGCCGGTGTAGACGCGGGTCTCGGCGACGTTGCCGTCGAACGGGGTTTGGGAGCCTTCGACGGTGTAGGTGTCGTAGAAGGTGACCGTGCGGGATAGCAGTGTGCCGGAGCCGCAGGTGTCGCCGGACCAGGTTTCCACCCGCTCCGGGAAATTGATCATGTAGTAGGAGTTGGGTGCGTTCTGTTGGGCGTAGGTGTAGGAGGTGCAGGTGTTGTCGGCGACGCCGACCTGGTTGTACTGGTGGAAGCGGATCGGGAGCCCGTACGTGGACTCGTAGATGGTTTTCTCTTCGTTGGTCCGCCAGCTGCCGTCGTCGAGTTTGACCCGGTTGCTTTCCAGGCCGAGGCGGGTTTGGCGGGGGTTGGCGTAGCCGGGGCCGTTGTAGCTGCCTTGGATGACGTGGTCGTAGCGGGTGCTGGCGACCTCGGTGTACGAGGCGTTGGCCGGATTCGCGTTGTAGGTGGTCATCCGGTAGTGGCGGGTTTGCAGGGTCCGGCCGGCGCGGGCGTAGTGGTCGTCGTAGGTGTCACCGGCGTAGTCGGTGACCGTGGTTTGTTTGATGCCGCCGCCGCTGCCGGGGTCGTAGATGTCGTGGTACATGCCGCGGAAGAAGTTCGACATCCACACCGTGTACTTACTGGGGTCCGTCCCCGAACCCTGTACCACCCGCACCCGGTTGTAGCCGGCGAAGATGCTCCACGACTCGTACTCGTCGGGCACGAGGGGGTTGTTGGGGTTCTTCCACGCCGGGTTTCCGACCGTGTAGTCGTACTGGGTGACCTGATCCGGTGACCCACCCACCTGGTCCTTCACCACGATCTTCTTGACCAGGTACTTGTGGAAGATGCCGAAGCCGGGGTCGGCGCCGGGTGGTGAGTGGAAGATCGGGTAGCAGTCCTCGGTGTTGACGTCCCAGTTACCCACCTTGCCGTTGTGCCAACTGTTGTAGCCCGACTGTGTCGACCCGCCCTGCGGACACGGCTTCTGCGTCCCGTACGTGACCTCCGTCCGCCCACCGAAGCCGTTACGGACCACCAGCAGGCGGGGCATCCGCATCGCGGACACACCGAGGCCGGACTCGTCGTAGTCGACGCGGCCGTCGCGGAAGTTCGGCTGGACTCCGTCGACGTAGTCGAAGTCCACCGGCGGCAGGTCGATCTTGTTCGTGTCCGCACCGATCAGGCCACTGGGGCGTATGTAGTCCAGGACGAAGGCCCGCTCGGTCAGGCCGGTGGGGTTGGACACCTTGTACCGCAGCTGCACACGGGCGATGTTGTTCCACGCTGCGGTGCCGGCGTTCCACTGGTAGGAGATGACGCGGTCCAGGATTCGGCTGGTGAAGAACGACTGGGTGTAGTTCCCGCACGACGACGACCCACAGACCAGGTCACCGGGCACATCCGGGTAGGAGTTCGGGTTCGACGACAACGCCGGGCACGTCGCCGGGGTGTTGTTGAACGGATCATCCTCGGCGGTGCGCTCCACACACCGGTGCGCCCACCCGAACACCACCCGGCCGACCGGAACCGCGCCCGCCTCGGTCACGTTCTTCGCGTACTCGATCTCCGACAGATACCCGCCGCGGTCGTACTCCAGGATCGACCCGCTCAACGCCCGCTTGTAATGGTTCGTCTCCCGCGTCCAGTGCAAATAGGTTTCGTTCTCGTTGGCGTCGCGAACCCGGTCCAGGTTCCACCGCCACGGATCCCGACACGACGCCGGATACACGTCATAGCAAGGCTCGCCCGGCTCGTCACCGAGGAACGACATCTTCCACACCGAGTCCCGCACGAACCCGAACCGGTACTCCGTACCGTCCTGCGTCCACACCTTCCAATAACCGTCGTCCTCGGCCCCACCCGCCAGGAACTCCACCCGCCATCCGAGATCGTCGACCGGCTTCCACACCCCCGCCGTCGTCTTCACGATCTGCGTCGACTGCCCCTGCAACGAGATCGTGATATGCGACGCCCCCGCATCATTCGTCGCCGACTCCCCGTCCTCACCATCCGGAGACTCCCAACACATCTCCGTCTTATGCGTCCGACACGGCTTGTACGTCCGCTCGACATAACCCGGCGAGTACGACCACCCCAACCCCGCCGGACCCGACTGGTTGTTCGTCCCGTGCGTCATCCCATCCACGGCAGAGGAGCTGTACGACAATTGCAGCCCCAGGGTCTGCCCGTACGGCAGCGGCGGTTCCGGCAAGGGATACGAGTAGGTGAACGATCCGGCGCTCTCCCCGACCTGCCACGACCCCGACGGCTTCAATTCCGTGGCCGTGTACGAACCCGTCGACCCACCCGACGCCGACGACGCCAGCGCGTACACGCCGGTCGACTCGACCGTCGACTCCGGTCCGAAACCTTCGAACACACCCGTGCGGCTACCGGCGGCGGTCGCGTCGCCGCCGACCTCCACCACGGCCGTCAACGTCTTCGCATGTGGATCGTTGGTAGCCGACACCCACACGGGATTCGCCGAACACTCCGGCACCTCAGGCGTCGTCGCCGCACACCCCGGCAACCGCACCAACGTCAACCGGTCAGCGAACGAACCCCCATACGCCTGCGCGAAATCCGAGTAGTCGACGACGACCTGTACCGCACCAGCCGCCGCCGAACCGTCCGCACGGTCAAGCGCATACAACGGGCCCGCGTTACCCAACGCCACCGACGCCGCCCGGTCGAACGACCGCACCCGCACCGAGCCGACCTCGCCACCGGCCAGGCCCCGCCCCGCCACACCCTCACCCGCGGGCGCCTCACCGGCCGGTTCGACCGTCAGCCCGAACGCTTCCCGATCCTCAGGGTCACCCTGAAGGTCGAGGACCGCCTCACCTCCCTCAGGAAACGTCCCGGCGGGAAGAGGATCAGTCACCGTGACCTCGTCATCCGGATCCGGATCCTGCGCCTGCTGACGCACCCCCACACTCGCCACCGACCGGGACTCACCCGGCTCCAACACCGGCCCCACCGCAACCGCCGGACCACGCAACTGCACCACCGGCAACAACCCCAGCAACACCGCGACCGCCAAGGCTCCCGCCCTGACCCTCCCCCGCGCCCCGAAACGGTCAAACGCAGTGCCCCCACGGCGGCCAGCAAGCATCACAACGCCCCCCGTCGATCAAGAAATTGATCGACACGCTAAACACCCCATCGACACCGACACAAGAGCATGATCAACAACCGTCCATCAAGGACGGTCACAGGCCGCACCCATCAGGCGCGCCATCCGACCACACCTCCCGCCGAGTACCGCCACAAAGCACCCAACAGGGGCTCAGTTCTCCGTCAGCCAAGCCAACACCTTCACGCAACGCGATCTTCAGAAAATTCTCAGCAAGGAAGGGTTACGGTCGGAGGCAGCCTCCGACCTACTACGCAAGCCATCTGCAATCAGGAGGATGAGACAGAACGCCCATAGGCTGACGAGCAGCTCGCCGTGACCTCAAGGCCCGTCGGCCAGAACAGCGCCGCACCCAAAGCTCACACGATCTCTCGCCAGACACCCGCCGGAACCAGTCTTGATCCGGACCTCTCGCCAGACACCCGCCGGAACCAGTCTTGATCCGGACCAAGCCAGAGCCATGATGATCTTCCCTGATGTGTGCGGCGTGTGCTCTCCAGCCGGTCCCACCCTGGGTCAACCCGTACCAATCTGGGTCACCGCGGCCCACCGCCGGTCGAAAACCGGGGTTGATGTGATCGGGCGGTGGTCATGGGCTGCGGGAACAGGGTTTCCGACGACGTAGGTGAACGCGGGCCACTCCCTGCCACCCCAGGTGAACCCCCAGGTCGCTAGACTAGGCCCTCGCGCCCTCGTAGCTCAGGGGATAGAGCATCGGTTTCCTAAACCGTGTGTCGCAGGTTCGAATCCTGCCGGGGGCACCAGCGCGAGGCCCTGACCAGCACCAAGCCAGCCATGGCATGGCTGGCTATCTATGTCGATTTGAGTCGTCTGGTGGCCAGTGTGGCCGCCGCCATGGTGTTCGTGAACGCCATGGCGGTCTCCCCGGCCCCGTGGTTCACCTCCGCCGGTTGGGGTGCGATGGTCGCATCCGGAGCCGGGTGGTCACGGCGTGATCCGTGCCCTGCTCACCCTCACCTGTACTGCCTGCTGGCGGTCGGGGTGTCGCTGGCCGTGCTGGGTCGGCGTGACGTGACGGCCTGAGCCGAGGGTCCCGGGCACCCGGCCGGTCAGGGTGCCCGGGTCAGCCGCGCTCGGCGGCGGGCCAGGTATTCCCGTTCGGCGGGGTCGTGGGTGAGGTCGATGGCGCTGTCGTACGCCGCCACCGCCTCCGGGTGGCGGCCGAGCCGTTCCAGCAGGTGGGCCCGGACGGCCTTGGCGGGCTGGAATCGTCGGGCCCGGTCGTCGGTCGGGTTCGACAGTTCGTCCAGCCGGGTCAGCCCGGCCGCTGGGCCCTGCACCTCGGCGGTGGCTACGGCGAAGGCGACATCGCCACCGAGCGAGGGTGCGACCGTGTGGAGTGCCCGGTGCAGGTCCAGCAGGGCCGGCCAGTCGGTGGTGCCGGTGTGCCGCCGGGCGCAGTGCACGGCCTGGACTGCGGCTTCGAGTTGGAAGCGGCCGAGTTTTCCACCGGCGTGGGCGGTGCGCAGGTGCTCGTGTGCCCGGTGGATCAGGTGTTCGTTCCAGCGCGTCGGGTCCTGCTCGGCCAGCGGCACGAACCGCCCGTGGGCGTCGGAGCGGGCGGGGAGGCGGGCGGCGGAGAGTTGGACCAGGGCGGCCAGCCCGTGGGCCTCGGGGTCCTCGGGCGCCACCGTGGTGAGCACCTCGGCCAGGTGCAGGGCCTCGGTGGGCACCGGGCGGGCCTGGGGGCCGGTGGTCGCCCAGTCGATGACGTACGCCCCGTAGATCGCTTCGAGGACGGCGGCCATCCGGCCGGGCAGGTCGGTGCGGTCCGGGATGCGGAAGGGGATGCGGGCGGCCTTGATCCGCCGCTTGGCTCGGACCAGGCGGGTGGCCATCGTCGAGGGGGGTATCGAGAAGGCCCTGCCGATCTGGTCGGCCGTGAAGCCCAGCACGGTGTTGAGCATCAGGGGGGTGTGCGCGGCGCGTCCGATCGCCGGGTGGGCACAGACGAGCATCAGTTCCAGCCGCCGGTCGGGAATCGCCTCGGGGTCGAGGTCGTCGAGGTGTACGGGGGCGTCCCGCTCGATGTCGAGCGGGACGTTGCGCCGCCACTGCGCCGACTTCCACCGGTCCCGCAGCCGGTTGCGCGCGACCGTCAGCAGCCACCCGTCGGGGTTGTCGGGTACGCCTCGTTCGGGCCAGGTCCGCAGGGCCTGCTCGAAGGCGTCGGCCAGGGCGTCCTCGGCCCAGACGATGTCGTTGGTCGAGGTGGACAGCAGGGCCAGCAGCCGTCCGTAGCTGTCGCGGGCCGCGACGGCCGCGGCTGCCCGCCCCGCCTCCCCGGTGGTCAACTCGTCCAGGCTCCGTCGACGAAGGCCGTCGCGGTGGGGCGTACCTCGATCGTTCCCCACTGCGCGGCCGGGCACTTCTCCGCCCAGCCGATCGCGGCATCCAGGTCGGGTACCTCAAGGAGGAACACCCCGGCCAGCGCCTCCCGGGTTTCGGCAAAGGGCCCGTCCTGCACCCGCAGGTCTCCGTCCTTGCGGGTGATGGTGGTCGTCGCCGCGGCGGGTTGCAGGATGTCGGCCGACAGCAGCACCCCGGCCGCGCGCAGCGCCCGACCGTACGCGTCGAAGGCCATCTTCGCCTCCGCGACGACCTCGTCGGAAAGTTCCCCCTCCCCCGGCTCGGGGTAATGAATCATCAGCGCGTAACGCATCGTGTTCTCCTTCGCTGCCGTTGTGTCGCCGTGGGCTTCTACACCCGGATGACGATCGACCAGGGCGGAAATCGTCACCCCACGCACCGCAGTGTCGTCTCCCTCCCAACCAGCGGTGCCGCCGGTCGAGTCGGGCAACTCGCCGAGGTGATGCAACCCCGCGAGCGGCACCTGGCGTGACTAACTCGAATCGGGGATCGGAGGCATGGATGGGCGATCGCGACACGGCGTTCGCGGAGTATTTCGCGGCCAGGTCCAACGCGATGCGCAGCACCGCGTACCTGCTCTGCGGGGACTGGCACCGGGCGGAGGACCTGGTCCAGACCGCTTTCACCAAGCTGTATCTGGCCTGGCACCGGGTCTCCCGGCACGAGGTCCTCGACGCCTACCTGCGTCAGATCATCGTCCGCACCTTCCTGGACGAGCGAAGACGGGGCTGGTGGCGGCGGGAACAGGTGGACGGTGCGCACTCTGAGCGGGCGGGGCCCACCGAGGCGCCGGAGAACCGCCTGGTGCTGCTCCAGGCCCTGGCCGCCGTACCGCCGCGCCAGCGGGCCGTGCTGGTCCTGCGCTACTGGGAGGACCTGCCGGTCGACGAGGTCGCCAACCTGCTGCGCTGCTCGCCTGGGACGGTCAAGAGTCAGGCCGCCCGCGGCCTGGACACCCTGCGCGGCCTCCTGTCACCCACGTACAGCGGCACCGAGAAAGGTCGATGATGGACGGACAGCAGTTGCGTGAGGCGTTGCGGGACGAGATGACCAACCTCAATTCGCCACCGCCGCTGGACACGCAGGCCGTGCTGGGCACCGCCCGCCGGGCCCGCACCCGTCGCCGTACCATCCGGGCCTGTGTGGGGTCGGCGGCGGCGGTCGTGGCCGTCGCCTTCTTCGGCACCTTCGCCAGCCCGGGGGTGGGCGGCGGGTGGAGCCCGGCGGCACCCCTGATCGGAGGCCCCTCCTCCGACGACGACACCGCCTCCCCCTGGCCGACCGGGCCGGACGGCCTGCCGCAGGAGGATCGCACCGCGAAGGCCGGCACCCGGTACGACCGGGGCGCCGAACTGCTGGACCAGCTCCGCGCCGTCGTGCCGGCCGGCTACACCGTGCCGCAGGCTCCGGAGGCTCCGTCCCATCAGGCGCAGTACGAACAAACCGTCAACGGGGTCGACGTGTGGAGCTACACCTCGTCTGTCCCGCTGGCCAAGGGCGAGTGGACGGGCACCGTACTGGTCGAGGTGCACACCGCCGGCAATCAACTGGCTACCGATCCGTGCGCCCTGGCCCGCCAGTTCTGGGGCATGCAGGGCAACTGCGAACCGATGACGGTCGCCGGCGCACACGTGGGGGTGGTGGTCGGCCCCGGTGGGGATGACCGGTTCGACCAGTGGGCCGCCTACCGCCACCCGGACGGTGTGGTGGTCTTCGTCGCCCAGGCCATGAACCGTGGCAGCAACCAGCAGGGCGGCATCGAATTGCCGTTCTCCGAGGCGGAACTGGCGGCCCTGGCCGTCGACGATCGGTTCCACCTGGAGTGAGGCGACACCCCTCAAGATCCGCCACCATATACCCCCACCGGGTATATGGTGGCGGGGAGGAGGGATGAGATGGCGCATGACGCACACCGTCCCAGCCACGACAAGCACGCCGGCCACGATCCGGAGGCCTTTCGTCGCAAGTTCTGGCTGAGCCTGGTCCTGACCGTACCGATCGTGGTCACCAGCCACATGGTGATGGACTGGTTCGGCTACGAACTGGACTTCCCCGGGATCGGCCTGGTGGGGCCGGCGCTGGGCACGGTGGTGTTCGGGTACGGCGGATGGCCCTTCCTCCAAGGGGCGGTGCGGGAGATCCGGGACCGGGCCCCCGGCATGATGCTGTTGATCGCGATGGCGATCTCGGTCGCCTACCTGGCCTCCCTGGCCACCGCGGTCGGCGCGTTCGACCTGGACTTCTGGTGGGAACTGGCCGCCCTGGTCACCATCATGCTGCTCGGGCACTGGCAGGAGATGAAGGCGATCGGCCAGGCCCGGGGTGCCCTGTCCGCGTTGGCCGCGTTGTTGCCCGACGAAGCGGAACGGCTCGACCCGGAGGGTCGGGCCCAGCCGGTGTCGGTGGCCGACCTGCGGGTCGGGGACCTCCTGCTGGTACGGCCGGGTGGCCGGGTGCCGGCGGACGGTCAGGTCGTCGAGGGTCGGGCCGAGATGGACGAGTCGATGATCACCGGTGAGTCCCGACCGGTGGCGCGGGCGACCGGTGACCGGGTGGTGGCCGGTACGGTCGCCACGGACGCATCCCTTCGGGTACGCGTCGAGGCGGTCGGCGACGACACCGCCCTGGCCGGCATTCAACGGCTGGTGGCGCAGGCCCAGCAGTCCAGTGGCCGGGCACAGGTGCTGGCCGACCGCTTCGCCGCCTGGTTGTTCTACATCGCCACCGCTACCGCCGTGGTCACCCTGCTGGTGTGGACCCTGCTCGGCGACCCCAGCGAGGCGGTGGTGCGTACGGTCACCGTGCTGGTCATCGCCTGCCCGCACGCCCTGGGCCTGGCCATTCCCCTGGTGATCGCCCTGTCCACGGCGGTGGCCGCCAAGGGCGGCATCCTGGTCAAGGACCGACTGGCCCTGGAGCGGATGCGCACCATCGACACGGTGCTGTTCGACAAGACCGGCACCCTGACCCGGGGCGCCCACACCCTCACCGGTGTAGCCGCCACCGCCGACCCGCCGAGCCAGGACGACACCGGGCAGGAGACCCCCGGGCAGCGGGAGGTGCTGGCCCTCGCGGCGGCCGTGGAGGCCGACAGCGAGCATCCGCTCGCCCGGGCCATCGTCTCCGCCGCCGAGGCGCAGGGGCTGCGGGGTACGGCGACGGGTTTCCGGTCGTTGACCGGCCGGGGCGTACGCGCCGAGGTCGAGGGGGTCGGGTACGCGGTGGGCGGGCCGGCCCTGTTGCGGGAGTTCGAGGTCACCCTCCCCGAGGCGCTGACCGGGCGGCAGGAGCAGTGGTCCCGACGGGGCGCCGCCGTCCTGTACCTGCTGCGGCTGGACGACCATCGGGCGCAGGTGCTGGGTGCCCTGGCCCTGGAGGACGAGGTGCGGCCGGAGGCCCGGCAGGCCATCGCCGACCTGCGCGGGCAGGGGATCCGGAAGATCATGATGATCACCGGGGACGCCCGTCCGGTGGCCGAGGCGGTCGCGGCCGACCTGGGGTTCCGGGCCGGTGTGGACGAGGTGTTCGCGGAGGTGCTGCCGGCGGACAAGGACGACACGGTGGCCGACCTGCAACGTCGGGGTCTGCGGGTGGCGATGGTCGGGGACGGGGTCAACGACGCCCCGGCGCTGGCCCGCGCGAACGTCGGCATCGCGATCGGGGCCGGCACCGATGTGGCGATCGAGTCCGCCGGGGTGGTGCTGGCCTCCTCCGACCCGCGCGGGGTGACCGGAGTGATCCGGCTGTCGCAGGCCGCGTACCGGAAGATGATCCAGAATCTGGCCTGGGCGGCGGGTTACAACGTGGTCGCGCTGCCACTGGCCGCCGGGGTGCTGGCCTGGGCCGGGTTGGCGCTCAGCCCGGCGGTGGCGGCGGTGTTGATGTCGGCCTCGACGATCGTGGTGGCCCTCAACGCCCAGTTGCTGCGCCGGGTCCGGCTACGCCCACAGTAGGTCAGCCTCCGACCGGGTAGGCCCGGGTCTCGGCGGCCTGCACGGCGGCCCAGACCGGTTGGCCCGGAACCAGTTTGAGGTGGGCGGCGGCGGCCGGGGTGACGTCGGCGGCCACCTCGATCGGGCCGGTCAGTTGGATCCGCAGGTTGTCGCCGTGCCGCTGAACGCCGGTGATGGTGGCCGGCCAGGTGTTGCGCGGGCTGCCGTCCGGCCGGTGCGGAAACAGCGCGACCGCCGCCGGGGCGAAGGCCACGAAGACCTCCCCGTCGTACGGGTCGCCGGTGGTCAGCACCTGCCCCTCGGCTAGCCGGACCTGACCGCCGGTGGCGTGCCCCCGGTAGAGGTTGAGCCCCACCAGGCGGGCCACGTAGTCGGTACGGGGTTCGGCCGTGATGGTGGCGGCATCCCCCTCCTGGACCACCCGGCCCTCCTCGATGATCACCAGTCGGTCGGCGAGCACCAGGGCGTCCAGCGGATCGTGGGTGACCAGCAGGGTGGCTCCCGGGTGGGCGGCCAGATGCTGGTGCAACTGGGCTCGGGTATCGAGGCGGGTGCGGGCGTCCAGGGCGGCCAACGGCTCGTCGAGCAGCAACAGCGCCGGTTCGACGGCCAGGGCACGGGCCAACGCGACCCGCTGGGCCTGACCACCGGAGAGCTGGCGGGGCTTACGTCGGGCCTGCTCGGTCAGGCCCATCCGGGCCAGCCAACCGGCCGCCCGCTGCCGGGCCTGCCGCCGGTCCAGGCCGTGCCGACGCGGCCCGAAGGCGACATTGTCCAGCGCGCTGAGGTGGGGAAAGAGCAGGTAGTCCTGGAAGACCACCCCGATCGACCGCCGCTCGGTGGGAACCCAGGCCCGGCCCGCTGGGCGGTCCAGGTCCCGGCCGGCGAGGGTCAGGTGCCCGGCGGAGAGGGGGTGCAGACCGGCCAGGGCCCGCAGGGCGGTGGTCTTGCCGGCGCCGTTGGGCCCGAGCAGGGCCACCACCTCCCCGGGGGCGATGGTCAGCGGCAGGTCCAGTCGGAAGCCGCCCCGGTCGACCACCAGATGCGCGTCCAGCAGCCGGGTCATGGCGCACCCACCCACCGATCCTGCAGGCTGGCCAGGATCACCACGGAGACGGTGAGCAGGATGAGGCTCAGCACGATGGCGGCCTCCAGGTCGGTCTCCAGGGCCAGATAGACGGCCACCGGCATGGTCTGGGTACGCCCGGGATAGTTGCCCGCGAAGGTGATGGTGGCCCCGAACTCGCCGAGCGCGCGGGCCCAGCCCAACACCGCCCCGGCGGCCACCCCGGGGGCGATCATCGGCAGGGTGACCTGGGTGAAGGTGGTCCACCGCCCGGCCCCCAGGGTGGCGGCGGCCTCCTCGTACCGGGTGTCGGCTCCCCGTAGCGCACCCTCTACCGCGATGATCAGGAAGGGCATGGCGACGAAGGCCTGCGCCATGACGACCGCAGTGGTGGTGAACGGCAGGGTGACCCCGAAGGTCTCGTCCAGCCAGGAGCCGAGGAGTCCGCGACGGCCGAAGACCAGCAGCAACGCCACCCCGCCGACCACCGGTGGCAGCACCAGCGGCACGGTGACCAGGGCGCGTACCAGCCGACGGCCGGGGAACGGCACCCGGGCCAGCAGCCAGGCCAGGGGCACGCCGAGGACCAGGCAGAGCAGGGTGGCCAGGGTGGCCGTCTGCACCGACAGCCGCAGCGCGGTGAGCACCCCCGGTTCGGTGAGCCGCTGCGGCAGGGTGCCCCAGGGGGTACGGGCCAGCAGCCCGACCAGGGGCAGCAGGAGGAACAGCAGGCCGATCGTGGCGGGTACCAGCAGGGCTACCGGAACCCGGCGGCTGTGGGCTCGACGCACCGGCTACGGCACCTGGAATCCGGCGGCGGCGAGCACCGCGCTACCGGCCTCGGAGCGGAGGTGTTCGACGAAGGCGCGGGCGGCGGTCGGGTTGGCGGCCTCGGTCAACACCACGACCGGATAGTCGTTGACCACCCCGGCCGACTCCGGGAACTCGACCCCCTCGACCTCGGCGGCGGCTCGGGCGTCCGTGCGGTAGACCAGGGCGGCGTCGACCTCACCCAGCCGTACCTGGGCCAGGGCCGCCTTGACATCCTGGGTCAGGGTGACCGGGGTCAGGGCCACCCCGGCGGCCGCCAGCGCCGCGCGGGCCGCCGCCCCGCAGGGCACCTGCTCGGCGCAGAGGGCCACCTTCCGGTCCGGCCCGGTGAGATCGCGCAGGCTGGTCACCCCGTCCGGGTTCCCCTTCGGTACGGCGATGACAAGCTGATTGCGTACGAAGGTGACCGGCTCACCGGCGGCGTTGCCGGCCTCGACCACGGTGGCCATGGGGGCCGGTGCGGCGGCGGCGAAGACATCGGCCGGGGCACCCTGGTTGATCTGGGCTGCCAGGGCGGAGCTACCGGCGAAGCTGAAGGTCACCTTCACCCCCCGGGCGGCCTCGAAGTCCTCCCCGATGCGGGTGAACGACTCCGTCAGCGAGGCGGCCGCGAACACGGTCAACTCGCCGCCGGTCCCGTCGCCGGCCACCGGTGGTTCGGCTCGGTCGTCGGCGCAGCCGGTCACGAGCAGCACCGCGAGCACCCCGACGGCGGCCAGAGTGGCACGCAGCCGGATGCAGGTCTTTGCGGTGCTGACGACGGTCGCGCTGGCCGCGAGCCGAAGGGTTGGTCGGCGGGCGAGCCAGTCCACGAGCGCGGTCACCTTGCTATCTTGACGGGCCCTCTCCGAGGGCTACCCGCCCCACCCGTCCTCGGGAGCCATCTCCAGGGGCGTCAAGGGTCAACGCGGAGCGTGAGTACCTGCAGGTCAGTCCTCGTCGGTTGGGGTGGGGCGGTTCTCGGCGATCCAGGCCCGCACGGCCTTGCCATCCCAGACGCGGCCCATCTTCAACGTGACGACCGGGTCAGGGAATCCCTTGCGGCCCACAATGATCGTGGCGCGCTGCTTGCTGATCCCGCCAAGCAGATCACGGATCTCATCCAGTCCGAGCAGATCCACGACCTGACGCTATGACCCCTGGGGCTTGCTCTTGAGGGAACTGCATCAGGCAACCCCCCTTGGGGGTTGCCTTCGTGCAACCCTTCGTGATGCCATCGGGTTGGTCCGAGCAGCGCCTCTCGGGTCGCGGCGGGGCGCTCTGTGTTCTGGCCGTTGCTCAGGCGTCGAAGTTGCCCGCCTTGATGCCCTGCACGAAGCCGGCCCACTGGTCGGCGTTGAAGGACAGCATCGACCCCTGTCGGTCCTTGCTGTCGCGGACCATGACGGCCTGGGGCGGTATGGCGACCTCGACGCAGTTGCCGCTTGAGCCGGACCTGCTGCTCTTGCGCCAAGTGACGCGAGTCAGGTCCATCCCGTGCCCTCCTAGGTGAGGTCTGCCGCAATCGCACGCAGCGTATCTCGCGTGGGCTTGGGTGCCAGCGCAAGGGCTTGCAGTTGCTCGTGGGCCGCAGCGTACGCGGCAACCTCGCCGGGCCGCTCCAGGTAGAGCGCTCCGGTCAGGGGTGTCGACATACACCCCAGGGCTAGTCGGCGTGCTGGTGCGGGCGGTTCTGCTTGATCCATTTCTCGACCGCGTCCCGGTCCCAGATCCGCATCCGGCCGTTGCCGACCACGTCGACCGGCTCGGGGAAGCCGGGACGCTTGACGATCTCCGTTGTCCGCGTGCGCGAGACACCACCGAGCATCTCGGCAATATCGGCCAGCGCGGCAAGTCTCACGACGCGACCGTAGGCAGGCCGGGGGTTGCCACTTCGACACTTGCCTACTTGACGGTGCCGAAGTGGTAAGTGATGCTGATGAGGTCACCGGGCGCCGGAAGGTTGATCACAGGATGTGTGAGTTCGTCTCACTTGAGCTATTTGCATCACATCCTCGATGGGATTCGGTCGATCTATCCGTTCGAACGGTCCGGCGATCGAGCGATGGAGTGATGACCGATGACCGAGACGCAGGCCGTCGAGGCCCCGGCGCAGGCCGAGGCCCCCACCGAAACCCGCAGCAACCTGGGCGTCCGCCAGCGGCGGGAGGCCCCCTGGTCAGTCGGACCGCGCTGGCCGAGCTGACCGGCTACACCTCGGCCGCCATCTGGCGGTGCGAGGACGGTCGCCCGAAGCCGAGGAACGACGCCGACACCACGACCACCGAGGCCGAGCAGGCCGCGCCGGTCGAGCAGCCCGAGCAGGCCACCGAAGCCGACAACTGATCAAGCGATGGCGGTCCGGGACTGGAGATGAGCCCTCCGGCCCCGGACCTAGATCCACTGCGAAGGAGTGGACCCATGAGTAACCGTATGTTGCATCCGAGGTGGTGCGCGCCAGGGTGTCAGGTCAACGCAGACCATCCGGCACGATCGCACGTCTCGCGCCCGATCATGATCTCCGCCGACGGCCAGGAGGTCATCGACCTCCGGCTGGTGCTGAGCATGGCGCACACGCCGATGGGTGCGCCGCTGCTGGTGATGCTGGAGACCTACGACACCGACCCGGAGGCCAGGCAGCCGGCCGGAGCGTTCCCGCTGTCGATCCGGCAGGCGGGCAACCTGTCTCGCGGGATAACCGGACTGCTGCGGCTCGCCCGGCACACCACCTGGTGCGACCAGCCGCCGGGCGCGAATGCACCGCTGTTCACGAATCTGGTCCAAGTTCAGCGAGGACTGTCCGACGAGGAGATCGCGCAGTTCCTTTCGACGGGTCGGATGCCCGACCTGTCCGAGTCGCCGGAGGACGACCAGTGAACCTGCAATCGCCGTACCCGATCGATGATCCCGGATCCGTGAACGGTCCGAGCGTCGTGCACGTCGCCCGCCGGACCAGCGGCAAGGCGGTTGCCAGCATGGTCATCGGGATCATCGGTGCGCTGGGTGTCTCCTGCATCTTCGGCATCCCGAGCTTCATCGAACGCTGCCACCGGTGCTACCCGGACGGCTGGTGCCCTCGCGTCGCGGTCTCGCGTGCCTGGGTCTTGGCCTGGCTCAGGGTCAGGTATCTGCGGTGATCACGCTCCGAGCCGGTGACCTGTTGCAGGTGACCCGATCTGCCAGCGTGCAGTTCCACAAGCCGATCCTGTTCCGGGTCATCCGCGTGCTGGACTGGGTTACCTATGACGGGTGGATCTGGCTGGACGGCTACCAGCTCAACGCGAAGGGCGATGCGGTGGCTCGACGGTCGATCTTCGTTCAGCCGGCGGGGTTGGTCATCCAACGACAGACCGCCCCCGTGTCCCAGAGGCGGTCGAGATCGCCCAAGGTGTCGGTACGGATCAGCTCATGATCCTCGGTCCCGTCGTGGTGTCCTTGCGGACTCGTGACCGGGCGACCTTGGCGAGCGCGGTGTGGTCCGCGTCCACCTGCCCCACAAGTTGCGGAGTCGCTGGAACTAGTAGGTGATCACGAGCGACCAACTTCACGACGTCGCCCGTTGAGAGGAAACCTATGTCCAGCGCCACCTTCGGTCGGTTCGCGCGCCCGGCCGTACTGCTCACCGGGGTTCTCCTCGCCGGCCTGATCGCCGGCTGCGGCTCGTCCGACGACGACTCGACGGCGGCCAGCGGCCCGTCGGCCACCGCCTCCCCCTCCGCCACCCAGGCGGCGGCCGAGGGTGTGCTGGCCGTCCAGGACCCCTGGATCAAGGCGGCCGACTCGGGGATGACCGGGGCCTTCGTCACCCTGGTCAACAACACCGATGCCGATGTCACCATCACCGGGGCGGCCTCCTCCGTCTCGCCGATGGAGGTGCACGAGATGACCATGCGCGACGGGCAGATGGTCATGCAGGCCAAGGAGGGCGGTGTGGTGGTCAAGGCGCGCAGCGAGTACCGCCTGGAGCCCGGCGGCGACCACCTGATGTTGATGAACCTGGCCCAGCCGGTACGGGCCGGTGACGAGGTCAGCTTCACCCTGACCTTCGCCGACGGTCGGACCCAGACCTTCACCGCCGTGGCCAAGCCGTTCACCGGCGCCCAGGAGAGCTACGCCCCCGGTCACGGTGAGCCCTCGCACGCCCCGCACGGTGCACCGTCGCACGCCCCGTCGGCCAGCCACAGCCCGGCACCATGACCTCGACGAAACGGCCGGTGAGCCGACGCGGCCTGCTCACCGGGGGCGCGTTGGCCGCCGGGGGCACCCTGGTGGGCGCCGCCGCGGTCGCCGCCACCCGCGAGGCGGACAGCACCGGCACCCCGGCCCAGGTGCCGGTGGCGACCGTCGGCGAGGCGGTCGAGCCGTTCCACGGCGTACACCAGGCCGGTGTCGCCACCGAACCCCAGGCGCACGCGGCCTTCGTCGCCTTCACCCTGCGTCCCGGCACCGACCGGGCCGCCCTGGGCCGGATGATGCGCCTGCTCTCCGACGACGCCGCCCGCCTGACCCAGGGTCGGCCCGCGCTCGCCGACACCGAGCCGGAGCTGGGGCTGCTGCCGGCCCGGCTGACGGTCACCTTCGGCTTCGGTCCCGGCCTGTTCACCGCGGCCGGACTGGACGACCGGCGGCCTCCCTCGGTGGCCGACCTGCCGTCGTTCCCGATCGACCGGCTGCAACCGCGCTGGTCCGGTGGGGACCTGCTGGTGCAGATCTGCGCGGACGACCCGATCACGGTCGCCCACGCCCAGCGGGTCCTGATCAAGGACAGCCGCCCCTTCGCCACCGTTCGCTGGGTGCAGCAGGGCTTCCGGCGGGCCGCCGGGGCCGAGCCGGGCCGGACCCAGCGCAACCTCTTCGGCCAACTGGACGGCACCGCCAATCCCAAGCCGGGCCAGCCGTTGGAGACGGCGGTGTGGATTCCGGACGGGCCGGACTGGCTGCGCCACGGCACCACTCTGGTGCTCCGGCGGATCAGCATGGACCTGGAGACCTGGGATCTGCTCGGCCGCACCGACCGGGAGTTCAGTGTCGGCCGACGGCTGGACACCGGTGCCCCGCTGACCGGCACCGACGAACACGACGAGCCGGACTTCGCCGCTCTCGGTCCGGATGGGCTGACGGTGATTCCGGACTTCTCCCACCTGACCCGGGCCCACGTCAGCGACGACCGGTTCCGGATCCTGCGCCGCCCCTACAACTATGACGGGGTGCCGGCCGCCGACGGTACCGCCGACAGCGGGCTGATCTTCGCCTCGTACCAGGCCGACATCACCCGACAGTTCCTGCCCATCCAGCAGCGGCTCGCCGAGCGGGACCTGCTCAACGAATGGACCACCCCGATCGGCTCCGCCGTCTTCGCCATTGCGCCCGGTTGTCCCGAGGGCGGCTGGGTCGGCCAGCAGCTGCTCGGCTGAGGAGGAGAATCGTCATATGCGCACCCGACTCCGCCACCTGTCCGCCCTGGGCCTGGTAGCCGCCCTGCTGGCCGCCACCGCCCTGCTGGTCGCGCCGGTCACCCCGGCCTACGCGCACAACGTGCTGCGCAAGGCCACCCCGGCCCAGGACGCCGAGCTGACCAAGGCGCCCAAGAAGATCACGCTGGACTTCCTGCAGAAGCTGAACCCGGCGTTCACCACGATCACCCTCAGCGACGCCGACAAGCAGCCGGTGGCCACCGGCGAGCCGGAGGTCGAGGGCACCAAGGGCACCGTCACGATCGACTCGACCCTGCCCAACGGCGTCTACACGGTGGCGTACCGGGTGGTCTCCAGCGACGGGCACCCGGTGCAGGGCTCGTACAAGTTCACCGTGGCCGACCCGAGCGCCACCGCCGAGCCGAGCCCCAGCCCCAGCCCGGAGGCGACCGAGCCGACGGAGAGCCCCAGCCCGACCGCCGAGCAGACCTCGGTAGCCCCCGCCAGCCCGGCCGCGAGTGACTCCTCCGGTGGGGGTGCGGGTACGGCCGCGCTGCTGACCGGTGCCGCCGTACTGGCTGCCCTGGCGATCGGCGCGGTGGTCGTCCTGCTGCGCCGCCGCCGCTCCGGTGGCAGCGCGGCGTAGTGCGCACACCGGCGTGATCGGCGTCGCGCTCGCGCCGGTGTGCCCCGCACACCAGCCCGGCCGCACGCCAAACAGCCCGGCCGCAGGCCAATCAGCCGGGCCACACGCCGGTCAGCCGGTCAACTCCTCGGCGCGGCGGCGGAACAGCGCCCGTTCGCCGTCGTTGCCGGTGAGTTCGGCGGCCCGGAGGAACTCCTCACGGGCCGGCCCGGCGTGGCCCAGCCGGGCCAGCAGTTCGCCGCGCACCGCCGGCAGCTGCGGGTAGTCACGCAGGGACCGTTCCTGCGCCAACTCGTCGACCAGCGACAGGCCCCGCCTCGGATCACCCCCCAGACCCACCGCGGCAGCCCGGTTGAGCAGCACCACCGGGGACGGCTGGAGGTGGGCTAGGACCTCGTACAGGGCCACGATGCGGGGCCAGTCGGTCTGCTCGGCGCGGGTGGCCCGGGCATGGCACGCCGCGATCGCGGCCTGAAGGGTGTAGCTGCCGATGCCCAGCGCCTCGGCGCGGGCCAGAGCGTCCAGTCCGCGCCGGATCAGCAGCCGATCCCACGACCGGCGGTCCTGGTCCAGCAGGGGCACCGGCTGGCCGGCGGCGTCGACCCGGGCGCTCAGCCGGGAGGCCTGGAGTTCCATCAGGGCCAGCAGGCCGTGCACCTCGGGCTCGGCGGGAAGCAGCCCGGCGAGCAGCCGCCCCAGCCGCAGCGCTTCGTGGCACAACTCCGGACGCGCCCAGTCCGGGCCGCTGGTCGCCGCGTACCCCTCGTTGAAGATCAGGTAGATGACCTCCAGCACCGCCGCTAGCCGCTCCGGAAGTTCCGCGCGGGTGGGCAGTTCGAACCGCACGTTCGCCGCGGCCAGGGTCCGTTTCGCCCGGACGATGCGTTGGGCGGCGGTGGACTCGGAGACCAGGAACGCCCGAGCGATCTCCGGGGTGGTCAGGCCACCGAGCAGCCGCAACGTCAACGCGACCTTGGCCTCGCCGGAGAGCACCGGATGGGCGGCGGTGAAGACCAGCCGCAGCAGGTCGTCACCGATGTGGTCGTCCAACTCGGCGTCCCGGTCCGCCTCCGCGTACTCCTGCCGGATCTGGATGTCCCGGGTGAGCAGGGCGAGCTTGCGCGCGTACCGTTCCTGGCGGCGCAGCCGGTCGATGGCCCGATGCTTGGCGGTGGCCAGCAGCCAGGGCCCGGGATTCTCCGGCACCCCGGTCTGCGGCCAGCGTTCCAGGGCCACGACCAGCGCGTCCTGGGCCAACTCCTCGGCCAGCCCGACGTCGGAGACGAGCCGGGCCAGGCGGGCGATCAGCCGGGCCGACTCGATCCGCCAGACCGCCTCGACCGCCCGGTGGGTGGCCCGCCTAGCGTCGTCGATGGTGGAATCGGTAGCCGTCACGGTACCGATTCCACCATCCGTCAGGCTGCCGGCGGGAAGTCCTCCGGCCCGAACACCTTGCGCACCTCGGTCTCACCCGACCAGCCGGGCCACATGTCCCGGTGCAGCTTCATGAACCGCGAGGTCCACTCCACCGCCTCCTCCCGATCGCGTACCTCCCAGACCGCGTAGCTGATGATCTCCTTGGCCTCGGCGAACGGCCCGTCGGTGACGGCCAGCTTCCCGCCGGAGACATCGACCCGCCAGCCGGCTGTGCTCGGCACCAGCCCGCCCTGGTCGAGTAAGACGCCGGCACCGGTGGCCTCCTCGCCGAGCTTCATGATCGCTGCCATCAGCTCCGGCGGGGCCGGGGTGTCGGGCTGGACGGCCTTGAGCAGTGCCAGGTATCGCATGTCGATCTCCTCTTTGATGGATGTCAGTGGGTGATGTTGCTGCGGTGGTGCCGCATCGTCAACGACAGCCAGGCCCAGGCCAGCAGCATGGCGGCGGTGAACGCCAGGTTCGTGACGACCTGCCCGCCACCGGCGGCCATCGCGACGAACCCGGCCAGGAACAACACCCCGGTGGTACGCGAGAAGGCCGCCCAACCGCGCCGCCGGTCAGCGGTGAAGCGGCGAGCCAGGCCGAGGCAGGCGGCGGCCAGGCAGCCGAAGCCGACCGCGCTCGCCCCGAAGTGCAGCAGTCCGTGCCAGCTCATGGTGCCGGTGTCAGCCGGTGTGCTGGCAGGGAAGCCGAGGGCCGGATCGGCACGGAAGATCCCTGCGGCGATCAGGCTGAGGCCGTAGCCGACCAGGAGCCGGGGCGGCCAGGTGCTGCCGATGCCGGGTCGCAGTTTCCGCCGCAGGCCGAGCGCACCCGCGATCACCAGCAGGCCGGTGATGATCAGGTTGGTCATCTGGATCCAGCCCCAGTCACCGTTGGCCAGCAGGCTCCAGGCGTGCCGGGTGAGATCGAACCCCTCCCGGGTCAGTGCCTGGGTCAGCGACACCACCACGTAGCCGGGGCCGGCTAGCAGGCCGAGCATCAGCAGCAGCCGCGTCCTCGGGTCGGCTCCTGGAAGGTGTCGCGGGCCCGTCCCGGTGACGCGTTCGCGGGGTGCTGCGGTCGCCTGTCCGGTGCTGACCGGGTTGCTGGTGCGGGACATCTCCCGGCTCCCTTCGCTGTCCGGGGCGCGCCGTTCGGCCCCGCTACCAGGAAGCTCGAACGGGAAGACCGGGATTCGACACCACGGCCAAACTTTTCCCGAGAGATTTCTTGGCGGGAGTCAGGCGCCGCGTGGGGCGTACATGATGACGGCCACCCCGAGCAGGCAGATGGCCGCTCCGGTCAGATCCCAGCGGTCCGGGCGGAAGCCGTCGAAGATCATTCCCCAGGCCAGGGAGCCGGCGACGAAGACCCCGCCGTACGCGGCCAGGATGCGCCCGAAGTTCGGATCCGGCTGGAAGGTGGCGACGAACCCGTACGCGCCCAGGGCCAGCACCCCGGCGGCGACGAACCACAGCCCCCGGTGCTCCCGCCAGCCCTGCCACACCAGCCAGGCCCCACCGATCTCGGCGACAGCGGCCAGCACGAACAGCACGACGGAACGCAGCACGGTCACCTGCCGCACCCTACTGCGCGTCACCGCAGGCAACCAGATGCCCGGGGACTACTCTCGGTCGGCGTTGAGGAGGTGGTGACCGTGCCGCCCGAGCAGCCACCCGTCGATCCGGACGTCGACCTCCGCGTCCCGCGCCAGCGTGCCGAGTTGCGCGGCGGCACCCCCAGCCTGCTGGCGGCGATCGCCCTCGGCGGCATGATCGGCGCCGTCCTGCGGCACGGCTTGGCGGTGGCGTGGCCACACTCCCCCACCGGCTTTCCGTCGGCCACCTTCGCGGTCAACGTCTCGGGCTGCCTGCTCATCGGCGTACTGATGGTCTTGATCACCGAGGTGTGGACCGCGCCTCGACTGGTTCGGCCCTTCCTCGGCGTCGGGGTGCTCGGCGGATACACCACCTTCTCCACGTACGCGGTGGAGGTGCAGCAGGCGGTGGCGGTCGGTGCGCCGCGGACGGCGTTGCTGTACCTGGCCGGCACCCTGGTCGCCGCGCTCGTCGCCGTCCGCGTCGGACTCACACTCACCCGGCTGGCGACCGGCCTGCGACGCCTGCGGAGCAGCGGGTGACAGTCCTGCTCGTGGCGCTCGGCGCGGCCGTCGGCGCACCACTGCGCTACCTGCTCGACCGGGCGGTGCAGGCCCGGCACGGCTCGGCGTTCCCGTGGGGCACCCTCACCGTCAACGTGCTGGGCTCCCTGATCCTCGGGGCGCTGATCGGTGGCGCGGGGGCAGGCGCAGTGCCCGGTTCCCTGGTCGCCCTGCTCGGCAGCGGGCTTTGCGGGGCGCTGACCACCTACTCGACCTTCGGTTACGAGACGATCCGCCTCGTCGAGACTGGTGCCCGCCGGTACGCCCTGGCCAACGTCGTGGTCAGTGTGACCGCCGCGCTCGGTGCCGCGTTCGTCGGCGTCACCCTGGCCGAGGCGATCTGGGCCTGAGCGCCTGGTTTGCCCTGGCCGCAGGCGGGTAGACGGCGGCCCGCTGAGCTGGGCGAGGAGGCTCCGGTGCGGGGTGAGCAGGCCGTGGACCCGCAGTCGCCGCTGCCCGACCTGCTGCACCGGCTCGACGCGAGCGAACACGGGCTGACCACCGACCAGGCCCGCCAACGGCTCGCCGAGTACGGCCGCAACGAGCTGCGCCGAACCCGCAGACGAAGCTGGTGGCGGGAGCTCGGGCGGCAGCTGATCCATCCCCTAGCCCTGCTGTTGTGGGTGGCCGCGATCCTCGCCTGGGTGGCCGGTACCGCCGTGCTGGGCGCGGCGATCCTGGCGGTCATCGCGGTCAACGCGGTGTTCGCCTCGGTGCAGGAACGGCAGGCCGAGCGGGCGGTCGAGGCACTGACCCGGTACCTCCCCCAGCAGGCGCGGGCCTTGCGGGACGGCAACTGGCAGGAGGTTCCCGCCGGGGAACTGGTCCCGGGTGATGTGATCGCCATCGGCGAGGGAGATCGGATCAGCGCCGACGCCCGGCTGCTCGACGGCGGTGTCGAGGTCGACCTGTCCGCCCTGACCGGCGAGTCGCAGCCCGCCTACCGCAGCGCCGACGCGACCGGTCCGGCCGAGAGCCTGACCGAGGCCGGCAACCTGGTGTTCAGCGGTACGTCCTGCCTGTCGGACGAGGCACGCGGGATGATCTACGCGACCGGGATGCGTACCGAACTGGGCCGGATCGCCGCCCTGTCCCAGCGGGTCGGTCGGGAGGAGAGCCCACTCGAACGGCAGGTACGTCGGGTGGCCTGGCTGATCGCGGCGGTGGCGATCGGTGCCGGTGTGGTCTTCTTCCCCATCGGGGTGCTGGCCGCCGGTATGCCGATCTCCGACGCGTTCACCTTCGCGATCGGGTTGCTGGTCGCGAACGTGCCTGAGGGACTGCTGCCCACCATCACGTTGGCGTTGGCCGTCGGCGTACGCGGACTCGCCCGGCTGGGTGCGGTGATCAAGCGGCTCAGCGCCGTGGAGACCCTCGGCTCCACCACCGTCATCTGCACCGACAAGACCGGCACCATCACCGAGAACCGGATGCGGGTGACCGCTGTACGCGCCGCCGACGAGTTGCTGGATCCACTGCCCGACCCGGTGCCGTCGCCCGGTCCCGCGCTGTCCGCCCTGGCCGCCACGGCGGCCGCCTGCAACAACGCCGAACTGCGCCCGGACGCCGACGTCGGCGACCCTACCGAGACCGCGCTGCTGCACTTCGCCGCGATGATCCGGCAGCCGGGCGGCAGCCGGCGGCAGAGCCAGTTCCACTTCGACCCGAGACTGCGGCTGATGTCCACCGTCGACGCCGTCGGTGCGGATCTCTGGCTGCACACCAAGGGTGCGCCGGAGGAGGTGCTGCGCCGCTGCACCCGGATCATCGGTGCCGACGGCGACGACCGGTCACTGACCGAGCAGGCCCGGGCCGAGCTGGCCGAAGCGGTGACCGGGCAGGCTCGGCAGGGCCGCCGCGTCCTCGCCCTGGCACGACGCCGGTTGACCGGGCCGCCCGGGGATCGGGACACGGCCGAGCGGGAGCTGACCTTCCTCGGCTTCGTCGCCATGGTGGATCCACCCCGGGCAGCGGTGCCGGACGCGGTGGCCAAGTGCCACACCGCGGGAATCCGGATCATCATGGTCACCGGCGACCACGGGTTGACCGCGACCGCCGTGGCCCGGCAGGTCGGGATCACCCGGGGCGATCCGACCGTGCTGACCGGCGCGGATCTCGACCGGATGACTCCCCAGGCGCTGCGGGACCTGCTCGCCGAGCAACGCGAAGTGATCTTCGCCCGGGTGTCGCCCGAGGCCAAGCTGCACATCGCCGAGGCACTGCGCGCCGACGGCCAGATCGTGGCGATGACCGGCGACGGGGTCAACGACGCGCCGGCCCTGCGCCGGGCCGACATCGGTGTGGCGATGGGACGTTCCGGAACGGACGTGACCCGGGAAGCCGCGACGATGGTGCTCACCGACGACAACTTCGCCACCATCGTGGCCGCCGTCGGGGCCGGTCGCCGGGTCTACGCCAACGTCCGCAAGTTCATCCTGTACATCCTCGCCCACACCACGCCCGAGGTCGTCCCGTTCCTGATCTTCGCGCTCTCCGCCGGGGCGGTGCCGCTGCCGTTGACCGTGCTCCAGATCCTCGCCATCGACCTGGGCACGGAGACGCTGCCCGCCCTGGCGCTGGGTCGGGAGCCGGCCGAGCCGGGATTGATGAACCGCCCACCCCGACGGCGTACCGAACGGGTCATCGACCGGCGGATGCTGCTGCGGGCCTGGGCGTTCCTCGGGCTGGTCTCCGCCGTACTGGTGATGGCGGGCTTCTTCGCCGTCCTGCTCGCCGGCGGCTGGACGCCGGGCGCGCCGACCGGGCCGGGCACCGCGCTGCACGAGACCTACCTCCAGGCCACCACGATGACCTTCCTCGGCATCGTGGCCTGTCAGATCGGCACCGCGTTCGCGGCCCGTACCGAACGCGCTCCGTTGCGGGCCGTCGGGGTGTTCTCCAACCGCCTGCTGCTGTGGGGCATCGCCTTCGAACTCGCCGTCGCCGCCGTCATCGTGGCCCTGCCGCCGTTGCCGGAGGTCTTCGGTACCCGGCCACCACCGCCACCGGCCCTGGCGCTGCTACTGGTCTTCCCCGTCGTCGTGTGGGGGGCCGACGAACTGCGGCGCAGGTTGATCCGGGGGCGGACGCACCCGGCGGCGGGTCAGTCGATCGGGCGGGCGGCCCGAGGTACCACCTGACCAGCTACGAAGTGGCCCGGTGGGGAACCATGCCGACCTGATGAGCGACTATCGGTACATGGGGTGCGAGCAGTGGCGGGAGATTCTGTCGGCGCGGTTGGACGGCGAGGCGACGCCGGATGAGGAGCGTGCGGCCGACCGGCATCTCGACATCTGTGTGTCCTGCCAGGGCTGGCTGGAGCGGGTCACCACGGTGACCCGACGGGCGCGTACCCAGGTGGTGTCGCAGCTGCCGGACCTGACCGGGGCCATCCTCAGCGCGGTGCCGCCGCAGGGTGGGCGTACCCCCCTCCCGCGGCGACGCCGGTTCGCCCCGCTAGCCGGTCGGGTCACCCGGGTGACCACCCTGCGGACCGCCCTGGGGCTGCTCGGGGCGGTGCAGTTGGTCCTCGGGCTGGCGCAGGTCGGGCGGGCCGAGGTCGCCCAGCACCTGCACGCCAGCGGCCAACACCTGTGGCACGAGTCCGCCGCCTGGAACGTGGCGGTCGGGGCCGGTTTCCTCTTCGTGGCGCTGCGCCGCACCCGCCCCTCCGGGCTGCTGCCGATGCTCAGTGCCTTCGTGGCCACCCTCGTGCTGCTGTCGATCAACGATCTCGTCGCCTCCCAGGTAGCGGTGGAACGCCTGGTCAGTCACGGCTTCCTGGTGGTCGGTTATCTGATCACCCTGCTACTGGCGCGCAGCATGCGGCAGCCGGGTGACCCGAGCGATCGGCAGCGCCCGGAACGGTCCCGTTGGCGGCTGCGCCTCGACGAGACCGAGGAGCCCGCCACCCTGCGGCTGCTGCCCCCGTACTCGGCTCAGGCCCACCATGTCTCGGGGCAGGCCTCTCGCCGTGCCGCCTGACCGACCCGACCCGGCCTACCTGGTGCGCCGATCGACTCACTCGAATCGCGCGGTCCGCCGGGATGGGCCGTAGACTGCGACGATGAGGCGTGTGAGGTGATCGAGCAGGCCCGAGGGTACGGGCATCTGTGCTGGGCCTACGACGATCCCGCCGAGTTCACCACCCGGGCGGAGGACTTCCTCCGGGCCGGCCTGGCCGCCGGCGAGCGGGTCTGGTACGTCGTCCCCGACTCACCTGTTCCCGTCCGCGACCGGTGGCGCGAGCTGGACCTGTTCGCCGACGCGCTGCCCGCCGGTGCCGCCGAGGTGCTCACCCTGGACGCGACCTACTCCGGCCCGGCGGTGGTCGACCCGGCCGGTCAGGTGGCGGCGTACCAGTCGGCCATCCAGGCGGCCCTCGACGCCGGCTACCGCGGCCTGCGGGTCGCCGCGGACTGCACCGATCTGGTCCGTACCCCGGCCCAGCGCGAGACCTTCGCCCGCTACGAACAGCGGATCAACCGGATGATGTACGGGGCGGCCTTCCACGGCATGTGCGGGTACCACCGGCCCTCGTTGGGGGATCGGGCGATAGCCGAGCTGGCCTGTCTGCATCCGGAGCACAACGTGGCCGACCTGCTGTTCCGGTTGTACGCCCCGACGACCCACCAGGGTCACGCAGTGCTCGCCGGGGAACTCGACCCGGCCAACCACGACCTGTTCCGCGAAGCCTTGGAGCGCACCGAATTGCGACCGGTCGACGGCGAGTTGACACTGGACGCGCGTGGGCTACGTTTCCTCGATCACCGTACGCTGGTTCATCTGAGTGAGTACGCCCGGCAGTGGGAGGCGAGACTGGTGCTGCGCGGCTCTCCGGCCGGCACCGCCCGCCTGGTCGCGTTGTTGGATCTGCCCGGTCTGTGTGTGGAGGTGGCCCGGTGAGAACGGGTCCGGCCGCTGGACGGTCCGGCTACTTCCACGAGGCCCTGTGCTACGCCCTGGACGAGGAGTTGCTGGCCGTCGCGGTGCCCTTCCTGCTGGACGGGGTGGCGGCCGGCGAGCCGACCTTCGTGGCCCTCGGCGAGCGCACCGGCGGCCTGGTCCGCTCGGCGTTGCCGACCGACAGCGGGGTGCAGTTCCTCACCGGTGCCGGGGTGTACGCCCGGCCCACCGCCGCGATCCGGATGTACCGCAAGCTCCTGGCCGACCTGGTGGCCGACGGTGCGGAGCAGATCCGGATCATCGGCGAGGTGCCGCCGCCCTCGCTCGGGCCGACCTGGGACTGGTGGGCCCGGTACGAAGCGGCGATCAACCGGGCGTACGACGACTGGCCGTTGTGGAGCATGTGCGCGTACGACACCCGGATCACCCCGGCCGAGGTGTTGGCCGATGTCGCCGCCACCCACCCCCATTTCGCCACCGCCGACCGGGGGCACCTGCCCAGCCCCGACTTTCTGCCTCCGGAGACCTTCCTGCGGCGCAACCGGCCGGTGCCTCCCGACCCGATCCAGGCGTACCCGCCGGTGCTCGAACTGACCGACCCGACCGCCGCGCAGGCCCGCTCGGCGGTGCACCGGGCGGGTCCCGGGCAGCTACCGGCGGAGGATTTCGACGACTTCGTGATCGCGGTCAGCGAGACCGTGACCAACGGGCTGCGGCACGGGTCTCCACCCGTGCGGCTGCGCCTGTGGACGGCCCCGGACCGCATCGTGGCCACCGTCAGCGACACCGGCCAGGGGCCGGAGGATCCCTACGCGGGCCTGCTGCCGCCGACCGACGGCAAGCCGGGCGGCCTGGGCCTGTGGATCACCCACCAGTCGTGCAACCACGTCACCCACTATCGGGACGCCGAGGGCTTCACCCTCCGGCTCACCGCCGGTCAACCCCCGATGCCGGGTGCGGCCGTACACAGCGAACCGCCGGGCGACGACAGTCGACCCGGCGGCTCGGTGGGTCAGCAGGTCAGCTCCGGAACGCGTCCTTGATCTTCTCACCGGCCTGCTTGATGTTGGCGCGGGTCTGATCGGCGCGGCCCTCGGCCTCCAACTGCTCGTTGTCGGTGACCCGGCCGACACCCTCCTTGACCTTGCCGGTGGTGTTCTCGGTGCTGTTGTTGAACTTGTCCTCGACACCCATGTCAGCCTCCCGGGTTCGTTCGTTGGCTACCTCCATCAGGTACCCAGCCGAGCCCCGGCGAATCACCTGAGTCAGCCGACGACCGGACGGAACCGACGCAGCCGCAGACTGTTGGCCACCACGAACACCGAGGAGAAGGCCATCGCCGCCCCGGCGATCATCGGGTTGAGCAGCCCGGCGGCGGCCAGGGGCAGGGCCGCCACGTTGTACGCGAAGGCCCAGAACAGGTTGCCCTTGATGGTGCCCAGGGTGCGCCGGGCCAGCCGGATGGCGTCCACCGCGGCCAGCAGGTCGTCCCGGACCAGGGTCAGGTCGGAGGCCTCAATCGCCGCGTCCGTGCCGGTGCCCATGGCCAGGCCGAGGTCGGCCTGGGCCAGGGTGGCGGCGTCGTTGACCCCGTCACCGACCATCGCCACCACCCGCCCCTCGGCCTGAAGCCGGGAGACGACCTCGACCTTCTCCGCCGGCAGCACCTCCGCGATCACCTCGTCGATGCCCACCTCGGCGGCCACCGCCGCCGCGACGGTGGCGTTGTCACCGGTCAGCAGCACCGGGGTCAGGCCGAGAGCCCGCAGCCGGCGTACCGCCTCCCCGCTGGTCGGCTTGACCTGGTCGGCCACCGCCAGCACGGCCCGGGCCCGGTTCTCCCAACCGACCACCACCGCCGTACGCCCGGCCGCCTCCGCCTCGGTCGCCGCCCGCGCCAGATCCTCCGGTACGACCAGACCCCGCTCCCGCAGCAGTCGGGATCGACCCAGCAGCAGCTCCCGGCCCTCCACTGCGCCGGTGACCCCCAGCCCGGCGACGTTCGCGAAACCGGTGACCGGCGGCAACTCGCCGACCTCGGCGGCCCCGGCGACCACGGCCCGGGCCACCGGATGCTCCGAGCCGGCCTCCAGGGCGGCGGCCAGCCGGAGCACCTCGTCCCGCTGCTCGCCCGCGCCCGGGGTCACCTCCAGCAGGGTCATCCGTCCGGTGGTGACCGTGCCGGTCTTGTCCAGCACTACCGTGTCCACCCGCTTGGTGGACTCCAGCATCTCCGGCCCCTTGATCAGCACACCCAGTTGGGCTCCGCGTCCCGTGCCGACCAGCAGGGCGGTCGGGGTGGCCAGGCCCAGGGCGCAGGGGCAGGCGATGATCAGCACCGCCACCGCGGCGGTGAAGGCCGCGGTCGGTCCGGCCCCGGAGCCCAGCCACCAGCCCAGGGTCCCGGCCGCCAGCAGCAGGACGACCGGTACGAAGATCCCGGAGATGCGGTCCGCCAGCCGTTGGGCGGCGGCCTTGCCGGACTGCGCCCGCTCGACCAGCCGGGCCATCTGGGCCAGTTGGGTGTCGCCGCCGACCCGGGTGGCGGTGATCACCAGTCGTCCGCCTGCATTGACGCAGCCCCCGACCACGGGGTCGCCCACCCCGACCTCGACCGGCACGGACTCCCCGGTGACCAGGCTGGTGTCGACCGCCGAGGAGCCCTCCGCCACCTTGCCGTCGGTGGCGATCTTCTCGCCGGGCCGCACCACGAACCGGTCCCCCACCGCGAGCTGTTCGACCGGGATCCGCTGCTCCACCCCGGCGCGCAGCACGGAGACGTCCTTGGCGCCGAGTTCCAGCAGGGCCCGCAGGGCCGCCCCGGCGGTGCGCTTGGACCGGGCCTCGAAGTACCGCCCGGCGAGGATGAAGGCGGTAACCCCGGCCGCCGCCTCCAGGTAGATGTTGCCGGCACCGTCGGTACGGCTGATGTCGAAGCTGAAGGGGTGGGTCATTCCGGGGGTGCCGGCGGTGCCGAGGAACAAGGCCCACACCGACCAGCCGAAGGCGGCCAGGGTGCCCACCGAGACCAGGGTGTCCATGGTCGCGGCGCCGTGTCGCAGGTTGACCAGGGCGGCCCGGTGGAACGGCAGCCCGCCGTAGACCACGACCGGGGCGGCCAGCACCAGGGACAGCCACTGCCAGTAGGTGAACTGCCAGGCCGGCACCATGGCCAGCACGATCACCGGCACGGCCAGCGCCACCGAGACCCACAGTCGGGTACGCAGACTCCGCAGCTCGTCCACCGGCTCCTCGCCGGTGGCTTCCGCGGCGGGCGGCTCGGGCAGCCTGGCCTGGTAGCCGGTCTTCTCCACCGTGGCGATCAGGTCCTGCGGGGTCAGCGACTCCGGGTAGGAGACGCTGGCCTTCTCGGTGGCGTAGTTGACGCTGGCCTGCACCCCCTCCAGCCGGTTCAGCTTCTTCTCGATGCGGGCGGCGCACGCGGCGCAGGTCATCCCACCGATCGACAGCTCGATCTGGTTGGTCGCGGTGGGCAGCGGGCTGCTGGTGGTCATCGCTGGTCCCGTCAGTTGTGCTCGTGTCCGGGGGTGCCGTGCTCGTCGGCGATGAGGCCCCCCGGGCTGGGGATGGCGCCCGGGTCACCGACGTGCACGGTGAACTCGGCGGTGCGTACCACCCCGTCGTGGCGGAAGTCGAGGTAGAGCCGGTACGCCCCGGCCGTGGGGAACTCGGCGCCGAAGCGCACCTGGGGCCCGGGTGCCGTCCGTCCGTCGCCCGGCTGACCCTCGGGGTGCACGTGCAGGTAGGCCAGGTCCCCCTGACGCAGTGCGACCAGGTGGCCGAAGGCTCCCAGATACGGTTCGAGATTCCGGACCGGCACCCCGTCCCGGCTGACGGTGAAGGTCAGGGTGGTGTTGCCGCCCGGCTGGGGGGTGCCGTGGAAGTCGACGGTGTAGTCGTGGACCCGGGTGCTGCTGGCCGGGGCGGGCAGGGGCTGCTCGGTCAACTCCCCCGGCACGGTCAGGTCCACCCCGAGGGTCAGGGCCTCGCCGCCGGTCGGGGTGAAGTCGGCGAAGGCCCGCCACACCCCGGGGGAACTCAACGGCGAGGCGACCCGCCAGGTGCCGTCGGCGGCCATCTCCGGGTGCACGTGCTGGAAGCCGCCGAGATCACGCCGGGCGACGATCAGGTGCATCGGCTTGTCGTGGTTCACCTCGTACCGGGTCACCGGCTTCCCGTCAGGGCCGGTGACCCGGAAGGCGAACTCGCCCTCGGGGGCGGCGACCGGCACCAGGGTGTAGCCCCGGTCGGAGACGAGCAGCCCGCCCGGTAGGTGCCCACCGGGATCCGGGGTGTCGTGGCCGGGTGCGGTCGTGTCGTGCGAGCCGTCGCCCGCCTGGTGGCCCTCGGCGACGATCGGGGCGGGCGGGTCGGTCAGCTGACCGACCCCGTAGGCCGCGCCGAAAACCGCCACCAGACCTAGCGCGAAGCCGGTCAGCTTCGTCGCTGTGTTCATGGTCGCACCTCGGGTTTCCGCCGTCGGTCGCCTCAGGCGCCGACCAGTTCGTATCCGGCCTCGTCGACGGCCGCGCGGACCGCCTCGGCGTCCAGCGGCTGTTCGCTGATGACCTTGACCTGGCCGGTGGCCAGGTCGACCGCTACCTCGGTGACCCCGGGCAGCGCGGTGACCTCGGCGCTGACCGCGCCGACGCAGTGTCCGCAGGTCATGCCCTGCACCTGGTACGTCGTGGTGACCATGGAACTCTCCTCCTCCGCCTGACCCGACCGAGGGGCGGCCGGCCTCTTGAAGAATACCCACGGGGGGTATCTCCAATCGCGACCCTAACATACCCCCAGGGGGTACGTTATCCTCGTTACCATGACCACACCCACGCCGATCCGCGGCTACACCGCCAGCAAGGACCAACTGCTAGCCCGGCTGCGCCGGGTCGAGGGTCAGGTGCGCGGCGTCGAGAAGATGGTCGACGAGGATCGCTACTGCATCGACGTGCTCACCCAGATCTCCGCCATCCAGGCGGCACTGGACAAGGTCGCCCTGGGCCTGCTCGACGGGCACGCCCGGCACTGCATGCACACCGGCGCAGTCGAAGGCCGCGCCGACGAGATGGCCACCGAGATGATGGCCGCCGTGGGCCGCCTGATGAAGCGGGGCTGAACCCCACCACGACACCCAGGTCGCCGGCCGCGAACCGCCGAGGAACGGGCGCGACCTGCGATCCGATCCCGGGCTGGCTACGATTCCCAGACGATGGTCTGCCGACATCCGGGCCCACCGGCCTGCGTCCGCCACCGGCGGCGCACCCGCATCCGCCGCCACTGCCCGGCGGCCGGTCAGAGCCCACCCCGGCAATCACCGTACGCAGCGGGTCCGCCACATTCCGGCCACCTCGGCCGCCCACCGCGACAGTCGTACGACCGGGCTGAACCGACTCGCCCGCCGACACGTACTCCGCTGAAGAGATCGTTGGGAGACTAGCGAATGGGCGCCGATCACAGCCGGGCCGCTCCGCCCACCCCGCCCGGGGTGCGGCGGATCCTCATCGTGACGGTCGTCCCCCTCTTCCTCGTCACGGTGATCGCCGCCCTGGTGCTCTGGCCCCGCGACGCCCCCCGCCCGGAGGCCGCCGACGACCTGCCCCGCTACCAGGGCACGGTCACCCGGGTGGTCACCGAACCCTGCCCGCCCAACCCCACCGTGCCGGAGGGCACCCCGACCACCGGCGGGGGTCCCTGCGGCACCGTCACGGTGCAGGTCCAGGACGGCCCGGACGCCGGTCAGCAGGTCGACACCCCCATCCCGGCCGGGCCGGGCGCCCCCTCGGTGGACGTCGGCGACGAGGTCATCCTGGTCTCGCTGATCGACCCGGAGGACCCCTCGATCAGCAACTACAACATCGCCGAGCACCAGCGGGGGATGCCCCTGATCTGGCTGGGGGTGCTCTTCGCCGCCGCCATCGTGGCCTTCGGGCGGCTGCGCGGGCTGGCGGCCCTGGCCGGGCTGGGGGCCAGCTTCGCCATCCTGCTCACCTTCGTACTGCCGGGCATCAGCGCCGGCCAGCCGCCCCTGGTGGTGGCCATCGTCGGCGCCGCGTTGATCATGTTCGTGGTGCTGTACCTGACCCACGGGGTGTCCGCGCAGACCTCGGTGGCCGTACTCGGCACCCTCGGCGCCCTGGTGCTCACCGGGCTGCTCGGTCTGGCCGCCACGAACGCCACCCACCTGACGGGGTTCGGCAGCGAGGACGCCACCACCCTGTCGATGTTCCGGGGCGATGTCGACCTGCACGGCCTGCTGCTGGCCGGCATCATCATCGGTTCGCTGGGGGTCCTCGACGACGTCACCGTCACCCAGGCCGCGGCGGTCACCGAGTTGGCCCACGCCAACCCCAACCTGTCCCGCCGCCAGCTGTACCGCTCGGCCACCCGGGTGGGCCGGGCGCACATCGCCTCGGTGGTGAACACCATCGTCCTGGCGTACGCCGGTGCCTCACTGCCCCTGCTGCTCCTGCTGACGGCCGACTCCCGCGCCCTGGGGCAGATCCTCACCAGCGAGTTCCTGGCCCAGGAGATCGTCCGCAGTGTGGTGGCCACCCTGGGGCTGATCGCCGCCGTACCCCTGACCACCGCCCTGGCCACGGTGGTGACCACCGCCGGTCGGCAGCGCGGCGGGACAGACCTCGCGGCCCCCGCCCCCGACGAGGTGGCCGCCGTCGGCGAAGGCCGCCCCCGGGTCCCCCGGCCGGCTACGGACCGGGCCGAGGCCCTGCAGGCTCTCAGCGATCCGCGGACCCGTCACACACCCCCCGCCACCCGTTCGGAGTGGCCCGAACCGGACAGGAGCACCGAAACCCCATGGTGACACTGCTCAACGTGAGCACGCCGACCACATCGGTCGATATGCGTGGCGCTCGTCACCCATTGCGATTACGAAATGACGTATCTCGCCGGGTTCGGTACGTAGAAGCCCAGACGGACTCTCGGGTAACCTCACTGCCGGTCACCGCCGAAGGCGCGCACCGGCGCCTGCGGTGCCACCGCCCAATCGCCGCCAGGCGAGCCGGGGACCCAGGTACCTGGGGTGAATCCGCGAAAGCGGTAGGGGCCACTTCCGTCCCGAACCCGTCAGCTAACCCGGTCGGCGGTCGATGGAAGGGAAGACAGTGACGGCACCCCTACGCCGCTGGTTGACGCCCGTGGTGGCCGTGTTCGCCGCGTTCGCCGTCTTCGCCGGCCCCCTGCCGGCGACGGCTGCGCCGAACGCCCCCAAACCAGCCGGTCACGACGACGATCCGCCGATGCTCAACGAGTTGATCGAGGCGACCAACCGGGACTACACAAAGGCCAAGTCGAAGCTGGAGAAGTCCAAGAAGAAGCAGCTCAAGCTCGCCGTCGAACTCCGCCGCGCGGAGGCCGACCTGGACGCCCTAGCCCCACAGGTCGCCGAGATCGCCACCCAGTCGTACCGGACCGGGCGGGTCGGCGCGATCGCCATGCTGTTGCAGACCGACGCCCCGGACTCCTTCATCCACCGGGCCTCCGCCCTGGACGAGCTGAACCTGGTCAACAGCAAGAAGCTGGCCGAGGTCAACGCGGTCAAGCGCCGCGCCGAGACGGCCAAGCTGGCGCTCGACGCCGAGGTACGCGAGCAGCAGAAGCTGACCAACGACATGGCCCGCAAGAAGAGCGACGCGGAGAAGTCCCTCCGGCTGGTCGGTGGGGTCGGCCTCACCGGTGGCCTGGTGGCCGCTACCTCCCCGGTGGCCCGCCCCGGCCCCAACCGGTCCTCCGACGGCGGCTGGAAGCCCGAGTCGTGCAACCAGGACGACCCGACCACCTCGGGCTGCATCACCGCGCGCACCCTGCACATGTACAAGGAGGTCAAGCGGGCCGGTTTCAACCGGTTCGTCGGCTGCTACCGCCCGGGTGACAAGTGGGAGCACCCCAAGGGCCGGGCCTGTGACTGGTCGTTGCAGAACAGCGGTTTCCGCCCCTGGTACAACAACGACACCCGGATCTACGGCAACAACCTGGCCGCCTTCCTGGTCCGTAACGCCGACCGGCTGGGTGTCTACTACGTGATCTGGAACCGGCAGATCTGGTTCCCGGCGACCGGATGGAGTTCCTACAGCGGCCCGTCGAACCACACCGATCACGTACACGTCTCGATGCTCTAGCGTCTCCGGCACCGCTTCGAGGGCCGTCCCGCCGTCTGGCAGGACGGCCCTCGTCGTCAGGCGGCGAGGGCGGCGGTGGCAACCAGGTCGGCGGGCTCCGCGGCCACCGCCCGGGCCTCCCCGGCGGCCAGCCGGTACGACATGCCGACCACCGCGCAGCGCCCGGCGGACACCTCGGCGGCCAGGGTGGTGGAGGCCTCCAGCATCGCCGTCACGGTCTGCGCGATGTGGATGTCGACGATCTGGTTCAGGTCCTCCACCCCGGCGGCCTCCGCCCGGCGCAGGCTGGGCACCACGGCGTCCACCACCGCGCCCAGGTGCCCGGCGGGGGTGCTGCCGGTGGCCAGGGCCGCCCGGGCCGCCTGCACGGCACCGCACGAGTCGTGCCCGAGCACCACCACCAACGGCGTACGCAGGACGGCCACCGCGTACTCGACGCTGCCCAGCACCTCGGGGCCGATGGTGTGCCCGGCGGTACGGACCACGAAGAGGTCCCCCAGCCCACGATCAAAGATGATCTCGGCGGCCAGTCGGGAGTCCGAGCAGCCCACGATCACCGCGAAGGGATGCTGCTCGGCCGCCACGGCGGCGCGCCGCCCGGCGTTCTGATTCGGATGCCACGGGGTGTCGGTGACGAACCGCCGGTTGCCGGCGATCAGCTCGGCGAGCGCCCGCTGCGGGGCACCCGGAAGATCCGCAGTGAGCAGTTCACGCTCCAGCCCTGGGTGTGTTCCGATCGCTCCGGGTCGACTCATCCGGCGTCTCCTCGCTGCTCATGGGATGCCTGGTCACCCCGGCCGACGCTGGTCGCGGGCTGCTCCAACCGTCACACGCACTACAAGCCGCGTCAAGCAATGCGTGATATGCATTTCAGGTATCGCCGGACACTTGCCTTCGCGCAGGTCAGGATGCTCGGGCCGGACGGCGTGGCCCGGAGAAGCCGAAAGGCCCATACGATGGGCGGCATGGCAACCACCGGCGAGCGGGAGAACGCCCGTAACTGGACTTTTCTCACCAATCATGCTCATGTGCTGCTCGCCATCGCCCGCAACCCCACCGCCCGGTTGCGGGACGTCGCCGACGAGGTGGGGGTGACCGAGCGGGCCGCCCAGGCCATCGTCGCCGACCTGGAGGCCGGGGGTTACCTGCACCGCACCCGGGTCGGGCGACGCAACGAGTACACCCTCAACCCGGCCGGCCGGTTCCGTCACCCCGCCGAGGCCGATCGGCAGGTCGGCGACCTGCTGGCGTTGTTCACCAAGGAGCCGGTGGCCGGCCCCACCCCCTGACAGCTGTGCGGCCCCGGCGACCCGTCCGCTGCGGCAGTGACGGCGTGGTCGGCTTCACCATCCCGGGCCGAACGGACCGCTGCGATCCTGCGGCAGGGGCGATAGGTTTGACCGCGTGCCGACTTTCGCGTTCGCCCGTCCACTGTGGCCGGCCGGGCGCTGCGCGCTGGCGGATCTGACCCGCCTGGCGCTGGTGGCACTCATCCTCGCGGTCGGTCTCGGCGGGGCCACCGCAGGTCGCCCCGACACCACCGATCTCCCGGCGGCGCCGGCCACCACCGGACTCGCCAGCCGAGCCGTGGATGGCCCCCTGACCAAGTGGCCGGGACGAGAGGTGTCGACCTCCACCGGGCCTGCGGTCACCGCTGCGCCCGCCACCGGGTCTGCGCTCTCCGTTGCGTCCGCCATCGGTCACGCGCCAACCC
Source organism: Micromonospora sp. NPDC047134 (assembly GCF_040643455.1). Lineage (NCBI taxonomy): Bacteria > Bacillati > Actinomycetota > Actinomycetes > Micromonosporales > Micromonosporaceae > Micromonospora > Micromonospora sp. NPDC047134. The sequence goes on from NZ_JBEYUI010000003.1 coordinate 113,322, forward strand.
AGCCCGTCCGGGCGCTCGCCGTAACCGTGGTGTCGCACCCTGAGCCCTCCGAGGCCGCTGCCGCGCCGGCCATCGCCGTCGCGCCCCGGCCCGCCGTCGTACACCTCGCGACCGGTGCCGGTGAACCGACCCGGCGCGGCCCACCCACCGCCTGACCGGAGCGAGCCGAGGAGCGCCGCCCGACCGGGTCGGGCTGAGAACCATCGGCCGACCGGGGGCTGACCACCGCCGATACCGTCCCGTCCCGCCCCCGGCCAGGGCCGCAGTCCAGAACCCGTGCCACCGCCTCCCGGCCTCGTTCCCGCCCTGGCAGCACAGACGACGAAACCTATCCGCCACGAGGTGCTGATGATGCAGACCACTCTCTCCGCCGTCCTTCCCGACGTGCCCCGGGCCGCCGCGATCTGGCTGAGCCTGTTGGGCATCGTCACGCTTGCCGTCTCCGCTCTGCTGCTGCGTCCCCGGCGGCTCCGGTTCGACGTGGGTGCCCGCATCCGCGAGGCCGCCCTGCCGAGTCCGCCGGAGCCCCACGAGGAGGACCGGTGGGCTCAGGAGGTCATGGTGGCCGCCGAGCGGGCCGAGGCGACCGCTCACCGCCGACGCGAGGAGTGGGTGGCCGCGCAGGACGCGGCCGAGCAGGCGTGGCAGGCGTACCAGGCGGCGGAGGCGGACGTTCGTCGGTTGGCCGACGCCGCGAGCATGCCGCTGCCGCAGACCCCCCGCACCCCGGCCGAGTACGCCGACCGGGAGCGCTGGTTGCACCGGGCGGCCCTGGAGGCGTACTGGCGGCGGGATCTGTCGGTGGAGCAGCTCAGTGACGTCTTCGCGCACCGTGGCTGGGATCCCCGCCTGCACCCGGTCGAGCAGGAGTTGGTGCTGCACCGGGCGATCCGCGACCACCGGCTGGCCCAGCAGCGCATCGCCCGCGACCTGGAGCAGGAAGCCTGGCACGCCGCCGAGGCGGCCGCCGCAGCCGCCCGCAGCCTGCGAGCGGAGACCGTCTCCGCCCTCCTGCCGGCAGCCGAACCCCAGGATTCCCTGCTCCCCTTCGCCGAACCCGACACCGACCAGACCCGCGACCTCCCCGCCGTCCCCGTCTCCACCCCCCGAACCCCCGCCACCGCCTACTAACCACCCCACCCCACCCCCACCCCCGCCGCTCGGGGCGTTGATCAAGAAGTTTTGGTCCGGATCGGCCTGAATCCCGACCGAAACCTCTTGATCACCCAGGCTGGGGGCGGGTGGGCGGTGTCGGATGGGGGGTGGATGGGTACCTCCTCGCGGACGCGAGGAGGGCGACGTGGTCGCAGCGGGTGCCGGGCGCGGGACCGAGGAGGCAGCGGACCGGGGAGCCGGACCACGACAGGCGTGGGCGAGCCTGCCCTGGCTGGTACGTACCGCCGTGCTGTGGAGCGCCTGCCTGGTGGTGATCGCCGCCGGGCTCTACCTGCTGGCCCGGATCATCATCCTGGTCACGCCGCTGGCCATCGCCCTGGCCGCCACCTTCTTCCTCGCCGCGCTGCTCGACCCGGTGCAACTCGCGCTGCGTCGGCTACGGCTACCCGCCTCACTGGCCGCCCTGCTCACCGTCCTGCTGCTGCTAGGCATCCTGGGCGGTCTGGGGGTGCTGGTCTGGAACCTGACCGCCAGCCAGTTCAGCGAGCTGGGTGACGAACTGCGGCAGGGGATCGGGCGAACCCGCGATCTGATCACCTCGACCCTGCCGGTGACCGACCAGCAGCTCGACGGTCTGCTCGCCCAGTTGCGCGAGGCGGCCACCAGCCAGAAGGTCGACCCGGTCGCCAGCGCCCGCACGGTCACCGAGGTGTTCGGCTCCGCCCTGCTGGCCCTGGTGTTGCTGTTCTTCCTCCTCAAGGACGGCCGGGCGATGTGGCACTGGACGTTGCGCCGCACGGCCGGGCCGAACCGGGAGATCGCCGCCGAGGCCGGCCGGGTCGGTTGGCGCACCCTGGGCTCGTACAGCCGGGGCACCATGCTGATCGCGGGCATCGACGCGGTCGGCATCGGCCTGGCGCTGGTACTGCTCGGGGTGCCGCTGGCCTTCCCCCTGGCCTTGATCACATTCATCGGTGGGTTCGTACCGATCATCGGGGCGACCGTGGCCGGTGCGGTCGCGGTGCTGGTGGCCCTGGCCGCCAACGGTCCCACGACGGCGCTGCTCACCCTGGCCGCGGTGATCGCCGTGCAGCAGATCGAGGGGAACCTGCTGGAGCCGCTGGTGATGAAGCGCCAGGTACGGCTGCACCCGGTGGTGATCCTGTTGGCGGTCACCGCCGGCACCCTCATCGCCGGCATCGCCGGCGCCTTCGTCGCGGTGCCGATAACGGCCGTGGCCTGGCGGGTCATCGACAGCGTGCAGCGCCAACGACAGGCCGCCGCAGCCACAGCCCGTCCGGATCCTCCGGCACCGGAGGATCCCCCGGCCCCACCACATCCCGTACCCGGCTGAGGTGCCCTGACCCCGCCCGCCGGGCCGCCGCGCTCCTGGCCGGCCGGGTCAGGCCAGGGCGGGTTGGGGGTGCAGGTGCTCGCGGAACCAGTCGGCCGCCGCCTCGGCCACCTGTTCCAGGGTGCCGGGCTCCTCGAAGAGGTGTGTCGCACCGGGGATCACCCGCAGGTCGGCGAGGGCGGTCAGTTGGCTGCGCGCCTGCCGGTTGAGCGCGAGCACCTGCTCGTCCAGGCCACCGACGAGCAGCAGGGTGGGGGCGCGTACCTGGCCCAGGGCGGCACCGGCCAAGTCGGGGCGACCCCCTCGGGACACCACGGCGTGCACCTGCTCCGGCCGTCGGGCCGCCGCGACCAGGGCGGCCGCGGCACCCGTACTGGCCCCGAAGATGCCGATCCGGGCCCCGCCGAAGGGGCGCGCCGAGACCAGCCAGTCCACGATCCCGGCCAGCCGGGCGGCCAGCAGGTCGATGTCGAAGCGCAGTTCCGCGGTGACGGCGTCCGCCTCGGCCTCCTCCGGGGTGAGCAGGTCTACCAGGACGGTGCCCAGCCCGCCCGCGCTGAGGGACCTCGCCACGGCGACGTTACGCGGACTGTGCCGTGAGCTGCCGCTGCCGTGGGCGAACAGCACCGCCCCCACCGGGTCGGTCGGCACCAGCAGATCCGCCGGTAGGTCGGCCCCGCCGGCCGGGATCGTCACCGCCTCGTCCCGCACGTCCATCCTCATCCTCCAGACACGGCCGGGCCAGATCACGGCCGGGCCAGATCACGGCCGGGCCACGCCGCACCGGTCGAATGGGTAGACCCGCCGTGACCCCCGCCCGGCATACCCCGTCGGGCGGAGGTCACGCCGGCCCCTGCCCGCGCGCCGTCCGGGTTTGTCGGCGGTCGGGTCGGGTAGCCGTCGCGGAACCAGCAGACGGACCGGCCGCTCGGTGCCGGCGATCAGATCGCGAGGACCGTCATGCCCCATCACCACCGTGAGCCCGTCGACCAGGCCGCCGAACGCGAGCGGCGGGAACAGAACCCTCAGGGAGGTAGGGACTGGGCGGACAAGGCAGCCCAGGCCCGGTCGGCGGACGACCCTCGGGCCCGGACACCCCACGACACCACCGGCCGTCCCTCACAGGGCGAGCCGATCTAGACCGGATCGGGTCGAGCGCCTCTGCTCAGGACACCCGCTCGGGCAGGCGGAGCAGCGGGGCCCGGCCGGGAGGCTGCTCCACCGGGGGCAGGTTCTCCGGCGCGGGCGGGATCGGTAGGGTCACCGGCTCGGTGCAGGTGACCCGCACCGACTCGCCGTGGTGGCGGAGGTCCATCACCGCGTCCGGCGCGGCATGGTGCAGGCCGTACGTCGCCTCCTCGGGGCGTACGGTGACCCGCAGCCGAGTGCCGCGCCATTGCAGGGAGAACTCCAGCCGGCCGATCCGGCTGGGCAGGCGGGGGGCGAACGTGGGCACGTCCTCGTCGTCCCGCAGCCCACCGAACCCCGCGATCAGCGCGATCCATGAGCCGGCCAGGGACGCCATGTGCACACCGTCGCGAGTGTTCTCGTTGAGGTCGTGCAGATCCATCAGCGCCGCCTCGCGCAGATAGCTGTGCGCCAACTCCAGGTAGCCCACCTCGGCCGCCAGCACCGACTGGGTGCAGGCCGACAGCGAGGAATCCCGCACCGTACGCCGCTCGTAGTACAGGAAGTTGCGCAGCTTCTCCTCGGGGGTGAAGGCGTCACCCCGCCAGTGCATGGCCAGCACCAGGTCGGCCTGCTTGACCACCTGCTTGCGGTACAGGTCGAAGTACGGGTAGTGCAGCAGCAGCGGGTACTTGTCCTGCGGGGTGTGCGAGAAGTCCCACTCCTCCAATCGGGTGAAGCCCTCGACCTGCTGATGCACGTCGATCTCCTGGTCGTACGGGATGTGCATGGCCGCGGCGGCGTCCCGCCATGCGGCGGCCTCCTCGTCGGTGACCCCCAGGTGGAAGGCGTCGTCCCGGTGGCGCATCGCCACCTCGGCGGCGACCCGCAGGTTCCGCTGCGCCATCAGGTTGGTGTAGATGTTGTCGTTCTTGACGGCGGTGTACTCGTCCGGGCCGGTCACCCCGTCGATGTGGAACTGGCCGTCGCGGTCGTGGTGCCCCAGCGAGCGCCACAGCCGGGCCGTCTCCACCAGCAGGGTCAGTCCGATCTCGCGTTCCAGCTCAATGTCGCCACTGACCAGCACGTAGCGTCGTAACGCGTCCGCGATGTCGGCCGCGACGTGGAAGGCGGCCGTGCCGGCCGGCCAGTAGCCCGAGGACTCCGGGCCTTCGATGGTCCGCCAGGGGAAGGTCGCCCCGGACAGGTTGAGGGTCCGGGCCCGCTCGTAGGCCTGCTCCAGGGTGGAGTACCGCCAGTACAGCGCGTCGCGCACGGCGGCCGGATGGGTGTACGTCAGCACCGGCAGCACGAACATCTCGGTGTCCCAGAAGGCGTGCCCATCGTACCCGGGACCGGTCAGGCCCTTGGCGGCGATGGGCCGACGTTCCGCGCGGGCCCCGGCCTGGAGGACGTGGTAAAGCCCGAACCGGACGGCCTGCTGCACCTCCGGATCCCCGTCGATCTGCACGTCGGCGGCGTCCCAGAACTCGTCCAGGTATTCCCGTTGCTCACGGACCAGGCCGTCCCAGCCGTCCAGCCGGGCGGCGGCCAGGGCGGCGCCGACCTGGTCGCGCAGGGCGGGCAGGGAGCGCCGGCTGGACCAGCCGTAGGTCAGGTACTTCACCACCCGCAGCCGCTGGCCCGGCTCCAGCACACACCCGATGGTGGTACGCACCCAGTCCTCGTACCCCTCGGACTCGATCGTGGTGCGCGACGGTGAGTCGATCTCGTGCTCCATCGCCGCGGCGACCCGCAGCCCGGAGACCTTGGTCCGGTGGATCAGCAGCCCCCCGTCGGCGGTGGTCAGCTCCTCCTCCGCCTGCAACGGCGACTCCAGTACGGCGGCGACCCGGGGATCGCGGCTCTGTGGCGGCAGGTTCTCGTTGGCCACCAGCTCCGACTGGACGATCAACCGCAGTGGCGCGTCGTCGGCGACCTCCACCTCGAAGCGGATGGCGGCCACCGAACGCTGCCGGAAGGAGACCAGTCGGGTGCTGTGCACCCGGACCTCCCGCCCGGCCGGGGAGCGCCAGTGCAGGGTCCGATGGAGGGTGCCGGCCCGCAGGTCCAGGATCCGTTCGTGGGCGAGCAGGTCGCCGTAGCGCACATCGAGGGGCTCGTCATCGACCAGCAGCCGGATCAGCTTGCCGTTGGTCACGTTGACGACGGTCTGACCGGACTCGGGAAACCCGTAACCCGCCTCCGCGTACGGCAGGGGACGCAGTTCGTAGAACGAGTTGAGGTACGTGCCGGGCAGCCCGTGCGGCTCCCCCTCGTCCAGGTTGCCGCGCAACCCGATGTGCCCGTTGGAGAGGGCGAAGACCGACTCGGACTGGGCGAGCACGTCCATGTCGAGTCGGGTCTCCCGGACGTGCCAGGGCTCGACCGGATAGGCCCGCTCCCGGATCACGCCGGCCGTCCGGCGTCGAGCAGTTCGGCCAGGTCGGTGACCACCACGTCGGCGCCGTGGGCCAGCAACTCGTCGGCCTGGTCGGCGCGGTCGACCCCGACGACGTACCCGAAGCCCCCGGCCCGTCCGGCCTCGACTCCGGCTAGGGCGTCCTCGAAGACGGCCGCCTGTTCCGGCTGTACGCCGAGCAGCTTCGCCCCGGCGAGAAAGGTGTCCGGGTACGGTTTGCCCCGCAACCCCTCGGCCCGTGCGCTCAGTCCGTCCACCCGTTCCTCCAGCAAGGGTTCGAGCCCGGCGGCGGCCAGGACCTCCCGGCCGTTGGCGCTGGCCGTGACGACCGCCCGACGCAGCCCGGCCTCGGCCACCGCCTTGAGATAGGTGACCGAGCCGGGGTAGACGTCCACCCCGATGCTGCGGATCCGCTCCAGGACCAGAGCGTTCTTCTGGTTGCCCAGGCCGTGCACGGTCTGGGTACCGGGCGGATCCTCCGGGGTCCCTTCGGGCAGGGTGATGCCCCGGGAGGCCAGGAAGGTGCGGACTCCGTCGAGTCGGGGCCGCCCGTCGACGTAGCGGTGGTAGTCCGGCCCCGGATCGAACGGCCGGTACGCCGCATCAGCCACCTCGGCACCGGTCGCCTCGGCGTGCCGGCGCAGGAAGTCGTCGAAGGTCTCGGTCCAGGCGGCGTTGTGGACCCGGGCGGTCTGGGTGAGCACACCGTCCAGGTCGAAGAGACACGCGGTCACGTGATCCGGCAGGCCGAGCATCGCCCCAATCTATCCACGGTCACCGGCCGGCAAACGTACTTCGCTCAACCCGGCGCGCCGCAGGTGCCCTCAGCGCCAGCCGACGTCGATCCGGTCGCCGCGCTCGTCGAAGAAGTGCAGGGCGTCCATGCGTACCTTGATGGCCAGTGGGTGACCGGCGGAGACCGCGGGGTACGGCGCTAGCCGGACGGCCAGTTCGGCCGGGCGGCGGTGGTGCCGGCCGGGGTCGGGCAGGACGCTGGCCTGACCGCTGTTCGGGTTGGCCTGGGGCACCGGTGCACGGTTGGTGAACCGCTGCATCACCTGACCGAAGCGGCGCAGGCCGCGCTGGCCCAGTGGAGTGTCACTGTCCGGGGCCGCGCCGACCTCGTCCACCACGATCGCGGTGGCGCCGATGTCCAGGAAGGCCAGCGATTCGTGCCCGTGATGTTCCAGGTAGCGGATCCGGCCCTGCAGGACGTCACCCGGTGAGTCCGGGGCCACCGGGGTGAGGGCCTCGGCCCGCATGCCCACCACGATCCGCTCCCCGTGGTAGTGCGCCACCGCCCGACTGCGGATGTCGTCCCAGGGCAGGTAGAGGGCCTGATCCCCGAGGGTGAGGGTGACGTACCGGTCGAGGTGGACGTAGACCGAGGCCTCCAGCAGGTTCATCCGAGGGCTGCCCAGGAAGGCGGCCACGTAGAGGGTGGCCGGACGGCCGTACACCTGGGTCGGGGTGCCCACGTCCTGAAGGACCCCCTTGCGCATGATGGCCACCCGGTCGGCCATGGTCAGCGCCTCGGCCTGGTCGTGCGTCACGTAGATGGTGGTGACCCCCAGCTCGCGGGTCAGGGCGGAGATCTCCGCCCGTAACTCCGCCCGCAGCCCGCTGTCCAGGTTGGACAGGGGCTCGTCCATCAGGAACAGCTTCGGGCGGCGCACGATGGCCCGGCCCATCGCCACCCGCTGCCGCTGCCCGCCGGAGAGCTGGCTGGGTCGTCGGGCCAGTACGTCGCCGATGCCGAGGGCGCTGGCCACATCGGTGACCCGTTCGCCGCGCGGGGCCGGCTCGATCCCGGCCAGCTTGAGGGGGAAGGCGATGTTGTCGCCGACACTCATGTGGGGGTAGAGCGCGAAGTCCTGGAAGACCATGGCGATGCCGCGCTCCCGGGGCGGGAGGTCGTTGGCGACCTCACCGTCGAGCATCACCGAGCCCGCAGTCGGCTCCTCCAGCCCGGCGACCATGCGCAACACCGTCGACTTGCCGCAGCCGGATGGCCCGAGCAGCACCATGAACTCGCCGTCGTTGACCTCGAGATTGATGCTGTCCACCGCGACCGTGCCGTCCCGGAAGACCTTCGTGACATCCTTGAGCGCGACGGTGCTCACCCGTCTCCTCCCCCGACCCCTCGTCTGCCGAACCCGGCAATGACTGTGGCCAGGATCATGTCAGCCGCACATCGGGTAAACGTGTCATGTTCAAGTCGTGACAGACTTAATACGTGCCATCGAGTAGCGACTATCGACTGAATTTTCCATCTCCGCCGGAGATGTCGGCCGAAAACACCTGCCGAACCACCCGCTGTGCGGCCTGACCGTCCTCCAGGGAGCAGAAGCGCTCCCGGAACCGCGCCCGTGTGCGGTCGGCCGCCAGGGTGTCGAATCGCCGGTCCCGCAACACCTCCAGCAACTCGGCGAAGGTCTGGGCCACCGGTCCGGGCGGCTCGGCCAAGAGGTCGAAGTAGACCCCCCGGGTCAACCGGTAGGCGTCCCAGTCCGGCGCGTAGATGACGATCGGCCGGTCCAGCACGGCGTAGTCGAACATCGCGGAGGAATAGTCCGTGACCAGCAGGTCCGCCGCCAGGTAAAGGTCCTCGACCTGGGGATGAGAGCTGACGTCGATGATCCGGTCCCGGCCCGCCGGGGGCCACCCTCTCCGGTTGCGGTCATGGAAGTAGTGGCTACGGATCAGCAGCAGCCCGGAGGGGCCCAGGGCGTCGAGCACCCGCTCCGGGTCGAAGGGCGGCCGGTAGCCGGGCAGGTGCTCCCGGTGGGTCGGCGCGTACAGCACCACCTGCTCACCGAGGCCGGCACCGAACTGGGCCCGCAGCCGCAGCACCTCCTCGGGGGTCGCGGTGACCAGCCGGTCGTTGCGCGGATAACCCACCTCCAGAGTGGTGTACGCGGCCGGATAGGCCCGCTCCCACATCTGGGTGGAGAAGCTGTTGGCGGAGATGCTGTAGTCCCAGCGGTCCACCCGACGCAGCAGCCCGGCGAAATCCATTCCGACCGCCCCCAGTGGATAACGCTGCTGATCCAGCCCCATCACCTTGACCGGGGTGCCGTGGTGGGTCTGCACATGCACCGAACCGGGCCGTTTGCGCACCGAGTCCGGGAAGTTCACGTTGTTGATCAGCCACTTGGCCCGGGCCAGCACCCGGTGATACGCGGGGCTGCCGGCCACCACGTACTCGACCCCCGCCGGCAGGGTGTGCACCCGGTCCCTGCGTACGATCCACACCCCCCGGATCTGGGGTGCCAGCCGCCGGGCCGCCTCATAGATCGCCGCCGGGTTGCAGGCGTAGCCGCGGTACCAGTAGGCCGCGTAGACGGCCAGATTCTCGTCCAGGGGTCGGTGCAGTTCGGCCCGGTGGTACCCGTGCAGCGCGGCATCCCTGGCCGCCCGCACGGTGGCCCGCACCGGTGGCACCGCCCGACGTCTGACCTGCCGGACGGCCCGGCGAGCAAACTCCCCCTTCCGGCTGGTGGCCCGCAACGCCGAGTAGGCCCGCCACCGCCCGGCCGCCACCAGCCGATGCTTGAGCCCTTCCACCCCGGGCGGGACCCGGTAGCCACCCGGCGGCCGGTACCGGGCGTACTCGATCGACATCCGGGCGAAGAAGGTGGGCCGCAGGTGGGCGGGGAGCCGATCGGGGTTGCCGAGCACGGTCAGGTAGTGCCACATCATCCGCTCGAACAGCGCCGCCCGCAGCTCCTGGGCGCCGAGCTGATCCGCGTACCGGAACACCCGGTGCCACTGCTCGAACAGCTCGAAGTGCCGCTCGCCCCGGGTCTTGGTGATCGCACCCGCCCGCCGCTGCCGATAGTTGACACAGACCGTGTCGAGGACCCCGATCCGGTCGGCGGCCAGCAGCACCGGATAGCTGAAGGACACGTCCTCGTACCAGCCGGGGGCGAACCGCAGCCCGGTCTCGGCCAGGAACTGTCGACGGACCAGCCGGTTCCAGACGGTGTGCAGCAGGTTCAGGGTCTCCGGTCGCTCCCGCAGCCGGAAGGTGACCGGCCCGGGCGGCTGCGGGAACACCTCCGCCATGGCGCTGGGAGTGACCGTGTCGTTCCAGTGGGCCCGGACGTGGTCGACCAGCAGCACGTCCGGGCGGGTGCTGCGCAGCCGCTCGGCCACCTCGATCAGGCAGTCCGGCACCAGCCAGTCGTCGCCGTCGACGAACCAGACGTACTCCCCGACCGCCCGGTCCAGCCCGGCGTTGCGGGCCGGACCCAGCCCGAGGTTGCGGTCCAGCCGGAGGGGGCGTACCCGCTCGTCGCGGGCCGCGTACTCGTCGAGGATCTCCCCGCTGGCGTCGGGTGAGCAGTCGTCGACCCCGATCACCTCGATGTCGACGACCGGCTGGGCGAGGATCGAGTCCAGGCATTCCCGCAGGTAGCCCTGGACCCGGTAGGCCGGGACGACGAAGCTGATCAGCGTCATCGTCCCGGCCCCCGTCAGGTTGTCGCGTTCCTCCCGGCACCTGTCGGCACCCGGGCCGGCCGGACGAACCAGGCCAGCACCACACTCGCCGCGAAAAGCACCAACAGGTAGATACCGAGTGTAGCGAGACCAATACCGACGATTCCGGCAATCGCCGTCAGCCCCAGCACCACCGACCGTCCCTCCCAGCCGAGGGTCGCCGGGTGCAACGGTGGTGCCGGTTGCCGCTTCTCCAGCCGGGCCACCAGGTCGTAGTGGTGCAGGGTGAGCACGAAGACGTACCCGAAGATCAGCCAGGCCGGAGCCCCGCCGATCACCCCTACCGCGATGGCGAACAGGTACTCCGCGGCCCGCAGGGCCGCCGGCACCAGCCAGTCCAGCGGGCCGTTGTGGGCCGCCCGGGCCCCGGCCGCACCCACCAGCAACACCAGCAGCACCACTGGTACCGCCCAGCGCAACCCGTCCGCATCGTCGCCGGTCAGCAACGCCGCGAGCAGCAGAACCCCCGCACCCAGGGCGGCGAACACCGCGAGCACCAGCGGCCCCGGGCGACGCAGCACCGGCAGCAGCCGGGCTGAGAGCAGGCCGTCGTCGCGGTGCAGGAGGGCATCCAGGGTGTCCAGCACCGGCACCCGCATCCACCGGGCCCGCAGGGTACGCAGCGCCCCGGTGTACGCGAACGCCAGCACCCCCCAGGTCAGTACGGCCAGCAGCGCGATCCGCTGGTTGAACAGGGCGGCGGCCAGCGCGATCAGGGCCCACCGCTCCCCGATCGGGAAGACCACGGTGCGCTTGAGCCAGTACGACACCGAGCCGGTGTCGGCCTGCACCTTCGTGGAGGCGGCGTTCAGCCGGTCCCCGATGCCGCCGCCCCCGGTGCCGACCGTCTTCGGCCGTCGGGCCGCCTCGTCGTGCAGGACGCCGTACCAGGCATCGGTCATGTGCCGGACGGTCTGCAGGGTCATCGCGGCGATGGCCAGGGCCCACCCGTACCGGACCCCGGCCGCCGTGGCCCCCCACCCCAGACCGGCGTAGACCAGGTACTCCTTGGCCCGGTCGGCCATGGTGTCCAGCCAGCCGCCCCAGGCGCTGAAGTTGCGGGTGTACCGGGCCAGTTGGCCGTCCACGCAGTCCAGCAGGAACCCGAGGTAGAGCAGCACCCCACCGGTGACCAGGGCTACCCGCCCGCCGGTGGCGAACAACGCCGCCGCGGCCACCGCGAACCCCACCGACAGCATGGTCACCCCGGTCGGGCTCAGGCCCAACCGGGCCGCCGCCTTCGTGACGTACGGGGACCAGGTGCTGACGAAGTAGGTCGTGAAGAAGTCGTCCCGCTCCTTCACCGACAGCCGCAACTCGGCCCGGTCCTCGTCCACCGCGGCGATCGCGGCCTGGGCCGCGTGCAGATCGCTCACCTCGTCCACCCGGTGCGCCACCAGCAGGCGTACCCGCTGGGCGAAGACCAGCACCCCCTGGGCGGCTAGCCCGGCGAAGACCTGGTCCACCGCGGGTCCCGAAGGCTCCATCGGCGCACCCCCGCCGTCGGAGTGCCCGGCGGCCACATCGGCCAGCCGACCGGTGGCGGCGGCCCGGGCGGCGGCCACCAGCGCCGGGAGGTCGTCCCGGCCGACCCGCACCGCGCCACCGAAGACCCCGGTGGCCTCGCCGTCCAGTCGGTGGGCGGGCCCCGCGCCGACCACCTGGCCGCGTTCCTCACGGACCGTGGTGCGGCCACCGGTCGGCGGGTCGGTGAGCACCAAGGCCACCGTCGGCCCGACCGGGCTGGTCAACAGATGCCGCAGTACGGCGGTGTGCGCGACCAGGTCGGCACCGCTGACCACCACCGGGCCCACGGAGGTCCCGGCCAGGTCGGCCAGCTCGTCGAGGTCGGCCGCGAACCGTACCTCGCTGACCCCGGCCGCCCGCCACTGCGCGGCCAGTCGGTCGGTCAGGGCCGTACCGTCGCCCGTCGGCAGGCCCGCGGCCGGGGAACCGGCGGCGAGCACGATCGCGAGGGTCACCGGGGAACCGCGTCATGGTACGCGGCCAGCGCCTCGGCGATCGTGCCGTCGACGCTCAGCCGGCCCGCGTCGAGGAACAATCCTCGACGGCAGAACCGGGTCAGGTCCTTTTCGTTGTGTGACACCAGCACCAGAGTGCGCCCCTCCCCGAGCAGACGATCGATGGTCGTGTAGCACTTCGCGCGGAACTCGGCGTCCCCGACCGCCGTCACCTCGTCCATCAGCAGGATGGGGTGCGGCAGGTGGGAGATGATGGCGAAGCCCAGCCGCACCTTCATACCGGACGAGTAGTGTCGCACCGAGGTGTCGATGGCCCGCTCCACCTGTTCCCCGGCGAACGAGACGATCTCCTCGAAGTGCCGCTTCAGGTAGCCCGACGACAGCCCGTGCAGGCCACCCACCAGGTACAGGTTCTCCCGCCCGGTCAGGTCGTTGGAGAACCCGGCGGAGAGTTCCAGCAGCGGCGCCACCTCCCCGGAAACCCTGATCGACCCCTCATCGGGGATCAGCACCCCGGCGATCAGCCGCAACAGGGTGCTCTTGCCGGTGCCGTTGCGGCCGACCACCCCGACGGTCTCCCCGGGGGCGATCGAGAAGGTCAGGTCGCGCAGCGGCCAGAACTGGCCGTCGGCCGCGTTGCGCCGCCCCCGATGGATGAGCAGTTCCCGCAGCCGCAACTGCCGCCGGCGGTTGCGGACGAACCGGATGCCGAGACCCTCCGCCTCGATGATCGATTCGCCCATCAGAGTTCCTTGAGCACGGCGGGTTCGAGCCGACGGAAGGACCACCAGCCGACCAGGAGCAGCAGCAGACTCATCCCGACGGTGGTGGCCAGCATCCGGGCTGACGGGAACTCCTCCGGGTACCACACCGAGTGGTGCAGTTGGAAGATGCCGACCAGCGGGTTGAGTTCGTAGCCCAGCTTCAGCCAGCCGGGCAGGCCGGAGTCCCGGACCAGACTCAGCGGATAGATGATCGGGGTGGCGTAGAACAGCACCCGGATGACCAGTCGCATGAACCGCTCCACGTCGCGCATCAGCACGTTCCAGGCGGACAGCAGCAGGGCCACCCCGACCAACAGGGTGGCCTGCACCAGCACGGCCAGAGGCAGGGCCAGCAGCGACCAGCCCGGCTCGATCCGGCCCTGGGCGGCGTACCAGATCGCGATGCCGGCCAGGATCGGCAGGCCGGCGGCGTACTCGGCGAACCGGCCGGCCACCCGACCGATCGGAAACACCTGCCGGGGTACGTTCATCGTGGTGATCAACCGGGACTGTCCGGTCAGGGCGTTCGTCGCCTCGCTCAACGCCGAACTGGTCCACATCCAGGCGAAGATCCCGGTGATCAGAAACAGGGGGTACGACCCGGCTGCCTCGCCCAGGTGTCGGTTGGTGTCCCGGGAGTAGAGCACCCCGAAGACGAACCAGTAGATGGCCCCCATCCCCAGGGGCTCGATCAGGGACCAGAAGTAGCCCAGCACCGACTGCTGATACTTGACCGCCAGATCGCGCCTGACCAGGATGCGCAGCGAGTTGCGGTGCGACCACAACGCCCCCACGCCAGAGGTCACCGTCGTTCTCCCGCCTACCGAACGGACGCCAGGTTAGCAGCCGGCACCCCCACCACCCTCGTCGATCATGCACTTATGGTCGCCGTTTTGACCCGCTAAGCCCGTTACACCCCGACCAAAACTCCATGATCGACGGGGTGGGCGGGGGTGGGGGGAGGGCGCGGGCGGGCAGGGGTGGGGGGTGGGGGGCGCGGGTAAGTACCTACGGGTGGGCGGGGTGAGGTTCGTTCTCGGGACGGAGGGCGAGGGCGGATCGAGTCCCTAGCGTTGACAACCGGAGCGGCGGATCGCCGCAGAGGGGAACCACCACGATGAGTCGCAAGCTTGTTCGGCCCCGGCAGGGGCGCATGTTCGCCGGTGTCTGCGCCGGCCTGGCCCAGCGTTTCGGCATGTCGGCCGGGTTCGTCCGGCTGCTGTTCCTGCTGTCGCTGCTACTGCCCGGCACCCAGGTGATCATCTACCTGGCCCTGTGGATCATCATGCCCAACGAGGACCGCTACGTGATGGCCGGTCGCTGATCCCCCCACGCCGGGCTTCCACCCGAGCCCGGCGCAGCCAACTTCAAGCAGCCCAACTTTAAGCAGCCGACTGCAGGCAACCAGCTTCACGGCAAGCAGCGCAGCCGACTTCGGGGATGCTGCCCGCCGACCGACCTGTCGGAGGCGGCGATCCCCGAAGTCGCCCCAGCTAACGGATTGACTGAGCCGCCCGGCGGGTCAGGGGGCCACGTAGGTGACGGTGACCTGCTCGAAGCCCAGGGAGGCGAGCAGACCGATGAGCATCTTGCGGGTGTTCTCCTCGGCCCGGGCGGCCAGCCCGCTGTCCCGTGCCGCAGCGGTGATCCGGTCCTCGGCCAACTGGTAGACCTGCTGCTGCCGGTTGGGGTCATTGCCGATCAGGTCACCCACCCGGTTGAGCAGGCCCCGCTCCTCCGCGAAGACGTAGCTCTTGTCCAGGTCGAGATTGGTTTTGCCGAGCTGCGGCGCCGGCAACCTGACCTCTACGGACTTGCCGTCGGCCGACTGCGTGATCGCCCCCTCGGTGAGGGCCCCGAAGTCCACGTACGCCTCGACGCTGCCCGACCCGACGAACAGGGTGCGCTGGTTGAGCAGCCAGTCCGGCACGTTGCGACGGTCGTTCTGCAGGTCGACGACGACCTGGAAGTTGCCCTCGGCGGCCACGTATCGGCTGAGGTCCCGCATCGACTCCAGCAGCGCCGGCTGACTGCGGTCGGTCTGCTCCTTGCTGAAGGGGTTGCGGAACTCGGGCAGGAGCCCGGTGGTCTGCACACCTAGCAGGACCACCACGGCCAGTGCCGCCGCGCCGAGCACCCAGAGCAGGGCGCGGGCGGCGCCGCCACTGGACGGGGGCGCGGGTGGGGCCTCGGACCGGTCGTCCGCTCGCAGGTCAGTGTCGGAAAAACTGCTGGTGGGCTCGTTGATGTCGCCGTCGCGTGCCATCGCCCTCACCGTCCTTGTTCAGACGCGTTGTCTGTGATGACGGTAAGCCCCCCGTACGACACCCGCTCACCGAGTCACCCGATCGCGTGTTTCCGCAGATCAGGACGGGTCAGGACCCGGCGGGGACCGGCACCGTCACTCGACCGCTTCGGCGAGCACGAGCACCCGGGCGTGGATCTGGTTGCGCTGTTGCAACGCGGCGCGCAGGGCCCGGTGCAGACCGTCCTCCAGGTAGAGGCCCCCGTTCCACTGCACCACGTGCGGGAACAGGTCACCGTAGAAGGTCGAATCCTCCGCCAGGAGCTTGTCCAGGGCCAGCTCACGCTTGGTGGTGATGAGCTGGTCCAGCCGCAGCGGGCGGGGCGGGATCTCCGCCCACTGCTTGAGAGTCAGGTTGTGTTCCGGGTAGGGACGCCCGTCCCGGACCGCTCTGAAGATCACGACGGCACGCTCCCCTCCCCTACCCGGTTCGTACCACGACGCCGACGCGGGTCGCGGCACGGTACCGCGACCCGCAGCACCGATGTCCGTGCCAGCGTAGCGGCACCCCGCACCCCGCGTTCTGCTCCCCGGCGCCAGTTTCGCCACCGGGAGTCCGGTTCTCAACCGGACGAAACCACCCGTACGGGTCAGCTCCACCGCCCTCGGCGGACCACTTCCTCCACCGGACGCCGCCCTCGACGCAACGAAGGTGACCGATGGTCGGGGGCCCGATAACCGACAGTGACAGCACCGATCGGGTGGTACTCCTCCGGCACCCCGAAGGCCTCCCGGTAGGCCTCCCACCGCTGGGGCGGTATCCCGAAGAAGCACGCCCCCAGTCCCTCGTCGACCGCAGTCAACATCATCAGCAGGGCGGCGAAGCCGGTGTCGATGTACCAGTAGGGCACCGGCCAGCGGTCCGTGGAGCGGTCCGCCCAGCCCTTGTCCGCCTCGGCGTACCGCTCCAGGTAGACCGAGCGGTTGGCGTGCGGCACCACGATCAGCGGGGCCCGGCGCATCCCGGTCAGCCAGCGTTCCCGGCCGCCCCCGGCCGGGGTGCTGGCCGCCCAGAAACGCTCCCGGTCCGCCGGTTCCTCCAGCACCAGGAACCCCCAGCCCTGGGAGAATCCCGCCGACGGGGCCCGTACGGCATGGTCCAGCAACCGGTCCACCACGGCCGGGGGAACCGGCCGGTCCGGGTCGTAGTTGCGCACCATCCGGCGACGCCGGACCACCTCCGCGAACTCCACCTGCACTCTCCTCCACGCCGGTCCGGGCGGCGGTCCCTCAGCTGATGGGCTGGATGCCCCAGGTCCCCCGCCAGGTGTCGCCGGGTGCCAGGACGATCAGATCCCGGCCGGAGCGGAAGGCATCTGGCGGGCAGGTCATCGGCTCGACCGCCACCGAACGCCGGAACCGCTCACCGGTCAGGGTGTCACCGGTGTAGACCTGCCACCAGCCGAACTGGGGGTCCGCCCAGATCCGCAACCCACCGGTCGCCTCCGACCCGCTCAGGGTGACCGCGGAACCGCCGTCGTCGTCCCGGTCCACCTGCCCGAAGGCCAGATCCAGTACGGCGTCGCCGATGCGTCGCGGCTGGGTGTAGTCGTACTCCGTGCCGCTGACCGGGGTCACCCCGACCGGCAGCAACCGGGCGTCCACCACCATCCGGGTCTGCGCGGGCACCTGCAACACGATCTCCTCCACCGGTACCCCGGGCAGTTGCAGGTAGGGATGCACGGAGAAGCCGAAGGGTGCCGGCTGCCCGCCGATGTTGGTCACCTCGTGCTCGGCCCGCAGCCCGTCCGGCCCCACACTCCATCGGGTACGCAGCCGCAGCGGCCACGGATAACCCGGCTGGGGCGGCAGGTCGAACCCGATCGTGATCTCGTCCGGCCGCTGCTCGATCAGGTGCCAGGCGGACCAGTTGACCAGGCCGTGGAGGGCGGTGCTGCGCTCCGGCTCAGTGATGTTGAGCTGCAAGGACTGCCCGTCGAAGGTGTAGACCCCGTCCCGGATCCGGTTGGGCCAGGGGGCGAGCACCTGACCGGCGGATCCGGGGCACACCTCGTCGGTGCCGTACCCGTCCAGGTGCTCGACGCCGTCCTGCCGGTAGGCGCGCAGCCCGCCGCCCACCTCGACGATGACCGCCTCGTGTCCGGCGGCGGAGATGGTCCACTGTGCTCCGGAGAGGGGACGCGGCTCGTGGTTATCCATGTCGCCAGACCCTAGCTTCCGGGTACGTCGCCCGCTCACCACGGTCGACGAAGGCCGCGGTCAGCGCCTCCTGACCGGCCGCGGCGCGATCATCGCGCTCCCCCGGAGGCCCGGTACCGGGTCAGCGCCGGGAAGGCCACCGCCAGCAGCACCGCCAGCACCGCCGCGGCCAGACCACCGCCCACCCAGGCCACCCCGCTGCCGAAACCGGCCGCCGTGGCCCCGGCCCGCAGGTCACCCAGGCGGGGCCCGCCGGCCACCACGACGGTGTTGACCCCCTGGAGTCGTCCGCGCATCCGGTCCGGGGCGTACACGATCAGCATCGACTGCCGCACCACCGCGCTGACCAGGTCGGCCGCCCCCGCCAGCACCAGCAAGGCGACCATCAGCCAGAGCTGACGGGCCAGCCCGGCCAGGGCCACCGCGATCCCCCAGCCGACGACGGCCAGGACCAGCACCAGTCCCTGCCGACGGACCCGGCCGATCCAGCCGGACAGCAGCCCGGCGAGCAGGGAGCCGATCGCGATGGAGCTGTAGAGCCAGCCCACCGCCGCGCCGCCACCGAACCGCTCGGTCGCGACCTCGGGAAAGAGGGCCCGGGGGAAGGCGAACACCATCGCGATCAGGTCCACCGCGAAGGAGAGCAGCAGCACCGGGGCACCGGCCAGGTAGCGGACCCCGTCGACGATGCTGCGCAGCCCGACCTGCCGGGGAGCACCGTCGGGATCCGGCTCGGGCGGCATCGCGGGCAGCCGCAGGGCGGCCCAGATCAGCGCGACGAACAGCACGGCATCCAGGCCGTAGGCCACCGGCAGGGCGATCCCGAGTTCGAAGGTGGCGAGGATCAGACCGGCGGTCAACGGCCCGAGCACGGAGGTGGCCATCGCCGTGGTGAAGTTCAGGGTGGTGGCCGCGGGCACCAGCTCGGTCGGGACCAGCCGGCCGACCAGGGCGGCGCGGGCCGGGCTGGCGATCGCGAACGACACCGAACTCAGCGCCACCAGGGCCAGCAGCAGCACCGGGCTGCCGACATCCAGCACGGCCTGCGCCAGCAGTCCCAGTACGGACAACCAGAGCAGCACGGACCCACCGAGCAACACCCGACGCCGGTCGAGGGCGTCGGCGACCGCGCCACCCCACAACCCGAAGACCAGCAACGGTACGAAGGCAGCCACCCCGAGCAGCCCCACCCACAGCGAGTCCCGGGTCAGCGCGTACATCTCCACCGGTACGGCTACCGCAGTCAGCTGGTACCCGAACATCGCGATGGCGTTGCCGCTCCACAGCCGCCGGTACGCCGGCACCCGCAGTGGGCGCAGGTCGATCGCCCAGCGGCGCCGCTCGCGCCCCCGGGAGGTGTCGGTCCTGGTCACGGGGCCAGCCGCTCCACTACCCAGCCGGTGTCGGTACGGCGGAACCGCAGCCGGTCGTGCAACCGGCTGGCCCGCCCCTGCCAGAACTCCACCGAGTCGGGGCGTACCCGCAGCCCGCCCCAGTGCTCCGGGGCGGGGATCGGCTCCACCTCGGCGAACCGCTGCGCCGCCGCCCGGTAGGAGTCGTCCAAGGTGGCTCGGTCCGGCAGTACGGACGACTGGGTGCTGGCCCAGGCCCCGAGCTGGGAACCGCGGGGTCGGCTGGCGAAGTAGGCCTCCGTCGCCGCCCGGTCGATCCGTTCCACCGACCCGGCCACGATCACCTGCCGTTGGATGGGAAACCAGGGAAACACCAGGCTGGCGTACGCGTTGGCGGCCACCTCGGTGCCCTTGCGGGAGTGATAGTTGGTGAAGAAGACGAACCCCTCCGGGTCGTACCCCTTGAGCAGCACCGTCCGCCCACTGGGCCGACCGCCGGCGTCGGCCGTGCCCACCACCATGGCGTTCGGCTCCGGCAGCCCGGCGGCGACCGCCTCGGCGAACCAACGATCGAACTGGGTGTGCCAGTCCTCGGCCAGGTCGGCTTCGACCAGCCCCGATCCGGCCGTGTACTCGTTACGCATGTCGACCGGCGGCGGTGTGTCCCCCGTCACGTGTCCTCCCCTGTCCATCCGGCTGATCCGCCCCCGACCAGCCCGTACGGTCAAGTCTCACCCAATCAGCCACGGCCGCCGCACCCGGGGATGTCGTGTGCAGCACATCGACAGTGGGTCGCGTACCCGATTACCAGCAGGCAAGATGTCACGAACACATCCCTGAGGGTCGCCTAAGGCGCTCACCCGGCCGGGGCCGGGTCATCGAGCCCGGGCGGGCGCACCGACCACACACCAGGAGTAGTGAGATGGCCGATTTCAAACCCGGACTCGAAGGCGTCGTAGCGTTCGAAACCGCTATCGCCGAACCCGACCGCGAGGGCGGTGCGCTGCGCTATCGCGGGGTCGACATCGAGGATCTGATCGGCCAGGTCTCCTTCGGCAACGTCTGGGCCCTGCTGGTCGACGGTCGGTTCGGGCCTGGTCTGCCGCCGGCCGAGCCGTTCCCGGTGCCGGTGCACTCCGGTGACATCCGGGTCGATGTGCAGTCCGCCGTGGCGATGCTGGCCCCGTACTGGGGGCTGCAGCAGATGCTCGACATCTCCGACGAGCAGGCCCGCGAGGATCTGGCCCGGGTCTCGGTCACCGCGCTGTCCTTCGTCGCCCAGTCCGCCCGGGGCCTCGGCCTGCCGGCCGTGCCGCAGAAGGAGATCGACAAGGCCTCTACGGTGGTCGAGCGCTTCATGAAGCGGTGGCGCGGGGAGCCCGACCCTCGGCACGTCAAGGCGGTCGACGCGTACTTCATCTCGGCCGCCGAGCACGGCCTGAACGCCTCCACCTTCACCGCCCGGATCGTCGCCTCCACCGGGGCGGACGCCGCCGCCTGCATCTCCTCGGGCATCGGGGCCCTCTCCGGCCCGCTGCACGGCGGAGCGCCCTCGCGGGTGCTCAGCATGCTGGAAGCCGTCGAGCGCAGCGGGGACGCCGAGAGCTACGTCAAGGGCGTCCTGGACCGGGGTGAGCGGCTGATGGGCTTCGGCCACCGGGTGTACCGGGCCGAGGACCCCCGGGCCCGGGTGCTGCGGCGTACCGCCAAGGAGCTGGGGGCACCCCGGTTCGAGGTCGCCGAGGCGCTGGAGAAGGCGGCGCTGACCGAGTTGCAGGCCCGCCGGCCGGACCGGGTGCTGGCCACCAATGTCGAGTTCTGGTCGGCGGTCGTCCTCGACTTCGCCGAGGTTCCGGCGCACATGTTCACCTCCATGTTCACCTGCGCCCGGATGGGTGGTTGGAGCGCCCACATCCTGGAGCAGAAGAAGCTCCAGCGCCTGGTGCGGCCCTCCGCCCGCTACGTCGGTCCGAGCCCCCGCAAGCCGCACGAGGTCGACGGCTGGGACGCCGTCCCGCACGGCGTCTGAGGTGTAAGGAAGGGGCCCTTCTTACCGTCTTCGGTAGAGGAAGGGCCCCTTCTTAACGCCCGGCCCCTGGTTCGGCGAACGTCCACGTCACGGCGGATACCGCGCCGGTGTGGGCCAGGCCACGGGCTGTGGCAGACGACTCACGGTTCGGGGCGGGACGAGCGCCCGGAGCGGCGGCGACGGGTGCGAGGATGAAAGCCGGCAGCGCCGCCGATGGGTTCGACCGACTCCACGGTCCACCCAGCACGCGCCCGCCGATCGGTCCACTCCCACCTGCTCACTCGGGCCCCGACCCATGCGGAAGGATCTTGAAAACCGTGGCTGACGCACCGACCATCCGGATTCCCGACGAGATCAAGCCCGCCGACGGCCGATTCGGCTGCGGGCCGTCCAAGGTCCGTCCGGCGGCGGTCTCCGCGCTCGCCGAGGTGGCCACCAGCTACCTGGGCACCTCGCACCGGCAGAAGACCGTCCGTGACCAGGTGGCCCGGCTGCGCTCCGGCATCGCCGAGTTCTTCTCCCTGCCCGAGGGCTACGAGGTCATCATCGGCAACGGTGGCGCCACCGCCTTCTGGGAGGTAGCGACCTTCGGCCTGATCCGCGACCGGGCCCAGTTCGCCAGCTTCGGCGAGTTCGGGGCCAAGTTCGCCAAGTCCGTCAAGGACGCCCCCTTCCTGGGCGAGCCCACCATCCGCAAGGCGGACGCGGGCAGCGCCCCGACCCTGGTCGCCGAGGCCGGGGTGGACGTCTACGCCACCCCGCACAACGAGACCTCGACCGGTGTCGCCGTACCGATCAACCGGGTGGCCGACGCCGACCCGGGCTCGCTGCTGCTGGTCGACGCCACCTCCGGCGCCGGTGGCCTGGAGGTCAACGTCGGCGAGACCGACGTCTACTACTTCGCCCCGCAGAAGTGCTTCGGCTCCGACGGTGGCCTGTGGCTGGCCCTGATGTCCCCGGCCGCCCTTGAGCGGGCCACCGAGATCAAGGCCTCCGGTCGGTACATCCCCGCCTTCCTGGACCTGGTCACCGCGATCGACAACTCGCGGCTGGAGCAGACCTACAACACCCCGGCGCTGGCCACCGTCTTCCTGGCCGCCGAGCAGACCGACTGGATGAACTCCCAGGGTGGGCTGGCCTGGGCGGCCAAGCGCACGGCCGAGAGCGCCGGGATCGTGTACGGCTGGGCCGAGCGCTCCGCCGTGGCCACCCCGTTCGTCACCGACCCGGCGCTGCGGTCCAACGTGGTCGCCACCATCGACTTCGCCGACGGGGTGGACGCCACCGCGATCGCCAAGGCGCTACGCGCCAACGGCATCGTGGACACCGAGCCGTACCGCAAGCTGGGCCGCAACCAGCTGCGCATCGCGCTCTTCCCGGCCGTCGAGCCGGCCGATGTGGAGGCCCTGACCGCCTCCATCGACTACGTGGTCGAGCGGCTCTGACCCGCCGCTGAGACACCGGGCCCGGTCTACCCTGCGCGGTCGGCCGGGCCCGCTACGCTGAACGGACCGGCCGTGCGACCTTCGTACCGTCGGGGTCGAATCGCCCTTTCGGCCCCTGGCGACTGACCGGCCGCACAGCCCTCACCAGCACCGGACAAGGCTGCTCAGCACGAGTTGCCCGGGCGTGGCGTCTCCCACCTGGACCCGGATGGGCGTACCGTGGTCCTCAACGCCCCGGGTGGCCGGCTCGTGGCGTACGGCCAGCGAAGCGGGACGGAGGCAACGCGATGCGCCCAGTACGCTTCGTCGCCCTCTCCGAGGACGGCCAGGCCCTGGTGCTCGCCGACGAGGTCGGGCGGCTGCTCGCCCTGCCCATCGACGAGCGTGTCGCCGGAGTGCTGCACGCCGAGCCGGGTGCACCGACCCTGGCGGTGGCACCGACCACGGCCGATCCGGTTCCCTCCCTGTCCCCTAGGGACATCCAGGCCCGGATCCGTTCCGGCGAGTCCGCCGAGGACGTGGCCCGCATCGCCGGGGTTCCGGTCGACCGGGTGCTCCGCTACGCCGGTCCGGTGCTTCAGGAGCGGGCCATGCTCGCCCAGCATGCCCGGCGTACCCGACTCAAGGGTGCCGACAAGCCGACCCCGCTGGCCGAGGTGGTGAACGGGCGACTCGCCCAGCACGGCATCGACACCGAGAAGATCTCCTGGGACGCCTGGCGTCGCGACGACGGCACCTGGCGGATCGTCGCCACCTGGCCCTCCGGCAAGGCCACCGCCCAGGCGGTCTGGGATCTGGACAAGACCCGCCAGTCGGTCGCGCCGCACGACGACATGGCGCAGTACCTCTGCGCCGAACGCCCCACCCCGATCCTCGGGCAGGAGCCGGCACCTGAGCGGGGCGGTCACGGGCTGCCCGGTCCCTCGCGTGGCGAGCCCACCCGGGGTGGCCACGGGCTGCCGTCACCGGCCGAGTCGGGCCGTGCTGGCCGTGACCCGATCCGCGCCGGTCGGGACGCCCTGCTCGCCTCCCTCGATCGGCCACTCGGCTCTACCTCGGGTCGGGGTCTCGAACCCCGCACCCCGGCCGCGCTGGCCGGCACCCCGGATTCCCCCCGGCAGCGGGCCGTCTCCGGTGGCGCTGCGGCGTTGCTCGGTGGTGGTCAGGGATCGGCCTTCGACGACGACGCGGACGCGCCGAAGGAGGTGCCGGCCGTACCCTCGCTGGCGGTGCTGCGCCCCCGTCGTACCAACACCCCGTCTGCGGCCGCCGCCGAGTCGACCGAGGCCGGCGGCAAGCCCCGCAAGCGCCTGCCCAGCTGGGACGACGTCCTGTTCGGCACCGGCCCCGCCGCCCGCGAATCCTCCTAACCCCACCCGGGCATCACCTGCACCGCCGGTCGAGCGGACGATCCTGCCGCCAGGCGTGAAACGCCCGCACTCCCCCACCCCGCGCGCCCTCACCCGCCCGTCGAGCCCCGCCGCGCCGATCTTGCGCTTTCTGTCCCCGCAAAACGCGCATACCGGGGCGAATTAGCGACCGAAAGTGCAAGATCGGCGAGCAGTCGAGGGCGGTGGCGGCGGGCGGGGGTGGGCTAGAGGGGGTGGGTGGTTAGGGGGTGGTAGGTGGGGGGAGGGCCAGGGCGGGTCTGTACCAGGACCAGTTCGGTTACGGGCCAGGGTGGGCCACGGTAGTCGTCCAGGGTGGCGAGGTCGGCGTCCAGGTCGGTGGGGGGCAGTTGGTCGCCGGGGCGGGCGATGGTCAGATGGGGCCGCAGCGGCTTGTCGTCGCTGGGCACCCCGATCGCGGCCAGTTCGGCGCGGACGGCACCGGCCAAGGTGATCAGGCCGTCGACCTCGCCTTGGACGTCGACCCAGATCACGGTGCTGCGGCCCTGGCCGAACCGACCGCCGCCACCCAGCCGGAGCACAGGCGGCCGGAGCACCGGTGGCCGGAGCACCGGTGGCCGGAGCATCGGTGGATCACTGCGGACCGTGGTGACGGCTAGCCGCAGCGCCTGCCGTACGGCGGGCAGCCGGGTGGGGTCTACCTCGCCGAGGAAGGCGAGGGTGAGGTGGGCGCGGTCGGGGTCGACCAGTCGTACCTTCGCCCCGGTGGCTGCCGCCGCGCTGAGCCGCAGCCCGGTGACCGTACGAAACAGGTGTCCGATCGCCTCGGCGGGCGGGTAGACCGCGATGAAGAGTCGCATCGAGGCAGGATGTCAGGCCACAGGCCCGGCGCCGGGCGTACCCGGGCTAGTGGTGGCGCTGGTGTTGGCCGGGGCGGGCGGCCGGCAGGCGGAGGCCGGCGGCGTCCAGTTCGCCCTCGATCCGGACCCGTTCGAGCTGCCGGTCGATACCGGTCAGCTCTACCAGGTGTTCGGTGATGCCCAGCGCCTGACAGGCCCACCGGAGCCGGTCGTCGTACGCGTCGAGCACGCCGCTGTGCCACACCACGGCCGCGCCACCCAGCCGGTCCCGGCGCAGGCACCGCAGATCCGCGGCGAGCTGCTCCAAGGGGCGCCGGTCGGGGCTGTCGAGGGCGTCCAGGGTCTCCCCGCCGGCCATCACCGCCTGATCGAGCTGTCGGATCAGGCGCCGCTCCCGTCGCCGGGTGCGCCGCTGGTCGAAGCCGCAGGTTAAGCGGGCGAGGGCCTCGTCCGTGCAGACCACGAGCGCGATCAGCACCGGTACGAAGACCGCGGCGACTAGGGCCAGGGACAGCAGCAGTAAGCGCAGGACCTCCACCCAACGAAGTTATGTCGCTTCGGATAGTGACGTCACTGGTTTTCCAGTATCCGACCGCCCGGCCGCTCAGACCTCGGTGACGTAGAAGCGCGGCATCGGCAGGATCCGGAACCGCACTCGGGCACCGTCACGCCGGAGCTGCCAGGCCAGCGCGAGCAGGGCGGTGACCAGGGAGACCAGGCCGCCGGCCCAGATGCTGACACCGGCACCGAAGGTCTCCGCGACCCAGCCGATCAGCGGCGCACCTACCGGGTTGGTGCCGAGGAACACCAGCACCCACAGCGCCATGACCCGGCCCCGAAAGGCCGCGTCGGTGCCGAGTTGGACCCGCTGGTTGGCGGCCTGGGCGAAGTAGACCATGAAGAAGCCGGTCGGCGGCAGCAGCGCCACGACCATCCAGTACGTAGGTGCCAGCCCGACGAGGGTGCCGAAGATCGCGCAGGCGATGGCGGAACCGAGCACCAGCCAGACCGAGGGGCGACTGCGCCGACCGGTACCGGCCAGCGCGCCGATCAGGGCACCGACCGCCAGGGTCGTGCTGAGCAGGCCGAAGGAGGCCGCGCCGGTGTTGAACACGGTCTTCGCCAGCGCCGCCAGGGTGAGCTGGAAGTTGAACAGCGACATCCCGATCACCGACATCACCACCATCGGCAGCAGCAGGTCGGCGCGACGACCGACGTACCGCAGTCCGTCCATCACGGTGGCGGCGGCCCGCTCCTCACGCGGCGGCAGGGGTGCGCGGTGCAGCTCGGAGCTGCGCATCTGCACCACCGTGACCAGGGGTGCGATCGAGCTGAGCGCGGTGACCATGAAGACCGGCCCGACGTCGAAGGCGGCGATGGCCAGGCCGGCGACGGCCGGTCCGACGATGCGGGCCGAGTTGAACACGGCCGCGTTGAGGGAGAGCGCGTTGGGAAGCAGTCGGGTGCCGACCAGTTCGGAGACGAAGGCCTGCCGGACCGGGGTTTCCACCGCGTTGGCCGTACCGAGCAGGGCGGCGAAGACGAAGACGTGCCAGAGCTGCACCAGGCCGGTGACGACCAGCAGGCTCATCGCCAGGGACAGCACGGTCCAGAAGGCGTTGGCGATGAAGAGCAGCATCCGCTTGTCGTACCGGTCGGCCAACCGGCCGGAGATCAGCGTGAGCAGCAGTACGGGGGTGAACTGGAGCGCCACCACCACGCCGAGGGCGGTGGCCGAATCGTCGGAAAGCTCGAGGACCAGCCAGTCCTGGGCGATGAACATCATCCAGACGCCGATCAGTTTGATCAGTTGCCCGGATGCGAATAGCCGGTAGTTGCGGACCTGTAGGGACTGGAAGATCGTGCTAAACCGTGCCTGCACTCTCGGTGCGCCTCCTCGCGGTGGTACGCGTCGTCGTCGCCGGACGGCGCGGCGCTACGCACAACCGGTGTGCGGCGTCAGGCGCGAGAGAGTCGCTGGAGGATCTCCGCGGCGTGTTGCAGAGTCTCCCGATCGGTATCGCTCAGCTCGGTCAGCCGGCGGGCCAGCCATTCGTCTCGGACCCGCTCGAACTGGTCGAGCACGTCCTGGCCCCCCGCGGTCACCGCGAGGATCACCTGCCGCCCGTCGGTCGGGTGCGGGGTGCGCTGCACGAGGCCGCGCTCCTCCAGCTTCGCGACGATCTTGGTCATCGTCGGTGGCTGCACCCGTTCGACGTCGGCGAGTTCCCGCGGCGTGAGCGCTCCACCCAGCCGGATGCTGGTGAGCGCGGACAGCTGGGTGACCGTCAGGTCACCTACCGGCCGGGCCTGGCGGACCCGCCGGTTGAGCCGGGTGATCGCATCACGCAACTGATGGGCCAGCTGCGCCGGTGGCATGCTCTGCGCCGTCACCGTCCGCTCCGTCACGATAGTTAGCCTAACTAATGAGCTGCCCGGACCGCAGGGAATATGACCACCCTCACCCCACCGGGCCAGGTGCGGCGAACCCACACCCGGCCCGGACCTGGGATGTCAGAACACCAGCGCCTCGACCGGACCGCGCAGGAAGTACACCACGAACAGTGCCGCCACCCCGTACAGCAACGGGTGGACCTCACGGGCCTTGCCCTTGGCCACCTTGATCACCACGTAGGCGATCAAGCCGCCGCCGATGCCGTTGGAGATCGAGTAGGTGAACGGCATCAGCACGATGGTGAGGAACGCCGGAATGGCGATCTCGTAGTCGGACCAGTCGATGGTCCGGACCGCGGTCATCATCAGGAAGCCGACCACCACCAGGGCTACGGAGGCCGCCTCGAACGGCACGACCACGACCAGCGGGGCCAGGAACATGGCCAGCAGGAACAGCGCCCCGGTGACCAGGTTGGCCACCCCGGTCCGGGCGCCCTCCGCGACACCGGCGGCACTCTCGATGTACGCCGTGTTGCTGGAGACGCTGGCCGCGCCGCCGGCCGCCGCACCGATCGAGTCGACCAGCAGGATCTCCTTGGTCCGCGGCGGAGTGCCCTGCTCGTCGAGCATGCTGCCTTCCTGCCCGACCGCGACCATCGTGCCCATGGTGTCGAAGAAGTCCGTGACGAGCAGGGTGAAGATGAACATCACCACGACCAGCCAACCGGCCCGCTCCCAGGAGCCGAGCACGTTGAACTGACCGAGCAGCGACAGGTCCGGCAGGTCGATGGGGTTGCTGGGCAGGGTCGGGACGTTCAGCGACCAGCCATTCGGGTTCGGCTGCCCGTTGACGAAGGACGGGCCGATGTTGCCGACCGCCTCCACGATCATGGCCAGCACGGTGGAGGCGAAGATGCCGATCAGGATCGCACCCCTGACCCGGCGTACCACCAGCACCAGGGTCAGCAGCAGACCCAGCACGAAGACCAGGGTCGGCCAGGTGGCCAGCTTGCCGCCGATGCCCAGACCGAGCGGCACGGTGCTGTTCGCCGCGTCCGGGATCCGCCGGACGAAACCGGCGTTGACCAGACCGATGATCGTCAGGAACAGACCGATACCGACCCCGATCGCGGTCTTCATCTGGGTCGGCACCGAGCGGAACACCGCGGTACGCAGGCCGGTCAACACCAGCACCGCGATGATCACACCCTCGATGACCACCAGGCCCATGGCGTCGGCCCAGGTCATCTCCGGCGCGATCTCGTACGCCACCAGGGCGTTGACCCCCAGACCGGCGGCGACGGCCAGCGGGAACCGGCCGACCACGCCCATCAGGATGGTCATCAGACCGGCGACCAGCGCGGTCGCCGCGGCGATCGCCGGAATGGCCAGGGCTTTGCCGTCACCGTCGACGGCGCCACCGATGATCAGCGGGTTGAGCACCACGATGTACGCCATCGTGAAGAAGGTGGCCAGTCCACCCCGTACCTCGCGGCTCATCGTCGAGCCGCGGGCGGTGACCTCGAAGTACCGGTCGAAGCCGTTGCGTGGCCGACTCGGGTCGGGGGGTGTGCTGTTGTCGAGCGGGGCTACTGCCATCAGAAACCTCACAGCGAATGATCAGGTCGTCGCGCGCATCGTCCCAGATGATCGGCCACCCGCAAAGGTCGGTCGCGTACCCTGACCAGGTGCCGAAGCAGCAGCCCAGACCCGAACCACTAGACCCGCCGATGGTTCCGTTCGCGTTGGCCGGCATGGCGGCGTGGGCGGTGGCCGGTCTGGTGCTGCTGTTGTTCCGAGACCGGCTGGCCGCGAGCGGTCACGAGGACTGGCTCTGGATCTGCCTGGCCGGTTTCCTGTGGGGTTTCCCCGGTTTGGCCGTGATGATGCGGCATGACGCCCACCGACGCCGCCGCCGCGCCACCGCCTGAGCGCGGTCGACCGAACCGGCCCGCCTGATCAGGGGTGGCCGTACGGCTCCGGGGGCTCGCTCGACTCGACCGACCCGGGTGCCCGGGACACCGACATCGGCTCCACCGCGCTGTCGTCGTAGATGGCGGGGACCTCCTCCACCGCCGTCTCGGCCTCGACCAGGGTCTCCGAGTGGGCGCCGCAGCCGTGGTCGGTGCTGACCACCCGACCGTCGTCCGGGGCGTAGAAGTTGCCGCAGACCCCGAAGCACTGGCGCAACTGCCCGGCGAGCGGAAGGTAGAAACCGCAGGTGCCGCAGCGGGCGGCGGCCGGAGCGGAGACCGAGATCGGCGCCGAGGGGCCGTGGTCGCCGTCGTACCAGCGCTGGGCCGCCTCGGCCCGCCCCTCCCGGGACAGCACCCGGGGTCGGCCCAGGCCCAACTCCCAGGCGGTCTCCTCGACCGCCGGGTCGTCGGAGAGCAGGTAGCCGGGCGCGAGTCGCTCGTCGTCGGCCGGGGTGGGCAGCAGATCACCGGGGCCGAGATCGCCCGGCTTGAGCCGCTCCTGCCAGGGCAACCAGCCCGGTGCCAGCAGCGCATCCGGACCGGGCAGCAGCACGGTCTCGCAGATGGTCACCGTACGGCTGCGCGGCACCCGGGTGACCGTGACCGCCCACCGCCAGCCGCGATACCCGGCCAGCAGGCATTCGAAGTAGTGGGTGACGAGCCGATCGCCCTCGGCGACAGCCTGGAGATGTTCACCGACTTCGGTGGCGTCCACCTCGGTGATGCCGGCACGCGCCACCTCGACGGCGGCGGCGCAGACCTGGTCGAGACGAGCGGCGCGGGCGGAGACAGGCCTGGTCACCCAACCATTGTTCCCCATGGGTGGGTCGGACCGTGAGGCACTCCCCAGAGGTGTTCTCCGAAGGTGGTGCGGCATCCGGGCAGCGGATAGGTCAGGATGGGTGCCATGCCGCTGTCCTCCCACTCCGAGCGGTCCCTCCTGGGGCGGACCGTCGGCACCGGCATCCGTGCCGTTCGACTGCTGCTCCGCGGCTCCCTCAGCGGGGGCCGGTGGGTGACCCGCAGCGCCGCCCGGGCGCGGGCCCGGGGGGCCGGCGGGGAGACCGGCATGGTCCGCATGTTCGATCTGCACGCGGTCTCCTGCGCCGGGGACACCCTGATCGCGATCGGCCTGGCCGGCACGATCTTCTTCAACGTGCCGCTCGGCGAGGCCCGCAGCAAGGTCGCCCTCTACCTGCTGGTGACCATGGTGCCCTTCGCCATGCTCGCCCCGGTGGTCGGTCCGCTGCTCGATCACTTCCGGCACGGCCGCCGGTATGCCCTGGCGACGACCATGCTGGGCCGCGCCTTCCTGGCCTGGATGATCTCGGACTACATCCACGGCTTCGGGCTGTATCCGGCGGCCTTCGGGGTGCTGGCGCTGTCCCGGGCGTACGGGGTGGCCCGCTCCGCCGCCGTCCCCCGGCTGCTGCCCGAAGGGCTGGGCCTGTCCCAGGTCGGCGCGCGGGCCAGCGTGTACGGCACGGTCGCCGGTGCCCTGGTCGCGCCGATCGGGCTGGCAGCCTTCTGGTTCGGGGCGCAGTGGCCGTTACGGGTAGCCTCGATCATCTTCCTGGTCGGCATGGTGATCGCCCTGCGGCTACCCCCCAAGGCCGACTCCGAACCGCCGGAGCGGGTACCCCGACCACTGCGGGCCCTCCGGCGAGCCACCGGCGACCGCCCGCTGGGACGGGGCCGCCCCGCCGGCCGTCTGGTGATCTCCAACCTGGTCGGCGCGGCCGTACTCCGTGCCATCTACGGCTTCCTGCTGCTCTTTCTGGCCTTCACCATCAAGGCCGGTGACCTGACCACGGTGCTGTTCGGCCGCGACCTGGGCGACAAGGGAGCGCTGGGCCTGGTCGGCGGGGCCCTGGCGGTCGGGACCTTCCTAGCCACCGCCCTCGGCACCCGGCTGCGCATCCACCGGCCGACCGCGCTCCAGTCCAGCGGCATGGTCATCGTGGCCGGGGTGGGCGTACTCGCCACCCTGTCCTTCACTCTTCCGATGGTCACCCTGCTCTGCGTGGTCGCGGCCATGATGAGCGGCATCGCGAAACTGGCCGTGGACGCCTCGATCCAGGAACGCATCCCGGAACGGCTGCGCGCCAGCTCCTTCGCCCACTCCGAGACCGTGCTGATGCTCGCCTTCGTGGCCGGCGGCGGGCTGGGACTCGTACCCTTCCACGGCCGGGTCGGCATCGCGGTCGCCGCCGGGGTCGGGGTACTCGCCGCCGTACGCGGGCTGGTGATGGCCCACCGGCTGCGCGCCGAACGGCTCCGTGGCCGCCCGCTGACCGACGAGGAGCTGAAGGCCACCGAGCGGGAGGCCGACGAGCGGGCCGCCAAGGAGCAGGCCGACCGGGACCGCAAGGCCGCCGAGAAAACCAAGGCCGCCGAGAAAACCGAGGACAACGCCCCCACCTCCCCCGCTCCCACCCAGGGAGGTACCGCCCCCGAGGAGCCGGACCTGGCACCCCCGGGCTTCCACATCTACCGGCCCTCCTCGGCGGTCACCGGCGGCGAGGACGAGACGCGCAGCAACTCACCCGGGTCGGTCTCGTGACCGACCTGCTCGTGGTCACCGCCGTACCCGCCGAGGCCGAGGCGATCCAGGCCGGCCTGGACGACCCGACGATCGCGGTGGTCCCGGTCGGGGTGGGAGCGGCTGTCGCCGCAGCCGCCACCGGCCGACTGCTGGCCTTCGCCGAGGCCGCCGGTAGGCCGTACCGGGCAGTGATCAGCGCGGGGGTGGCCGGCGGCTTCGCCGACCAGGTGCCGGTCGGCGGGGTGGTCCTCGGCACCCGAGCCGTCGCCGCCGACCTGGGCGCGGAGTCCCCGGACGGCTTCCTCCCAATCGACGAGCTGGGGATGCCGCCCGCCCTGCTCGGCGGCGGCCCCGCCGTGTCCGCCGACCCGGAGCTGCTGACCACCTTGCGTACGGCGTTGCCCTCGGCCACAGTCGGCGCGGTGCTGACGGTCAACACGGTGACCGGCACCGCGGCCAGCACCCAGGCCTTGCGGCAGCGGTACCCGGACGCGGTTGCCGAGGCCATGGAGGGGTACGGGGTGGCCGTCGCCGCCAGTCAGGCCGGGGTCCCCTTCGCCGAACTGCGTACCATCTCGAACCCGATCGGCCCCCGCGACCGGGAGGCCTGGCGCCTGTCCGACGCCCTGGCCGCCCTGACCACCGCCGCCGCCGCGGTTGCCGCCGTCGCTCTACCCTGACCGGGCCGACCAGGGGCGCGGCAGACGATGCGTGGCCGGCCGACTCCCATCGAGTTGATATCCACAGGCCCGCAGGAAGTCGATGCCACCGAACTCCGCAGTGGCACACACTGCCGGCACGCCCGCGAGACGGGTCTCCTCGGCCAGTCGGGTCACCAGCCGGCGACCGATGCCGAGTAGCCGTAGCCCCGGCGCCACCAACACCCCGTCCAGCACGACCTCACGCCCGTTGCCCCAATCCTCCCCATACAGCAGGCTCAGGCTGCGCAGATGAGCGCGTAGCTCGCCGACGACATCCCCGTCGGGCAGCTCGGCCAGCAGACGCCAGCACCCGTCCGGCACACCCTCGGTGACCCGTCGGATCACCACCGAGTCACGAATCCGCTCCCGCAGGCGCCGCTCGTCCCGACGACCACGATCCAGGTCGTACGTGACCTCGGGTACCCGCAACGGCCACCGGTCGGGCGCAAGCGTGTACGAGTACGCCCACCAGGCCCCCGACCAGTCCTTCAACGTACGGACCTTCCGCACGTCCAGGTGTGCCGGATACCGCCGCCCCGCTTCGTCGCGCCGGGTGTCATCCTGGATCACCTCGCGGCCTGCGTCATCGCATCCGCAGGAAGCGGCGGGATCACCAGCAGCGGGATCACCGGCGCCGGCAAGTCGCAACCTCCCGCCCGCTGCCCGGATGAGCCGGTGCACGGTCTGGAACCGAGGATCGGTGCACTGCCCGGACTCGATCCGCGCCACGGTTGACTGCGGCACGCCAGACAACCCGGCCAGCTCGCGCTGGCTCAGGTCGGCCTGCCGACGCAGCGACCGCAGCATCGAACCCAGATCAGCCAGACCGTCAGCACCCGACTCGTCCCCCATGCCATCGCATACTTCCGCTCCGCCCCAGACCACTCAACCCCGATCGTCCACCTGTGGACAACCCTGTGGATAACCCGGAGGCCGTTGGGGAACGCCTGCACCCAGCAGCGCGCACCGGTCTCCAGCAGCGTGCGTCGGCAGGACCGAGGGTGTCCCCCAGGCCCCCTGTCGAGCTGAACCGTCTGCGCTATCGCCGCAGACTGATCCAGCAGACCCTCAACGACGACCCTCGACACCGGCGCAGCGAAACCATCCCGACGGTGATCATCGACATCCCTGACGCATCGTCGACATCCCTGGCGCATCCTCGGCATTCCTGACGCAGGGGTTACCAGGACGGGCATCGGGATGGGTGATCCGTTGCTGCTTTCAGCTCGACAGGGGCCGCATCTGACATGGTCCGCCGCGACATGCCCTTCAATCCCCACCGCGTACGCCACGTCTGGACGCCGGCCGCAGGCTCGGCGGACCCGGAGGGCTCAGGGTCGGGTTGTTGCGGCGGTGGGGTGTGACCGGGCAGGGTGCGGCGCCGACCGCCCGGTGGCGGCGGACCGGGCGGGGATACGGTGGGGGCGTGGCGCTCTCGATGGCGATCTCGCCCTGCCCCAACGACACCTTCGTCTTCCACGCCCTGGTGCACGGGCAGGTGCCCGGGGCACCCCCGGTCGAGGTGACCTACGCCGACGTGGACGTGACCAACACCGCCGCCGAGCGGGGCGCCTTCGACCTGGTCAAGGTTAGCTACGCGGCGTTGCCCTGGCTGCTGGACGACTACCACCTGCTGCCCTGCGGCGGCGCGCTGGGACGCGGCTGTGGGCCCCTGGTGCTGACCCGGGCGGATCGCGACGGCGGCCCGGACCGGACCGACCTGCGCGACGCCACCGTGGCGGTGCCCGGTGACCGGACCACGGCGTACCTGCTCTTCCGGCTCTGGTCGGCTGGGAAAACCCCCCGGCGCATCGAGGTGGTGCCGTTCCACGAGATCATGCCCGGCGTCGCCGCAGGGCGGTACGACGCCGGGCTGGTGATCCACGAGGCCCGCTTCACCTACCCGCGACACGGGCTGACCGCGCTGGTCGACCTGGGCGAGTGGTGGGAAGGCGACACCGGCCTACCCATCCCCCTCGGGGCCATCCTGGCCCGACGCGGGGTGGTGGACCCGCAGCAGGCCGCCGGGTGGATCCGGGAGTCCGTCCGGCAGGCCTGGGCCGACCCGGCGGCCAGCCGGGGGTACGTGCTGGAGCACGCCCAGGAGATGGAGCCCGACGTGGTGGACCGGCACATCGGCCTCTACGTCAACGAGTTCACCGCCGACCTGGGAGAGGCCGGGTTCGCTGCCGTCGAGGCGCTGCTGGGCCGGGCCGCCGACGCCGGGCTGGTGCCTCAGACCTCCAGCTCGCGGGCCACCGCATGGACCAGCTGAGCGATCTTCTGGGCGGTCTTGCGGTCCGGGAAGCGACCCCGGCGCAGGTCCGGCTGCACCTTCGCCTCCAGCACCTTGATCATGTCTTCGACCAGCCCGTGCAGCTCCTCGGCCGGGCGACGGCGCAGCTCCGCCACCGACGGCGGGGCCTCCAGCAGCTTGACCCCCATCGCCTGGGTGCCGCGCCGGCTGTCCACCACACTGAAGTCGATGCGCTGGCCGCCCTTCAGGTCGGTGACACCTGCCGGTAGCGCGGCCTTTGGCAGGAACACGTCGCCACCCTCGTCACTGGTGACGAACCCGTATCCCTTGGTCGCGTCGTACCACTTCACTCGACCCGTAGGCACCTGAGATCCCCTGCTTCTTTGAGACGACTACTGCTTCAAGGCTAGCCGGATCATGCCGTCGAGCGCCGCCGGGAATCCGGTGAGATCCGCCAGCACCACCGCCGCGCCAGCGGCCCGCAGTTCATCGGCGGAACAGGGTCCGGTGGTCACTGCGATCCCCGGCACGCCGGCCGCCTCGGCGGCCACCATGTCCGCCACGTGGTCGCCGACATAGTACGTCGCACCGTGCGCCCGCAGCGCCGTCGCCTTCTCCTCGGCGAACAGGTCTCCGGCCAGCTCGTCCACGGCCAGGCCAAGGTGGTCCAGATGCAGCTTGGCCAGCCGGCCGAGCTTGGAGGTGACCACAACCACCCGCCCACCGCGCCGGCGTACCGCGTCCAGGGCCGCCCGCGCGCCGGGCAGCGGCACCGTCGGGGTGATCGCATACGCCGGGTAAAGCTCCCGGTAGATCCGGACCGCCTCGTCGACCTGCTCGGGCGGGAACCAGCGGGCGATCTCGGTGCGCAGCGGCGGGCCGAGCCGGGACACCGCCGCCTCGGCATCGACCCGGACCCCGGTCCGCTCGGTCAGCGCGCGGTAGGCCGCGGCGATGCCGGGGCGGGTGTCGAGCAGAGTCATGTCGAGATCGAAGCCGACCGTCAGTGCAGGCATCCTGGAAAGCTACCCGGCCTTCTACCCGGCCCGGTCGTCCGATGGGCGGGAGCACCCCCCGGCGGGCTAGCGTGGAACGACGATGAACGCCTCACTCGCCGACCACCTGCGGGCCCTGCCCGACGACTCCCTCGCCGCGCTGCTGCAACTGCGGCCCGACCTCGTCGTGCCGGTCCCCGCCGACGTCGACGCCCTGGCCATCCGGGCCCAGTCCCGGGTCTCGGTGTCACGGGCCCTGGACGGGCTGGACCAGTTCACCCTTCAGATCATGGACGCCGCCCGGTTGACCCGTGACCCGGCCGAGGGCACCACCTCGGTCGACGGGGTCCTGGCCATGGCCACCGCCGGCCCCAACCCACCCGCACCCACCTCCGTCCGAGCCGCCCTGGACCGGCTGCGGGCGCGACTGCTGGTGTACGGCCCGGACCATCAGTTGCACATGGTCGGCGGCATCGACGAGATCTCCCCGTACCCGGCGGGGCTGGGCCGACCGGCGGCGGAGCTGGACCCGCGCACGGCCGCTTTCTGCGCGGACCCGGCGAAACTGCGCCGGACCCTGCTGGCCGCGCCCCCGTCGGCGCGGGCGATCCTGGACCGGCTGGCGGCAGGGCCCCCGGTCGGCAGTGTGCCCCCCGGCGCGTTGCAGGCACCGGCCACCGGCAGCGACGACGACCTGCCCCCGGACGAGACCAACGGCGGGGCGCCCACCGGCTCCCCGGTCCGCTGGCTGGTCGACCACCGGCTGCTGGTGCGGGTCGCCGGCGGTAAGGGCGGCACCAGCGGGATGGTCGAGCTGCCCCGGGAGATCGGGCTGCTGCTGCGCCGCGACACCGGGCCGCTGGGGCCGCTGAGCGTCAGCGGGCCCCAGGTGGTCAGCACCCCCCGCGAGCCGAAGGCGGTCGACTCCGCCGGGGCCGGGCAGACCATGGAGGTGGTACGCCACACCGAGGCGCTGCTGGAACAGTTGGCCGCCGAACCGGCCCCGGTGCTGCGCTCCGGCGGGATCGGGGTACGTGATCTGCGGCGGTTGGCCCGGGCCACCGGGCTGGACGAGCCGACGGCGGCGCTGCTGCTGGAGGCCGCGTACGCGGCCGGGCTGGCCGGCGAGGTGGAGCTGCCCGGCAGCGCCAGCCGGTACGGGGCGGACCAGCAGGTGCTACCCACCGCCGGGTACGAGCTGTGGCGGGCCGGTTCCCTGGCCGAACGCTGGGCCCAGCTGGCCCGGGCCTGGCTGATCATGACCCGGCAGGTCGGGCTCATCGGCCAACGCGACGACCGGGACCGACCCATCACGGTCTTCTCCGCCGAGGCGGAACGGGCCGGTGCCCCGGCCGCCCGACGGGCGGTCCTCGGCGTGCTCGCCGACCTGGAGCCGGCCGCCGCACCCACCGTCGAGGAGGTGCTGGCGCTGCTGGACTGGCGGGCCCCCCGCCGCAGCCGGGGCCGGGAGGCCGCGCACCGGGAGGTACTCGCCGAGGCGGCCGCCCTGGGGGTGACCGGACTGGGGGCGCTCACCTCGTACGGGCGGCTGCTGCTGACCGAGGTGACCGACACCGAGGAGCGGGACGGCAGCGACCCCCTGGGGTTGCGCAGCGAGACCGAGGATGCCGGTACGGCGGTGCGGGTGTTGGACGCCCTGCTACCCGCCCCGGTCGATCACTTCCTGGTGCAGGCCGACCTGACCGTCGTGGTTCCCGGGCCGCCGGAGCCGACCCTGGCCGCCGAACTGGAGGCGGTAGCCGAACCCGAGTCGGCCGGTGGCGCCAGCGTGTACCGGGTGACCCCGGGCAGCGTGCGCCGGGCCTTGGACACCGGCCACTCCGCCGAGGAGCTGCACGACCTGTTCCGGCGCCGGTCCCGCACCCCGATACCCCAGGGATTGACCTACCTCATCGACGACATGGCCCGTCGGCACGGCGGGCTGCGGGTCGGCTCTGCCGGGGCGTACCTGCGCAGCGACGACGAGGCCTTGCTAGCCGAACTGCTGGCCGACCGGCGGGTCGAGGAACTGACCCTGCGCCGCCTGGCACCGACCGTGCTGGTCACCCCGTACCAGGCCGGGCGGATGTTGGCGGTGTTGCGGGAGGCCGGCTACGCCCCGGTGGCCGAGGACGCCACCGGCTCGGCCGTGCTGACCCGACCCAAGGTCCGCCGGGCAGCGGCCCGGGTGTCCGTGGGTACCCGGGTCCTCGACCCCCTGGCCACCCCCCGCCTGCCGCTGCCCCGCCTGCTCGGGGTGGTCGAGCAGATCCGCCGGGGGGATGCGGCGGCCCGGGCGGCCCGGCGGGCTCCGGCGGCCGTACGGGGTGCCGCGACCTCGACCGGCCCGGCCCCCGCACGCGGTCACGCCGAGGCCCTGGCCGTCCTCCAGCAGGCGGTACGCGACAAGGCGCTGGTCTGGGTCGGTTATGTCGACGCGCACGGGGCCACCGCCTCGCGGCTGGTCCGACCGGTCTCCCTCGGTGCCGGCTACCTGCGGGCCGAGGACGAACGCACCGAGATGCTGCACACCTTCGCCCTGCATCGGATCACCGCAGCGGTGCTGGAGAAGTGAAACGGGTCAACGGCGGCTGCGGCGCACCGACCCTACGATCGCCACGATCAGCAGCAGGGCGGAACCGGCGCCGGCGGCTTCCCCGACCGAATCCATGAAACCCTGCTGGAGGACGAGCCAGCCGTACAGGAACCAGCCGAACAACAGCGCCGCGAGGACCGCGTACGCCACCACCGTGGCGGTGGATACGGGTTCCGCCGAATCGGCCTTGTCACGCGCAAAGATCAATTCCTGATCAACGGACATCTGCCCTCCCCGTACGGTCGGCATGCCATCCCAGGGTGTCATTGAAGATGGCAACCGGCCAGCAGCACGGCCGACCGGTCCCGGCAGCTTCTACCCGGCGGCGGGTACGCGGAATCCGACGCGAAAGGTCGGCCCGGGCGCGCCGCTCGCCCCCGTTGGCTGTCCGCGATGGCGGGAAGCGCCCCCGCTTCCTGGCCCGCCTGATCACGGATCGAACGCACACGCACCGCGCCGACCTGGAAGACGAAGCATCCGCAGACCGATGCGACCCGTCTTCCCACCTGCTAAACGCAGCCCGGAAAGGAAAAGGTTGCCGCCCGCGTACGCATTCTTGGCACCGACTTCGACGTGCGACACTGGATGGTCGCCCGGTGGCAGGTCAGCGGCCTACCGTGCCAACCCCATCGGCCGTACGGAGGAGGAGATTCGGCGTGAGCGGTGGACCCCTGATCGTACAGTCGGACAAAACCCTGCTGCTGGAGATCGACCACCCTGACGCGCAGGCCTGCCGGATGGCCATCGCGCCCTTCGCCGAGCTGGAGCGATCCCCCGAGCACATACACACCTACCGGTTGACCCCACTGGGGCTGTGGAATGCCCGCGCCGCCGGCCACGACGCCGAGGGGGTGGTGGACGCCCTGATCAAATACTCCCGCTACCCGGTGCCGCACGCCCTGCTGGTCGACGTGGCCGAGACCATGGACCGCTACGGCCGGCTGCAACTCGCCAACGACCCGGTGCACGGCCTGGTGCTGCGCGCCCTGGACCGGATGGTGCTGATCGAGGTCGCCAAGAGCAAGAAGCTCGCCGGGATGCTCGGCGCCAAACTCGACGACGACACCATCGCGGTGCATCCCTCCGAACGTGGCCGACTCAAGCAGGCCCTGCTCAAGCTGGGCTGGCCGGCGGAGGACCTGGCCGGGTACGTCGACGGGGAGGCCCACCCGATCGAGCTGGCCGAGGCCGGCAAGGAGGGGGGCAAGCCGTTCACCCTGCGGTCGTACCAGCGGGAGGCGGTGGAGGCCTTCTGGGCCGGCGGATCCGGGGTGGTGGTGCTGCCCTGCGGCGCCGGCAAGACCCTGGTCGGTGCGGCGGCGATGGCCGAGGCGAAGGCGACCACCCTGATCCTGGTGACCAACACGGTCGCCGGTCGACAGTGGAAGCGCGAACTGATCGCCCGCACCTCGCTGACCGAGGAGGAGATCGGCGAGTACTCCGGCGAGCGCAAGGAGATCCGACCGGTCACCATCGCCACATACCAGGTGCTGACCTCGCGTCGCGGCGGAACGTTCACCCACCTGGACCTGTTCGGGGCCCGTGACTGGGGTCTGGTCGTCTACGACGAGGTGCACCTGCTGCCCGCGCCGATCTTCCGGTTCACCGCCGACCTTCAGGCCCGCCGTCGGCTCGGGCTGACCGCCACCCTGGTCCGGGA
This sequence comes from Micromonospora sp. NPDC047134, assembly GCF_040643455.1. Lineage (NCBI taxonomy): Bacteria > Bacillati > Actinomycetota > Actinomycetes > Micromonosporales > Micromonosporaceae > Micromonospora > Micromonospora sp. NPDC047134. The sequence goes on from NZ_JBEYUI010000003.1 coordinate 153,215, forward strand.
GGACGGCCGGGAGGGCGACGTGTTCAGCCTGATCGGCCCGAAGCGCTACGACGCCCCCTGGAAGGACATCGAGTCGCAGGGCTGGATCGCCCCGGCCCAGTGCACCGAGGTCAGGGTCACCCTGACCGACGCCGAGCGGATGGCGTACGCGACCGCCGAGGCCGAGGAGCGCTACCGGATGGCGGCCACCGCCCGGACCAAGCTGCCCGTGGTCAAGGCCCTGGTGGATCGGCACCCGGAGGAGCAGACCCTGGTGATCGGCGCGTACATCGACCAGTTGCACCAGCTCGGCGAATACCTGGACGCGCCGATCGTGCAGGGGTCGACGACCAACAAGGAACGCGAGCGGCTCTTCGACGCCTTCCGTGACGGGTCGCTGCGCACCCTGGTGATCTCCAAGGTGGGGAACTTCTCCATCGACCTGCCCGAGGCGGCGGTGGCGATCCAGGTGTCCGGCACCTTCGGCTCCCGGCAGGAGGAGGCGCAACGGCTGGGCCGGGTGCTGCGGCCGAAGGCCGACGGTCGGCAGGCCCACTTCTACACCGTGGTCTCCCGGGACACCATCGACACCGAGTACGCCGCCCACCGCCAGCGCTTCCTAGCCGAACAGGGGTACGCCTACACCATCATCGACGCCGACGACGTCCTCGGCCCGACCCTGCCCTCCTTCGACTGACCCCCGCTTGATCGACTCCATTCCGCCGATATGGCGGTATCGCGGCGGCTCGGATACCACCACATCGGCGGAATGGCGGCAGCCTCCCGCCGTGGGCTCCTGCGAAGGGCCGGCTCGGCCGGTCAGGCGGCTCGGAGTCTGCGTAGGACGTACTGGTTGAGGCTCAGGCCGTCCTCTGCGGCCTGGATGGCGAGTTCCCGGTGCAGACTCTCCCCGACGCGCAGGTTGAACTTGCCCGAATAGCTGCGCTCCGCGAACGGCAGCGGCACCTGCTCACCCTGGTCCTGCATGTCCTCGATCACGTCACGCAACAACTCCTGAAGCCCTTGCAGAGCCTCAACCTGCGAGGGAGCCAGCCAGGACAGCGACGGAAACTCGGCGCAGGTGGCAACGAACTCGCGATCCTCGGCGGACCAGGTGACCCGGTAGGTGTAGTGGGTGATCTCGGGGTGGGCATCGGGTTGCATCACATGGCCTCCTTCTTGTCGATCGCCCTGAGTACCTGCCGGACCTGGTACACCTTCGCCTTGCCTTTGTCGTTCTGGATGTTGACGCGTGGATCTCCCGCCCAGGGCATCTTGAACACCGCATGAGAGGTGCCGGCTTGCCGCGGCTTCCCGAAGTAGTGTTCGCACACCCTATAGAGATCGTTGTAGGCGATGTTCTGCTGACTCTTCCGCATCACCGCAACGAGCTTGTCTATGGAGGGCACAGTTGGGATGGTACTACCAGCGGTACCATGACTCCAGCCAATCACCAAGCCCTCCTGCGACCTGTGGATGCTTGGCGGCGACGGTCCAGTCTGTGGCAGTTCAGCTGTTCCGTCCTCGGCGTGTCGGCCAGCTGGGCTGACACAGCTCGCGGAGGCGGGCAGGGTGACCTACTCGGGAGCGCCGAAGAGGGTTGGTTGCTTCGGCTGGCGAGGGTAGGTAGACCTGATGAGCTTGGGGGCTATCAGTCGGTCGTTGATTCACTTTCGGTGACGTAGACGCCCTTGCCTTGGTGGCCCTCGACCAGTCCCTCGGCTTGCAGGATAAGCAGCGCTGATCGGACCGGCTCGGCGGAGACGCCGTAGTGCGCGGACATCTCCCGCATCGAGGGCAGCTTCGCGCCGGGGCCATAGACGCCTGATGCGATCTTGTCGCGGATGTCCTGGGCGATGCGTTGGCGATCTGAGATTCGGGGCATGGCAACTCCTGGTAGGCCCCAAGATCCTCCCACGCCAATCCGCGGCCGGCCAAGACTTTGTCTGCTTAGCATGGTTAGTTCTTGCACTTTGCATGCTTTGCATTGTAGGTTGGCCCTCGGACGCCCGGCATCGGATCGCCTGGTAGGCAAGCCGGCCCTTCCCGGTTGGGCATCCAGCACCGCTGGCACGGCTGGCTTCCCCCGCCGGCCGTGCCAGCACCTCAGCCATGAGTCCAGAGGACAGCCCTGCTGTCGTACTGCCGATTGAGGCTGCGGTGGTAGGGCAGGGGCGGCCTCCGCCGCCTGCACCGTGGCGGAGGCCGCCCTTCCACCTCACGTGATCAAGGAAGGGCGGTCAACCCGTGCACGATGAGGCCACCGAGGATGAGCAGACTGGCGGCAGCGGGCGTTGGGTGGTTCACCTGCCGATCACCGCGCCCGATCTGGTGCGGGCTCGGCTGCTCGCCCGTACGGTCGCTCGGGTGTTGACCCGGTTGAGCGGTCGGGTCGAGCCGGGCGCTGTGACCGTGTCGGCCGAGGACCAGCAGGGCGTACGCCATTGGGTTTTCTGCGATCGACGGCTGTCCGGCGGCGGGCGGTGTGTGCTGGCGGCGGAGCACGACGCGCCGTGTTCAACCCGTCCGGTGCGGGCGGTTCGGTGTGCGCGGCGAGGGATCTAGAGGATGCGGGTGACCTGCTCGGCGGCGGCTACCGCCTCCCGGTCGGCGGGGTCCAGGTTGGCGCAGAGCAGCACGGAGGCACCGGCCGACAGGGGCGCTAGCAGCCATTTCAGCGGCAGGTCATGCTCGGCGACGTCAACCAGCAGGCGGTCACCGACCCGCAGGTCCCAGGTTGCGGCCAGCTCCCGCGCCAGCCCGCCCCACTGGTGGTAGGTGGTGCCGTCCGGGCTGACCGGGTCGGTGGCGTGCAGCAGGGGGCGGTCGGTCGGGGCGGTGCCGTGCCGCAGCACCTCGGTCGACCAGTCGAGCCAGCCGGCCGGCACCTCGGCCAGGGGTTCCGGGGCGGTGCCGACGAGGTAGCGGTGCAGGCCGTCCGGTACCTCCTCCAGCCAGTCGTCCAGCCGTTCCGGGGTGACCAGGACCGCGTCGTACGGTCGGTCGCCGCCGGGCTCCAGCACCGGCAGCCCGGCGGTGGCGCGCGGCCGGAACGACACCTCCAGGCCGACCGCCCAGGCACCCAGCAGAACCGCGGCGGTACGCCAGTGCGGCGGCAGCAGCACCGCCACCCGGCTGCCCGGCGTCAGGCCGCAGCCGTCCCGCAGCAGGCCGGCGGCCCGCGCCGACCACTCGCCGAGCTCGGCGGCGGTCAACTGCTGGCGATGCCCGGTCCGGTGATCGAGGTAGGTGATCAGCGGCTGGTCCCGCTCGGCGAGACCGACGGTGGACAGCACGGGCAGCGTGGCAGACATACCGCACTTCCTACTCTTACCGCCCCGACCTGTCCAGACCGCCCCGCCCGGGGTGACGCCGGTACGCCTCGGCTGACCGATGGTCGATGGCGGGGGTAAACCATCGGCACTGGTGCCGTGCCCCATCGTGGCGGGACAGTCGGACCATGACGAACGCGGGGCAGCAACAGGCCGGTGTCGGGCAGGCGGATCACGGCGAGGCTCCGGATCCCCGGGAACCGGTGTGGCGGCGCCTCGTGCCGGTCGTGGCGCTGCTGCTGCTCGCGCCCTGGGCGGCCGAGTGTTCGTGGGGCGGGTTCGCCGGGACGGACATGCTGCTCGTCGTGGTCGTGCTGGCCCCGATGTACGGCGGCGCGGCGATCCTGATCCGTGAGGCGGCCCGGCGTACGGGCGGCGGGTGGCCGATGATCGTGCTGCTCGCATTGGGTTTCGGTGTGCTTCAGGCGGGGCTGGTCGACCAGTCGCTGTTCAACCCCGACTTCCTCGCCGACACCGAGTTCGCCGACCTCAGCGCGGCGGATCAGACCCGCATCCCGCTGCTGGGAATCAGCGCCCAGGAGGCGGTCAGCTTCCTGGGCAACCACCTGGCGTTGACCATCTGCGCGCCGATCGCGATCGTCGAGTCGTACCTCTCCCCCGCCCGCCGCCTACGCCCGTGGTTGCGGGCACCCGGCCTGGTCGTGGTGGGCGTTCTCTACGTGTTGGGCAGCCTGCTCGTCTTCGCCGACGACAGTGGCCGCAAGGGCTTCCTGGCCAGCCCCGGTCAGCTCGTCGGAGCGGCGGCGGTGGTGCTCGCCCTGATCGTGCTGGCTTCTCTGCCCCGCTGGCGGCGTCGCCCGGTGCCTGGCCCGGCGGTCGACGCGCCACGACCCGTCCTTGCCGGGGGGCTGGCCCTGGTCAGCTACGTCGGCGTGAGCATGCTGTCCGGCTGGCTCGCCTTCGCCGTGACGGTGATCGTAGGCGTCGGGCTGACGGCGGTGCTTGTCCGCTGGTCCGGGCGTCCCGGTTGGGGGCAGACGCACGTGTTGTCCACTGTCGCGGGGGCACTGATCGGCGCAGCGATCTTGGCGTACCTTGTGCCGCCGTACGCGGCGGCATCGCCCGGCGAGGCGCTGTTCAGCGACGTGCTGGTCAGCGTGATCGCGGTCGCCCTGCTCACCGGGGCCTACACACGGCTCCGTCCGAGACGTTGAACCCCGCGGCTCCGCCGCAGACGTTGAACGGCGCGGCTCCGCCGGAGGTGTTAACAGGGGGCCCTTCCTCTACCGGAGGCGTTAATAAGGTGCCCTTCCTTACCGCTCCGGAAGCGGGGGGCCGAGGTCGAGCAGGGGGGCGAGCAGGTCGCCGTGCTCGTCGAGCCGACTCAGCACCTCGCCGGCAATGTACGGCCGGGACGAGGGTCGTTTACCGGCCGCACCGGCGGCGACCTCGTCCCAGGTCAATGGGGTGGAGACGGACGGCACCGGCTGGGCGCGTAGCGAGTACGGCGCGACCGTGGTCTTCGCGGCGTTGTTCTGGCTCCAGTCGATGAAGATCTTGCCGGGGCGCAGGTTCTTCGCCATCTTCGACACGATCAGATTCGGGTGTTCCCGCTCCAGTTCCTGGGCGATCCGGCGGGCGTAGGCCGAGACCTCCTCGGCGGACTGGGTGCCGGCGATCGGGCAGCTCAGTTGCATGCCCTTCTTGCCGGAGGTCTTCGGGTAGGCGTCCACCCCGTCGGCGGCGAGCCGGTCGCGCAGCAGCAGCGCCACCTGGCAGCACTGCTTGAGGGAGGCCGGGGCACCCGGGTCCAGGTCGACCACCATCAGGTCGGGGTGTTCGCCGATTTTCCACTGTGGGGTGTGCAGTTCCAGGGCGGCCAGGTTGGCCAGCCAGACCAGGGTGGGCAGCTCGTCGGCAACCACGTAGTCGATGGTCTCCCGGCCCTTGCTCGATCCGGGGGCGGGCAGGTTCTCGGTGCGTACCCAGGAAGGGGTTGCGGCCGGGGCGTTCTTCTCGAAGAAGGAGTTGCCGTCCACCCCGTTCGGGTAGCGGATCCGGGTCAGCGCCCGGTCGGCCAGGTGCGGCAGCAGCACCGGGGCGATCCGGGTGTAGTAGTCGATCACCTCCCCCTTGGTGAAGCCGGCCTGTGGGTAGAGCACCTTGTCCAGGTTGGACAGCTCCAGGGTGCGGCCCTGCACCTCGACCCGGAACCGGTCAGTTGGCATCGTCGACCTCCTCGGCCGGTTTGTCCGGCCGCAGCCGCAGGATCCGGGGGAACCGCAGCCGTCCGTCCGGGGTGCGCTGACCGTACTTCACCTCCACGACCACCTGGGGGGTTACCCAGATGGCGCCCCGGGCATCCTCGCGGGGCACCCCGGCGGCGAAGGGTGAGGCGGGGGTGCGCAGGGGCTCCAGTTCGCGCAGCAGTTGCTTTTCGATCGCCGCGCCGATGCCGCCGCCGACCCGACCCCGGTAGGTGAGGCGTCCATCTGCGCCGGGCACCCCGACCAGCAGGCCGCCGATCTTGCGGGCGCCGGGCCGCCAGCCGCCGACCACGAAGTCGCCGGTCACCTCCAGTTTGACCTTCACCCAGTCCGCCGAGCGCACCCCGGGCCGGTAGGTCGAGTCGACCCGCTTGGCCATCACCCCCTCCAGGCCGTGCTCACCGGCGGCGGAGTAGGTGGCCGGGCCGTCGGAGAAGACCGGTGGGACCGCCCACCGCGCCGCCCCCAACCCCAGGTCGTCTAGGGCCTCCCGGCGACGGGCGTACGGCCAGCCGGTCAGGTCCTCCCCCCGAAACCGGAGCAGGTCGAAGATCATGTACGTGACCGGGACGGTGGCCGCCAACCGGGCCGCCTTGGCCGGATTCCGCACATGCATCCTCTCCGCAAGTGCGGTGAATGAGGGGCGTCCGGCCGGGTCGAAGAGGACCACCTCGCCGTCCAGCAGGGCGTCGTCGACCTGCTCGGCCAGGGTGATCAGTTCCGGGTAGGCGGTGGTGATCTCCACTCCGGAGCGGGCGTAGAGATGCTGCCGACCAGCGGAGATGTCGGCCAGGGCGCGTACGCCGTCCCACTTGAACTCGTACGCCCAGCCGGCACCGACCGGGAGGGGCCCGGTCATCGCGAGCATCGGCTTGAGCGGCGCGCCGGGCACGATCCGACTGTAGTAGCCAGCCGAACACCTCGCGTCACGTTCGCTTCAGTGCGAGCATGGTCGATACCGGCGAAGGGAGTACGGGATGCGGGCCATCTGGAAAGGCGCCGTGTCGTTCGGCCTGGTCTCGATCGGGGTGAAGCTGTACTCCGCCACCGAGGAGAAGGACATCCGGTTCCACCAGGTGCACCGGGAGGACGGCGGGCGGATCCGGTACAAGCGCACCTGTCAGGTCTGCGGCGAGGAGGTCAGCTACGACGACATCGCCAAGGGCTACGACATCGGCGGCGGGGAGATGGTCATCCTCACCGACGAGGATTTCGCCGAACTGCCGTTGAGCACCTCGCACGCGATCGACGTGCTGGAGTTCGTACCGGCCGAGCAGGTGGACCCGATCCTCTACAACAAGGCGTACTTCCTGGAGCCGGAGGGCACCGCCACCAAGCCGTACCTGCTGCTGCGTGACGCCCTGACCGACTCGGAGCGGGTGGCGATCGTCAAGGTGGCGTTGCGTCAACGGGAGCAGTTGGCCACCCTGCGGGTCCGCGACGGGGTACTGCTGTTGAACACCATGCTCTGGCCGGACGAGATCCGGAAGCCGGACTTCGGCTTCCTCGACGAGGACCTGAAGCTCCGCCCCCCGGAGTTGGCGATGGCCACCTCCCTGATCGACTCGATGGCCGGTGACTTCCACCCGGACGAGTTCGCCGACGACTACCGGGCGGCGTTGCAGGAGGTCATCGACGCCAAGGTGGAAGGCCGTGAGGTGGTGCAGCCGGAGGAGGCCGAGGAGGCTCCGGCCGCCGCAGTCGACCTGATGGCCGCCCTGAAGGCCTCGGTCGAGCGGGCCCGGGCGGCCCGGGGCGAGGCCCCGGCCGCCGGGGGTGGTGCCGGCGAGCCGACCCCGATCACCTCGGCGCGTTCGGCCCAGCAGAAGAAGGCGGCGGCCAAGGCTCCGGAGAAGAAGGCCGCCAAGAAGGCCGCCCCGAAGAAGGCCGAGACCGCCAAGAAGGCCGAGGGTACGAAGAAGGCGGCCCCGAAGGCGGAGAAGAAGGCCGCCAAGAAGGCCGCTCCGAAGAAGGCCACCCGCAAGACCGCCTGACCTCACCCCACCGGCTACGGATCGGTGATCTGCGCGGCCCGGCGGCCTCACAGCCGCCCCAAGGGCCCTCTGTCGTCCCACTGGTCACCATCGACGGTCGGAGCCGCGCCGGTCACCAGGTACCGTGTGTCGGCGACGGCGTCCGTGGCCGGACGCAACCACCTCTGCGCAGGGAGTCGAGGACGTGAGCGAGCACGCGGGCGAGAGCAAGGCACGGCGGCGGTTGGCCGAGCAGTTGGCCGAACAGAAGGCGGCCGAGGCCAAACGGCGCAAGCAGGCCTGGGCCGGTGCGTTCGCGGCCGTGGCCGTGGTCGGGGTGCTGATCACTGTGTTCGTGATGATCGGTCAGCGCGGCGACGACACCCCCGATCAGGTAACCCTTGAGCCGACGGCCGCGCCGACACAGGGTGCGCCCCAGGACGCGCCGCCCGCCCCGCAATTGCCGGAGGGGGCCGACCCGGCTCTGGGCACCAAGCCGGAGGTCAAGGCCGGCGAGGGTGAGCTGACCAAGCTCACCGTCACCCCCCTGATCGAGGGCACCGGCCCGAAGGTCGAGGCGGGCCAGTCGATCACCACAAACTACATCGGGGTGTTCTACGAGAGCGGTGAGGAGTTCGACTCCTCGTGGAGCCGGGGTGAGCCGGCCACCTTCCCGATCGGTGTCGGTCAGGTCATCGAGGGCTGGGACCGGGGCCTGGTCGGGGTGACCGTGGGCAGCCGGGTTCAGCTCGACATCCCGGCCGAGCAGGCGTACGGCGACGGCGCCGGCGGCCGCCCGGGCGGCCCCCTCCGCTTCGTGGTCGACATCCTCGCCGCCCAGTAACCACCCCACCCCACCCACCCCGTGGAGTCGATCGGGTTCACCGCTCGACAGGCCTGAGGGGTGGGTGGGGCAGGATGGGTGTGTGATGGTGGGTGCGGTGGTTTTCGACCTGGACGGCGTGATCGTTGATTCCGAGCCGGTCTGGGAGGAAGTGCGGCGGGGCTATGTCGCCGCGCACGACGGGACCTGGCAGGCGGACACCCAGCGGCGGCTGATGGGGATGAGCACCGGGGAGTGGGCCCGGTATCTCAGCGGGGAACTGGGCGTACGGCGTACCGCCGAGCAGGTCGCCGCCGAGGTGGTCGAGGAGATGGCCCAGCGGTACGCCCAGCGCGTACCGGTGATCGACGGGGCCGACCAGGTGGTGCGCCGGCTGGCCGCGCGGTGGCCGCTGGGGCTGGCGAGTTCCTCACCGACCCGGCTGATCGCGGCGGCGCTGGCCGCCACCGACCTGACGGACGATTTCCGGGCCACCCTGTCGACCGAGCAGACCGAGCGCGGCAAACCGGCACCGGACGTCTACCTGGCCGTGGCCGGGCTGCTCGGGGTGGGTCCGGCTGACTGTGTGGCCGTGGAGGATTCCTCCAACGGGGTGCGGTCGGCCGCCGCAGCGGGAATGACCGTGGTGGCGGTGCCACACGGGGCGTACCCGCTGGACCCGGACGCCCAGCAGTTGGCGGCCGTCGTGCTGGGTTCGATCGACGAGCTGACCCCGCAGGTCGTGGAGCGGCTGGCCTGAACCGCCACCGCCCGGCCACCGGCCCGCCTACGGTCGGTGACTGAAGACGGCCGAGCGGAAGGGGACGGCGATGAAGGCCATCGTGTACGAGCGCACCGGTGATCCCACGGTGCTCCAACTGGTCGATCGGCCGGTGCCGGAGCCCGGGGCGGGTGAGGTGCTGGTGCGGATGGCGGTCGCCGGGGTGAACCCGACGGACTGGAAGGCCCGCCGACAGTGGCCCCTGCCGGCCGGCTGGCAGATTCCCGGCCAGGACGGCGCCGGGGTGATCGAGGCGGTCGGCGCGGGGGTCGACCAGGGGCTGATCGGCGAGCGGGTGTGGCTCTGGGAGGCCGCCTGGCAGCGTCCCTGGGGCACCGCCGCCGAGTACACCCTGATTCCGGCCCGCCAGGTGGTGCCGCTCGGCGACGCCTCCTTCGAGCTGGGTGCCTGCCTGGGCATCCCGTTTTTGACCGCGCATCGCTGCCTGACCGCCGGGGAGTACCTGCCGGACAGCCTGCGCCCGGGTGCCCTCAGCGACCACACGGTGCTGGTGCAGGGCGGGGCGGGTGCGGTGGGCAACGCGGCGATCCAGCTCGCGGCCTGGGCCGATGCCTGTGTCATCGCCACGGTGAGCAGTCCGGAGAAGGCGCAGTTGGCGGCGGCGGCCGGCGCCTCGATGGTGATCAACTATCGCGAGCAGGACGTGGTCACCGAGGTCCGCAAGGTGGCGCCCGAGGGGGTGCACGCGATCGTCGAGGTGTCCGCGGCGCGCAATGCCGCCACCGATGTCCAGGTGCTGCATCCCGGCGGGGTGGTCTGCGTGTACGCCGACGACGGTGGCGACGAGGTGACCCTGCCGATCAGGCCGCTGATGGTGCCGAACGCCCGCTGGCAGTTCGTGCTGGTCTACACCCTGCCGAAGGCGGCGAAGGCGCAGGCGGTGGTGGATGTCGCGGCGGCTGCCGAGCAGGGCGGCATCCGGGTGGGCGAGGAGGCGGGGCTGCCGCTGCACCGCTATCCGCTGGCGGCTACCGCCAAGGCCCATCAGGCGGTGGAGGAGGCGACCGTGGGGAAGGTGCTGATCAGCACCACCGGGTAGCGGGACCGTTTCCGGGCGGGTTTCTCCATCAGCAGGACAGACGCGAACAACTCTCGCAATACTGGCTTTGCGGGTAACCCCCGCAAAAACGGGCGGCCCCGGCGCGGTGCGAACGCCGGGGCCGCCCACCGGGAGAGTGGTCTACGCGAGCCCGCTATCCCTAACGGCGATGATGCGCCCAGATGTGTTACGGCGTGGCCGGTTCCGGCACATCACCCCTACGAGTGGGTAACCCGGCGGTGTCGCGGACACCGGGGGCAACCCTGCGTACATTCGTGCGGGTGAGCATTTCCTGGGCGGACTCGTACGTCGGGCAACTGCGCGCCCTGGCCGGCGACCGGACCCTGATGTTCGTCGGCGCCCGCGCCGTGGTGCGCGACAACTCGGCGCGGATCCTGCTGATCCGCCGGTCGGACAACGGGCAGTGGGCGCTGCCGGCCGGGGCGATGGAGTTGGGCGAGTCGATCGCCGACTGCGCCGTACGGGAAGTCCGTGAGGAGACCGGACTGCGGGCCCTGCGGGTCAGCGCCTTCGCCCTCTACACCGGCGCGGACCGCACCCACACCAACATGTACGGCCACACGTACCAGATCTTCACCACGGCCTTCCGGGTCGAGGAGTGGGACGGTCAACTGGCCCGGATGACCGACGAGACCACCGACGCCGGGTTCTTCCCTCGCGAGGCCCTGCCGCAACCCCTGTCCGCCAGCGTCCAGGAGACCCTGGCCGACCTGGACGTCTTCGAGCAGACCAACCGCCTGATCCTCAAGTAGGTACCGGGGATCACCACCGCTTTCGTCACGCAGAACTGACCCGCCGGTCAACGCCGACCTGGCGGTCGCTGCCGGTCTGGCGGTCAGTGCTCGCCCGGCGGTCAGTGCCGGCCTTCGGCGAACTCCTCAACGATCTTGGCGCAGAAGGCCGGCAGATCGTCGGGCTTACGGCTGCTGACCAACCCGTTGTCGGTGACGACCTCCTCGTCGACCCAGTCCGCCCCGGCGTTCACCAGGTCGGTACGCAGGCTGGGCCAACTGGTCAGCCGACGACCACGCACCACGTCTGCCTCCACCAGGGTCCACGGGCCGTGGCAGATCACCCCCACCGGCTTACCCGCCTCGAAGAACGACCGGACGAAACGCACCGCGTCCGGATCGGTACGCAGGAAGTCCGGGTTGGCCACCCCGCCGGGCAGCACCAACGCGTCGTACCGACCGGGGTCCGCGTCCGCAGCGCTGACATCGACCTCGTACGTCTGCGAGGGGTCCAGGTGTTGGAAGCTGGTGATCTTCCCGGGCTTGAGTGACACCAGTTCGGCGGTGGCACCGGCCTGCTCGACGGCCTGGCGCGGCTGGACGTACTCGACCTCCTCCACGCCGTCGGTGGCCAGGAAGGCGACTCGCTTGCCCTGCAATGTGACTGCCATGTTGCTTCTCCTCTCCGGGGTTAGCAGAATCCGTTCCCGACCCGGGCGCACCGAAACGCGCCGCCGAGGTGGTCCCGGCCGCACCCCACCTGCTCCGGGCTACAGGTTTGACCCTGCCGGGCAGGGGGATCCGCCGGCATGGCACGAGCAGCAGCGGAACAGCTCCGGCTCGCCGAGGTGGTGCAGAGCTGGCTCGGGCGCCCGGTCCTGGTACTCGGGGACGCCATGCTCGACGAATGGCGGTTCGCCGACTCGGACCGGCTGTGCCGAGAAGCTCCGGCGCCCGTACTCACTCTGCGCCGCCGTATCTCCGCGGCGGGTGGGGCGGCCAACACCGCGGTCAACATCGCCGCCCTGGGCGGCCGGTCCGTGCTGGTGGCACCCGTCGGCGCCGATGTGGCCGGCGACGAACTGCACGACTGCCTGGACCGGGCCGGGGTCTGGGACCGTACGGTCAGCCAGCCCGGCCGGCACACCCCGGTCAAGCGCCGGATGCTGGCCGGGGACCAGATCCTGCTGCGCGAGGACTCCGGTGACCCCGACGACCCCCTCAGCGACGAGGGGGTGCACCAGCTGCTCACCGCCCTGGACTGCGCGACCCGGGAGTTGCAGGCCGCCGCCGGTGGCGAGGCCCCCACCCTGGTGGTCTGCGACTACGGCCTGGGTGCCCTGCCCACCCGGGTACGCACCTGGCTGGTAGCCCACCGGGACCGGTACGCCACTGTCGCCCTCGACGCGCACGACCTGGTCGACTGGCGGGGTCTGGCCCCTACCGTGGTGACCCCCAGCTTCGCGGAGGCCACCCGACTGCTCGCCCGCGCCGGCGGCGATGCGGGTGACCGGGGCGCCGGTGAGCTGCAACTGGAGCATCCGGAGGTGGACTCGAACGAGGGCCCCTCCGAGCTGACCGTGGGCACCTCGCCGGTCGGGACGGGTTCGCGGCGTACCGAGGGGCCGACCGGTGAGCCCACCCCCGGGGAGGGTCGGGTGGCGATGACCCATGACGGGCTCAGCGTCACCGGCACCGGGGTGACCGTGAACACCGACGTGGGAGCCGGGGTGGACCGGGCGGTACTGGCCGAGTCCCGGCTGGCCGAACTGCGGGCGCACACCGGGGCGGCCGTGGTCGCGGTGACCCTGGACACCGAGGGGGCGGTGGTCGGGGGCGCCGACGGGCAACCCAGCCGCAGCCACAGCACACCCGTACCGGCCAGCCACACCGTCGGGGCCGGTGACGCCTACCTGGCGGCCATGACCCTGGCGCTGGCCGCCGAGGCCCCGCTGTCCACCGCCGCCCAGCTGGCCCAACTAGCCGCCACCAGCACGGTCTCCGGCACCGGCACCTGCGTGTGTCGCCGCGAGGATCTGCTGACCGCCCTCGGGCAACCGGCCCTCGACTCGGCCGGGCGGCAGGTGCTGGTCGGCACCGAAGGACTGGACGCCGTGGTCGCCGAGCACCGCCGCGCCGGCCGGTCGGTCGTCTTCACCAACGGCTGCTTCGACGTGCTGCACCGGGGACATGTGCGCTACCTGGAACAGGCCAAGGCCCTCGGTGACCTGCTGGTCGTGGCGGTCAACTCCGACGGCAGCGTACGCCGACTCAAGGGACCCGACCGTCCGGTGAACCCGGTGGAGGACCGCACCGCCCTGCTGGCCGCGCTGTCCTGCGTGGACCATGTGGTGGTCTTCGAGGAGGACTCCCCGACCGCCCTGATCGAGGCGATCCGGCCGGACGTCTATGTCAAGGGCGGCGACTACCCGCCCGAGCTGGTCCCGGAGGCACCGCTGGTGCAGCGGCTGGGCGGGCAGGTCCGCACCCTGGGCTACGTACCGGACCGGTCCACCTCCGCGATCATCGACCGGATTCGGGCGTACGGCCAGGAGGGCTCCCCGGAGGTGGGGGCCGGCGGCCCACCGACGCCGCCCGACCCCGATGCTGATCGGGTCCTCGACGCGGACCGGGCGCTCGGGGTGACGCTGTCCGACCCGACGGACGACATGACCGGGTCGACCGCGCCGCCGATGACCGGTCAGGCACCGTGAACCGACCGCTCGACACCGGTTCGCACGCCGACTTCCGGGCGCAACGGCTGCTGGACGTGCTGATCCCGACGAAGGACCGGCCCACCGAGCTGGCCGTCACCCTCTCCGGGCTGGCCGCCCAGCAGGGGGTGCCGGGGTTCGGGGTGGTGGTCAGCGACCAGTCCGACGACCAGCCCGGGTACGCCCATCCGGCGGCGGCCACCATGGTCCGGGCCCTGCGGCACCGGGGCCATCCGGTGCTGCTGACCCGCCGACTGCCCCGCCGGGGCCTGGCCGAACACCGCGCCTTCCTGCTCGCCGCCTCCGCCGCCCGGTACGTGCTCTGCCTGGACGACGACGTCTGGTTGGAACCGGGCACCCTGCACCGCCTGGTCACCGCCATCGAGGAGTTGGGCTGTGGGTTCGTCGGCAACGGGGTGCACGGACTGTCCTACCTGCACGACGTACGGCCGCAGACCCACCGGCACTACCAGGAGTGGAGCGGCCGACCGGTGCCGGAACGCATCGGGCCGGACACCCCGGAGTGGGACCGGGCCCAGATCCACTCGGCCGCGAACCTGCTGCATGTGACCGAGGCGTTGGCGCTGCCGCCGGGCAGTTGGCGGGCGTACCGGATCTCCTGGATCGGCGGCTGCGTGCTGTACGACCGGGCCAAGTTGGTCGACTGCGGCGGTTTCGACTTCTGGCGGCGGGTGCCCCCGCGTCACCAGGGCGAGGATGTCGCCGCCCAACTGGCCGTGCTGGCGCGCCACGGCGGCGCCGGGGTCCTGCCCAGCGGCGCCTACCACCTGGAGTCCCCGACCACGGTCACCGACCGCGACGTGGAGGCCTGGGAGTTCGTGCTGGCCGAGGAACCGGGGTGTTAAGCGGGGACCCCTGCTCTACCGCAGACGTTAACAAGGGGCCCTTCCTTACTCGAAGAGCAGTTCCCGGGCGGCTTCCAGGACTTCGACCGTCGGCACGTCGGTGACGAAGGAGTCCCGGTGCGGGCACTCCCCGTCGCCCGGGCGGTGGGGGTAGATGCCCGGGGTGCAGTCCACCCCGCAGACCGGGCAGTGCACCGTCCACGAGGTGATCGGCCGGTGCCGGGCCCGCAGCGGGGTGGCCGTGGTGATCAGGTTGCCGACCCAGAAGATGCCGACCGTCGGGGCGCCCACTGCGGCGGCCAGGTGCAGCGGGCCGGTGTCGTTGGAGATCACCAGCTCGCAGTCGGCGTAGCAGCCGGCCAACCCGCCCAGACTCAGCGTGCCGACCTGAGGCCGCAGGGGCACCCGGGCCGCCGCGACCACCTGGTCGACCACCTCCTGCTCGGCCGGGGTGCCGGTGACCAGCACCTCGTACCCGTCGTGGTGCAGGGTCCGGCCGATCTCGGCGAACCGCTCGGCCGGCCAGCGGCGGCGGGTGTCCGTGGCCCCCGGATGCAACACCACCCGGGGCCGATCCGCCTCCCCGAGCACCGACCGGGCCTCGACCCGATCGGCCTCGGTGACCGCCAGCGTCGGGATGATGGTGGTCGCCGGGGCACCGACCAGTGCCACCGCCTCCAGGTACCGGATCACCTCGGGCTGGTAGTAGTCGTAGCGCAGCCAACGGTCCAGCGGTGGGGCGTCCTCGGCCCGCAGACCGGCGCTGACCCGGGCACCGAGGGCGGCCACCAGGGGGTTGGAGTTGGCACCCCCGCCGTGCAGTTGCAGCGCCAGGTCGAAACGCTCGGTGCGGGCGGCGGCCAGGAAGTCGACCATGCCGGCCTCGGCCTCGCCGGGGCCCGCCGTGCGGATCCCCGGCGCGGGCGGCACCACCAGCACCCGATCCACCGGGCCGGGCCGGTCGCGCCAGAGCTGCGCGTGCCACGGCGCACCGAGCAGCACGATCTCCGCCTGCGGGTACGCCGACCGCAGGGCCGTCAACGCCGGCAGGACGAAGATGAAGTCACCCAGGGCGTTGGCCCGCAGCACGGCGATCCGGGCCACCTCGGGGACCCATCCGGCGGCCGGTGTGATCAGGGCCGGGGCCACCACGGTCCGGGCTACCGGTCGGCTTCGCCGCTGGCGACGTCCGGGTGGTGCAGCTCCCGGTCGGCGGCCGGGTCGATGCCGCTGGACGGGCTGCCGGAACGCGGCCCGGTGCGGCCGACCGTGATCGTACGAGGGCTGGGGCGGATGGGTCGGGGCAACCGCACCCGGAGCAGACCGTGATCCATCACCGCGTCGATCGCGTCCGGGTCCACCCGGGCCGGCAACTGCACCCGATAGTCGAAGCCCCGGGTCTCGAAGCCACCGGAGATCCCGTGATCGGCGTTGACCTCGGCCTCGGTCCGGGCACGTACGCACAACTCCCGGTCGTCCACCTCCACGGCGACCTCCTCGGGAGCGACCCCGGGCAGCCGGACGACCACCTCCCAGCCCTCCGGGGTCTCCCCCAACTCCACCTCCGGCGGCCCCGGCCGGCCACCGACCAGCCGACTCAACTCGGTACGCAGGGACTGCAACTCGCCCAGCGGGTCCCAGCCCTGCTGGCCTGCGCGCCAACTCCGTCCCGGTCCGGTCATCGCACGTCTCCCATCCGTCGACTACTTGGACGACCGCAGCGAACTCGGCGCGTCGAGGTGGGCGTCCCGGTCCACCCCGACACCGAGCCGGTCGACCAGTTCCCCGCCGAGCCAGGCGCTGATGCCGAGGATGCCCAGCGCCACCACTTCGATGGCGATCAGTGCGCCACCGGCGGCCCGCGAGTCGGCGTTGAGGCGTACCACCCAGACCGCGGCGAAGAGCAGGACCACCGCCACGTTGGCGGCGGCGTGGGTGAGTCCCACCCGCTTGGCCCGCGTACCGGTCGGGATGGCCAGCAGGTCGAACGCTCCCGCCGCCGCGGCCAGCAGGCCACCGATCAGGCCGACCGTGATGTTCCAGTACGCCACCTCGCCGAGGAAGTCCGGCCCACCGGCGGTGTCGATGATGTCGAACAGCACCGCCGTCACGAACAGGGCGGCCGGGAACATCACCAGCATGGGATGGACAGGGTGACCCAGAACCTTGAGTCGGCTTTCCATCTCCGGCCTCCACTGCGGTCACTGACCGGCGTGCTGTCGCCGCGTTGGTGGGCGGTACCCCGGTCACTTGGGGACAAACATGACGACGGGCACGCCGCACCTACTGCGGCGGCACCGTCGTCATGGTCAACGCTGCGAAGGGTGGGCAGTGACGGTTCGCGTCGCTGTGGGCTGGACCCGGTCGTGCACAGCGCCGGCTCCGCCCCACCTGCCACACTTGAGCCAACATTCGTTGCCGGCTGTCGAAGGCAGAGCCGCCTCCTAAGCCGGGACGAACGCGCGGCGGACCGTCTCCGCGAGAGCGCGCTTGCGCCGCTCGTGAACGGCTGGTTCTTCATCTGGCGTCGCCGCGGTCTCCAGGCTGATCGGCGACCAGGCCTGCGCGGTGGCGGTGACCATGGCCAGCACATCCTCCGGGGCGACATCCGGCACGATCCGCCCGCTCGCCTGCGCGGCGCGAACGGACTCCAGCCTCGCCTCGTTGTGGTCCCTCAGGTGCCCGAACAGGTCACCGGTCGGCACGCGCTCAAGCCGTGCCCACGCGGCCAGCCGGGTGAGCAGCGGGCGAGCGAGGTGCGCGTCGTAGAGGCGTGCGGCGTATCCCGGCAGGTCATCCACGTCGAGCGGCACGGCGTTGACGATCTCGAGCACGTGCAGGTCGAGCACCGCGTCGAACAGCTTGTGCTTGCTCGTGTACCACGCGTACATCTGGGCCTTGTTGACCTGGGCGGCCTCGACGATGCGGTCCACCCGCGCCCCCGCGATGCCATGTTCGGCAAACTCCGCTGTCGCTGCCTCGAGAAGCCTGCGCTTCGACTCATCCGCTTTTCCCATGCCCCCAACTGTACTAACAAGTTGGTTTGACGCCTGCATCGATCGGGTCTACGTTAGCAACCAACCAGTTAACAAACGAGTTAGTTTTTGGAGTGACTGTGTCCGTCATCCAGCTAGACCCCACCATCGTCCGCCCAGTTCCCGAGCTGATCGAGCGTGGCCCGCTGAAGCTGTTCATCGACGGCGAGTGGGTCGCCGCCAGCACCGGCGAGACGTTCGAGTCGATCGATCCCGCCACTGGGGAGGTCCTCACCACCATCGCGAAGGGATCGGCCGACGACGTCGACCGGGCGGTGCGCGCCGCGCGCCGCGCGTTCGAGGACCCATCGTGGTCGGAGATGGCCCCGTACCAGCGCGGCCGGATCCTGCTGCAGATCGCCGACGTGCTCGAAGCCCACACCGATGAGCTCGCCACGCTGAACTCGCGGGACATGGGCGGCCCGTTCTGGCTGACCCGCTTGGAGATCGGCATCGCCGTCGAGGTGTTCCGCCACTACGCGGGATGGCCCACGAAGCTCTACGGGCAGGTCGCGCCCTCCGATCCCTCCTCGTTCAACTATGTGCTGCGCCAGCCGCTCGGCGTCGTCGCCGCGATCACCGCGTGGAACGGTCCCTCCCTGCAGCCCGCCTGGAAGATCGCCCCGGCACTGGCCACGGGCAACACCGTGGTGCACAAGCCCGCCGACTGGTCGTCCCTGTCGGCCGTGCGCTTCGCCGAACTGCTCGCCGAGACCGACCTGCCCCGTGGCGTGTTCAACCTCGTCACCGGCGACGGCGCGGGAACCGGGGAGGCCCTCGTCCGGCACCCCGGTGTCAACAAGATCACCTTCACCGGCTCGACCCCCGTCGGCCGGCACATCGCAGAGGTCGCGAGCGCGGACTTCAAGCACGTCACGCTCGAACTCGGCGGCAAGGGCCCGGTGATCGTCTTCGCCGATGCCGACCTGTCGCAGGCGGCGCGGACCGCCGCGCTCGGCTTCTGCATGGGATCGGGTCAGGGCTGCGTGGCCGGCAGCCGCATCTTTGTGCACTCCTCGGTCAAGGACGAGTTCCGCGCGTTGCTGCTCAAGGAGATGCGCTCCTTCACCCTCGGGGATCCGTTCGACCCCGCCAGCCAGATGGGTCCGCTCGCGAGCAAGCAGCATTACGACCGCGTGAAGGGCTACCTCGACGCCGCCCGCCGGCACGGCGCGACGGTCGAGTCGGTAGGCACCACCGACTCGGGCCTCTACCTGGCACCGACGCTGATCGAGAACACCACCAACGACGCGCTGACCTCCCGCGAGGAGATCTTCGGACCCGTCGCCTCGCTCATGGAGTTCACCGACTTCGACGAGGCGATCAGGGCCGGCAATGACACCGTGTACGGCCTGGCGGCGACGGTCTTCACCCGCGACCTGGAGACCGCGCACCGCGCCGCCCGGCTGCTCGACGCGGGAACCGTCTGGATCAACACCGCCAACGAGGTGAGCGCGGGCGCCATGCCGTTCGGCGGGTTCAAGCAGTCCGGCATCGGCCGCGAGCACGGCACGCAGGTGCTCGACGCCTACACCGAAGTCAAGTCCGTGATAGTGCGCTACTGATCAACCGCCGCCCCGGACGGCGGCGTGATCTACTCGGAAAACGGCGAAGCCCAGGTCGGGGACCTGGGCTTCGCCGTTTTCCGAGCCGCCTGACGGAATCGAACCGTCGACCTACGCATTACGAGTGCGTCGCTCTAGCCGACTGAGCTAAGGCGGCAACGATGGCCTAGTGTACGGCACGCGCCGACGGCCGGCGGAGCGGGATTGGCCGGGTCGGCGTACCGGACAGCCCGGCCCTTCCGGCGCAGCAGGGCTGACACCTCGCCCGCTACGCTGCGATGGATGGCCGACGATCACACCCCTCGCGACGAGCCGGTCGACAGCCCGCCGGAGGGCACCCCAACACCCCCGGACGATCCGGCAGCCACCGGTCGGGCCGCTCCCCTGGGACCGTACGCCGAGGAGGCGGCCGGTGGGCGGGCGGCGCGGCGGCCGCGCAGCACCGATCCGCTGGAGTTGGGGTTCACCCCGCGCAAGCCGGTGCCGTGGCTCGCGCCGCTGCTGCTGATCAGCACTGGTCTGCGTACCCTGCTGGCGATGTTGTTCGGGGCGTATCTGGACAAACGGGAGTTGCAGAAGGCCCTGGACTCGGAGATCAGCAAGCAGGTGGGGCCGGACGGCGGGCTCTGGCTGGATTATGTGGCCGACCTGGGTGACGGGTTCAACGCCACCTACTCGGTCGCCTACCTGCTAGCCCAGCCGGAGTTGACGGTGGACGGGCACCGGCTGCCTCGGGCGCAGACCCTGGTGATGGGCGGCGACCAGGTGTACCCCTCGGCCGCCTATGAGGCGTACGAGGATCGGTGCAAGGGGCCGTATCAGGCCGCGCTGCCGACCACCCCGCCGGAGCAGCCGGCGGTCTTCGCGGTGCCCGGCAACCATGACTGGTACGACGGGCTGACCGCCTTTCTGCGGCTGTTCGTCCGTACCCGGGATCGGCATTTCGGCGGCTGGCGTACCGGGCAGTCCCGGTCCTACTTCGCCGCCGAACTGCCCGCGGACTGGTGGCTGCTCGGCCTGGACGACCAGTCCGGCTCGTATGTCGATGATCCGCAGCTGACCTACTTCGACGCGGTGGCCACGAAGCTGGGCCCGCAGAGCAAGGTGATCCTGGCGGTGCCGGCTCCGGCCTGGGTCAAGGCGGTGGACAACCCGTCGGCGTACGACTCGATCGACTACTTCATCCGGACCATCATCGCGCCCACCGGGGCCCGGGTCCGGGTGTTGATCTCCGGCGACCTGCACCATTACGCCCGGTACACCGGCCCGGACGACCGTCAGCTGATCACCTGCGGCAGCGGGGGCGCCTACCTCTACCCCACCCACAAGCTGCCCGAGCAGATCGAGGTGCCGCCGCGCGACACCCTGGCCCGGCGGTCCAGCCCTTCCCGGTCGTACGCCCTGGCCACCCGTTACCCCGACGCGGCCCGCTCCCGGCGCTACGGCTGGGGGATCTTCGGTCGGTTGCCCCTGCGCAACCCCGGCTTCGCCACCCTGCTCGGCGTCCTGCAGACCCTGCTGATGCTCTCCATGGCCGGGGTGGCCGATTTCCGGGTCCTGGCCTCCGAGCAGCGGCTGTTCAGCGTGCCCCTGGTGCTGATGGTGCTGGTGACCGTGCTGGCGGCGGCCCTGTTCGCCAAGCCGCCCAGCACCACCGGTAAACGCAACCTGCGGCACTGGGTCCTCGGTGTCGCGCACGGGCTGGCCCATGTCGGGCTGGGAGCGGTGGGTACCTGGGTCTGGTTGGCCCTGCCCTTCCACAACTGGTCCTGGCCGCTACCGGCGGCTGCGGCGGCGGTGCTCTACCTGCCGGTAATCGGTCTGGTGGCCAGTCAACTGGTGGCGTTGTACCTGCTGATCGCCAGCGCTTTCGGGGTGAACGTCAACGAGTTGTTCGCCGGCCAGGGCATCGAGGACGCCAAGGGCTTCGTCCGGATGCGCATCGACCCGGACGGCACCCTGACCCTCTACCCCATCGTGGTCGACCGGGTGGCCCGCCGGTGGCGGGTCAACCCTGACCACTCCCCGGAGGCCTCCTGGCTGACCCCCACCACCGACCTCAAACCCCGCCTGGCCGAACCGCCGGTCCACCTGACCTGACCCGGGAGTGAGCGGCCCGGCGACTCACTCGCAGATCCGCCAGTTACCTTCCTCCTTGACCAGGGGGTACACCCGGCTGGTGGCGCCGCCCTCGGCCGGGGTGTAGCGGACGGTCGCGGTGCCGGTGACCAGACCGTTCTGGTTGGAGACGCTCAGCCCGACGATCTTGTGTCCGGTCAGGTCCGGCTCGGTGGCCTGCTGCTGCGTGAAGTCCGCCTCGCTGACCCGGTCCCGGATCCGGGTGCAGAGCTGCTGGTAGGCGGTCGGATAGTCGCGTTCCACCAGCGCACCGGCGAAGGTGTTTACTGTGGAGCGGACCGGTCCCGTGGCGTCCATCGCCACCCGGTAGATCAGGAAGGCGCCGAGCGCGCCACCAGAGCAACAGAGGGCGAGCACCACACCCAACACGATGAACAGTGTCCGCTTGGACTTCTTCGGCGGCGCCACGGCCGGCTGATATGCCATGCGGGCAGGGTAGGAAACCCGGACAAGCCCAAGATCGCAGGGTACGGGCAGGTCGGGCATCCAGGTCGATAAATTACCCTAAAAGCAGCTCGGAGGGTCTCCGGCCGGTCACTCCCCCTGCGGCGACAGACCCGGCTCTGCGGCGGAAGGCCTTTCGTCGTACGCGATGCGGGGGCGACAGACCTCGGCCAGCGAGCAGCGTTTGACCGCCCCGTCACTGAGCTGCCGGACGGTGACGGTCTCGCTCGGCGGATGCCGGGACACGACCTTGCCCAGACCGGAGGGGGTCTCGACCCGCTGCCCGCTCGTGGGGTACGTGCCGCTTGTGGCGTACAGGGGGTGCTCGTATTTGAGGCAGCACATCAGACGCCCGCAGGCACCGGAGATGCGCAACGGGTTAAGCGGCAGGTCCTGGTCCTTGGCCATCCGGATGGTCACCGGCTCGAAGTCGTTGAGGAAGGTGGCGCAGCAGAGGTCACGCCCGCAGGAGCCGATGCCGCCCTGCACCCGGGCCGAGTCGCGGGCGGAGAGTTGGCGCAGCTCCACTCGACAGTGCAGGGTCGCCCCGAGATCGCGCACCAGGGAGCGGAAGTCCACCCGGTGCGGGGCGGTGAAGTAGATGGTGCTGCGCTCCCCACCGTCGTCGCCCTTGCTGAAGACGTGGTCGATCGCCACCACCTTCATCGGCAGCCCGTGGGCACGGATCAGCCGCTTGGCCGCCACCTTCGCCTCGGCCTTGCGTCGCCGCAGGTCCTCGTCTCGCCGCAGGTCCTCCTCCTGCGCCAGCCCGGCGAGCTTGGGGAAACCGTCAGTGTCCTCGGTGACCCACTGCGCGGCCCAGACACACTCCGCGACCTCGGGACCGTCGTCCGTGGGCACCAGCACCTTGTCGCCGACCTGGGGGCGCAGGTCACCCGGATCGAGGTAGTAGAGGCGGCCGTACCGCTGGAAGCTGACCGCACAGAGCATGCCCATGCTGTCACCCTACGACGTCACAGCGTGCTCCTGCTGCGTATGCGAGTCGGCATCAGCCGCAAGGGAGGCGGTACCCGGGCGGTCGGCACGACCAGCCGGTCGGCCGCCGACCCTGTTCACCAGCCGATACGGGTCGATCGGGTGCCCGGGGCAGGGCCGTTGTCCGGGCGGAACCGGGAGCTCTCCTGCCGCCAGGGTGATTCGGCCAGGCTCGGTGCCCACTGCCGCAGCAGGGTCTCCGCACCGTCGTAGGCCACGCAGAGCACCGCCAGCACCCGGGCGGCGATCTCGGCGGCACCGGCCTCCCCCGAGGACAAGGGTCCAGAGTGGGAGGGGGCCCGACCCGGTGCGGTGGCCGCCAGGACCGCCACCGCCTCGGCGGAACCGATCACCTCGGCCAGGGTGCGGGCGACCGCGAGACGGCTGCCCTCCACCCAGTCGGCCAGGGCGTCGGCGTAGCCGGCGGTCGCCTCCAACCGCCCGACCAGACTCTCCGGGCCCTCGTCGAGATGGCGCAGCAGCGTCGCCCGGGACTGACCGTACGCCGCAGCGGCCGACCCGGACCAGAGCAACGGATCGGTGAGGGCGGCGCTGGCATTGTCGTACCCGTGGATGTGTCGGCGCACCGCGTGCCCGGCACCGGCCAGCGGGGCGGGCCGAAGGCCCAGGAAGCTGCGCAGGGCTTCCCCCGGCAGCACCTGCATCCGCCGCAGCAGCGGCCAGAGCCGGTGTCCCTCGGGGGCACCGGCGGCCAGCAAGGTGTCCACCCGGCGCAGCAGGTCCAGGCCGGGCTCGGCGAGCCGGTCCAGGGCGTCCATCACCCCTCCCGGACCACTCGACGGGCGACCAGGGAGTCGGTCTCGGCATAGCGGTTGGCGGCCTGGCGCAGGGCGTCCGCCGTGTCGGCCAGCTTCGCGGCGGCGGCCCGGGCCTCCCGGGCCCGGTCGCCGGTCGCGGCCGTCCACTGCCGGTGCAGGGCCCGCCCGATCTCGCCCGGCCGACCGGGAGCGTCGGCGCCGAAGACCGCCTGCGTGGGGTCGGCGGCCGTGATCGACCGGGAGAGGGCGCTCAGGCTGGCGCTCGCCTCGTCCAGCCGGGCGGCCAGGGCGCGGAGGTTGTCCATCTCAGGCCCCCGCCAGCGGCCGGTAGGCGGTGAAGGTCTCGTTGTGCAGTTTCTCCCGGGCCCACTGGGCGGCGTCGGCCGCGGCGGTGACCGCCGCCCGCACCGAAGCGGCCACATCCCGGGGGGCCCGGTGGTGCAGGGGGCCGAGGAAGCGTACGTCCGTGATCCGGCCGCTGGCGGTCACCACCACCTCGACCAGGCCGTCCGGGGACCGGACGGTGACCTCGACCGTCGCCACGGCCCGGTCGAACTCGGCCTGGAGGGACTCGATCCGGCGGTACCGCCGCACCGCCTCCTCGATCCACGCCTCGTCGATCTCGCCCCGCGGCATCAGCGGACTCCTCCCCGGCTGTCTCACTCTGGGTGCCGCCGCCGTCACCACGGCACACCGGACCGTACCGCACCTCAATTGCGCGTGTCGATGCCTGTGGATAACGGTCCGGCCGACAGGACCTGGCCGGGTGTCAGCCCTTCCAGAGGGAGAGCATCATGGCCTCGACGGCGATCCGGGGCTTGACGTTCGCCTCGATCGCGGTGCGGCACGCCAGCACGGCTTCCAGCCGGCGCAGCGCCCCTTCCGCCTGCCAGGTACGCGCCCCGGCATCGGCCAACTCGACCGTGTCGGTGTGCACCGGCGCCACCGGCGCCCCCAGCGCCATGGTCAAGGCGTCCCGGTAGAAGGCGGCCAGGTCGACCAGCGCCCGGTCCAGGGCGTCCCGCTGGGCCCGGGTGGCCCGTGACTTCTGCCGCCGTTCCAGGTCCTTGAGTTGCCCGGCGGAACCCCGGGCAGCGCCGGCCGCACCCCGGCCGGTACCCCCCGCACCCAGGGCGGTCTCCAGGGCGGCCCGCTCCGCGGCGTCGACCTCCACGACCGCAGCCTCGGCTTCGGCCTCGGCCGCCTCGATCAGCGCGGAGGCCGCGTCGAAGGCCGCACCCACGCTGGTCAGTCGGCGGGGTACCGCGAGCACCGCCTCCCGCCGAGCCCGGGCCTGGGGGTCACCGGCCAGTCGCCGGGCCCGGCCGACATGCCCCTGGGTGGCCGCCGCCGCCCACCGGGCCACCTCGGGCGCGATCCCGTCCCGACGCACCAGCACCTCGGCCACCGCCTCCGCCGCCGGCTGCACCAGGGGTACGACCCGACAGCGGGACCGGATGGTCACCGAGATGTCGTCCGGGTGGGTGGAGGGGGTGCAGAGCAGGAAGACCGTCCGGGGCGGCGGTTCCTCCACCGCCTTGAGCAGGGCGTTGCCGGCCGCCTCGGTCAACCGGTCGGCGTCCTCGATGATCA
The DNA here is from genome assembly GCF_040643455.1 of Micromonospora sp. NPDC047134. Classification (NCBI taxonomy): domain Bacteria; kingdom Bacillati; phylum Actinomycetota; class Actinomycetes; order Micromonosporales; family Micromonosporaceae; genus Micromonospora; species Micromonospora sp. NPDC047134. The sequence continues at coordinate 178,274 of NZ_JBEYUI010000003.1, forward strand.
CGACCTGCCACCGGCCACCGGAGGGGGTGCTGGAGGCGCGCAGCACCAGCGCCCGCATCTCGCTGACCCCGATGGAGAGCCCGTCCGGCACCACCAGTCGCACGTCGGCGTGGGTGCCGGCCAGGGTGGTGTGGCACCCGGGGCACCGCCCGCACCCGGTGCCCTGCTCGCACTGCAGGGCGGCCGCGAAGGCCCGCGCCGCTACCGACCGACCCGAGCCGGGGGGCCCGGTGAAGATCCAGGCGTGGGTCATGCCGGCGCCGGGATCGGGCCCGCTGACCTCCGGCTCCTGATCGCCCCGGGGGGCGCGCAGCACCTCGGCTGCGGCGGCGGCAGCCCGGCGTAAGGTGTCCACCGCCTCGTCCTGCCCGACCAGGTCGGCGAAGGCGTCCGGCATCAGGTCCGCTCCGTGGTCACCAGCTCCGTTGGGGATAACTCGGGCTGCACCGAGGTGTCCGGGCCACTGGCCGGCCCCGGGTGGTCCAGGTCATCGGAGGCGAGCAGTTCCGCCACCCGATCGGCGACCCGCTCGGAGATCTCCTCGGCCGAGTGCCCGGCGTCGAGCACAAGGTAGCGCTTGGGGTCGGCGGCGGCCAGGTCCAGGAAGGCGTACCGGACCCGCTCGTGGAAGGCCAGCGACTCGGCCTCCAGCCGGTCGACCGTCTGGCTGCGCTCGGCCACCCGGGACAGCCCGGTGCGGGGGTCGATGTCCAGCAGCACCACCAGGTCGGGCTTGAGCCCACCGGTGGCCCAGGAGGAGAGCCAGGAGAGTTCGTCGACCGGCAGGGTACGCCCGGCACCCTGGTACGCCAGGGAGGAGTCGACATACCGGTCACTGATCACGACGGCACCCCGGGACAGGGCGGGCCGGACCACGGTGGCCACGTGATGGGCCCGGTCGGCGGCGTAGAGCAGGGCCTCGGCGCGCGGGGAGGGTGCCTCGTCGTCGACCCCGTTGTCCAGCACCAGGGAGCGGATCCGGGTGCCGACCGCGGTGGCGCCCGGTTCCCGGGTTACCACCACGTCCCGGCCCTCGGCCTGCAGCCGCTCGGCCAGGTGGGCCAACTGGGTCGACTTGCCGGCGCCCTCGCCGCCCTCGAAGACCACGAACAGCCCGGCCGAGACGAAGGGCTCCGCCGGCATCAGCGGACGGCCCCGGATCGAACCCCACAGGTCGGCCAGGACGGGGACGCCCTTCTTGTCGTCCATCTGGCCGAAGGCGCTGATCCCGGCGAAGATCCCGGCCGCCCCGGCGGCCAGCAGCAGCAGGCGGGTGGCGGAGATCGAGATGCCCAGGTCGGCGATCACCAGTTGGCGGGAGCCACCGACACCGGCGAGCAGGCTGCCCAGTGCGATGGCCAGGATCAGCACCAGCCGGGTGCCGATCTGCACCACGGCGAAGACCCGGCCGCGTACCTCGTCGGCGACCTCGCCACCGAGCAGGGTGGTGCCGGAGAGGAAGGCCATTCCGGCGCCGGCGCCGACCAGGACCGCGCCGACCAGGGCCATGGACAGGTGGATGGCGAAGGCCAGGGTCATCACCGAGGCGCTGGCCAGCACGATGCTCATGCCGAACCAGCGACGCCGGGACATGTCCCGCACGATCATCGGGCCGAGCCCGATGCCGATCGCCAGGCCGAAGAAGATCGCCCCGAAGAGCAGGGAGAAGGCGGCGTCACCGGCACCGAGGGAGTTGGCGAAGAACCGGGAGGTACCGATCACGATGCCGCCGCCGGCGAAGGCACCGAAGATGCCCAGCACCAGGCCACGGACCAGCGGCGTCTTCCCGATGTACCGCCAGCCCTCGTTGAACTGGCGCAGCATGCTCTGCTCGGACTGTTCCTGCCGCTGGCGCTGTCCCTGGCTGATCTCCTTGATGCCGAAGGCGACGACCAGGGCGGTGGCCAGCCGGGAGAGCGCGTTGAACCAGAGCGCGAGTTGGGCCGGCTCGGCCCAGGAGGGCATCTCGCCGCCGGTGGCGCCCCGGACTATGCCGTCGAGCGAGGCGAGCACGATCGCGGCGAAGATCGGCGTCAGGCCGTACGTGGTGATCAGGGTGAGCTGGTTGGCGGTCTCCAGCCGGGCGCGCGGGATGAGGTTCGGTACGGCCGCTTCCTTGGCCGGGATCCAGAGCAGGGTGACCGTCTCGATCAGGAAGGTGGCGATGGCCGCCCAACTGACCACCCGGGCACCGCTGGCGCCGGTCAGCGCGTACAGCGGGATGGAGGCGAACAGTACGAACCGCAGCAGGTCGCAGATGACCATGGTCCAGCGCCGGTCGAACCGGTCGGCGAACACCCCGGCGATCGGGCCGAGCAGCAACGCGGGCAGCAGTCGGATGGCGATCACGCCACCGAAGGCCGCCCCCTTGGCGGTGCTCCCCTCCACCTGGGCGGCGGCGAAGATGCTGGTGGCGAGCAGACCGAGCCAGTCACCGAAGGAGGCCGCGCTGAGCACGATCCAGAGCCGGCGGAAGGGCCGGATGCGCAGTACGGAGCGGATGGCGGGGTAACCGGTCAGGTCGGCCTGGCCGGTAGTGCCGCCGGATCGACTCTGACCGCTGGGCTGGTCCGCGGACGGCGACACGCCGGACGACTCGCCGTTGAATTGGCTTTCGATGGCCGTACCTCCACGTGCCGGCCCATCGCTGGGCACCCCCGGTGGAACACTCTAGACCTGCGGGGGCCCACCCCCGTCACGCCTCGCCTTGCCTGCCGAGCCTAGGCCGCGGTTGCCGAACGGTGTTGAGCAGGCAGGACGCGAGGGTGTTTCGCATTCACCGTTTCACAGTTAGCGTGCACACGTGGCCACCGACAGCGAGAATCTGCGCCACCGACTGGACCGGGCGACCCGGCACCTCGATCCCCCGTACGCGGTGGTCGACCTGGCCGCCTTCGACACGAACTCCGCCGCCCTGGTCGCCCGGGCCGGCGGCAAGCCGCTGCGGATCGCCAGCAAGTCCCTGCGCAGCCGGGAACTGATCGCCCGGGCCCTGGGCCGTACCGGCTGGCAGGGGGTGATGGCGTTCACCCTGCCCGAGGCGATCTGGCTGGTGCGGACCGGAATCACGGACGACGCGCTGGTGGCGTACCCCACGGTCGACCGGGGGGCCCTCGCCGAACTAGCGGCCGATCCGGCGCTGGCCGCCGCCGTCACCCTGATGGTCGACGACCCCGATCAGCTGGACTTCTACGACGCGGTGCGGTCGTCGGGTAACCGGCCTGAGCTGCGGCTCTGCCTGGATCTGGACGCCTCCTGGCGGCTGCTGGGCGGCCGGGTGCACGTCGGGGTACGCCGCTCACCGGTGCACAGCGCCCAGGCCGCCGGCCGGTTGGCCGCCACGATCGCCGCCCGGCCCGGCTTCCGGCTGGTCGGCCTGATGTCGTACGAGGCACAGATCGCCGGGGTAGGCGATGCGCCACCCGGGCAGGCGGCGCTCGGTCCGGTGATCCGGCTGGCCCAGCGCGGGTCGTACCGCGAGCTGCTGGCCCGCCGGGCCGCGGCGGTGGCCGCCGTACACGACCACGCCGACCTGGAGTTCGTCAACGGCGGCGGCACCGGCAGCGTGGCCGCGACCAGCGCCGATCCCGCGGTCACCGAGGTCACCGCGGGATCGGGGCTGTACGGGCCGACGTTGTTCGACGGTTATCGGGCCTGGCGTCCCACCCCGGCGGCCTTCTTCGCCTGCGCGGTGGTCCGGCGGCCGGCACCCGGGCTGGCCACCGTGCTCGGCGGCGGCTGGATAGCCTCCGGTTCGGCCAGCCGCAGCCGACTGCCCCGACCCTGGCTGCCCACCGGACTCACCCTGGTCGGCACGGAGGGTGCCGGTGAGGTGCAGACCCCGGTGGCCGGTGACCCGGCCGACCGGCTGCGCCTGGGCGATCGGGTCTGGTTCCGCCACGCGAAGTCCGGTGAGCTGTGCGAGAGGGTGAACGAACTGCACCTGGTGGAGGGGGACCAGGTGGTGGCCACCGTGCCGACCTACCGGGGCGAGGGCCACGCCTTCCTGTGATCCGGGCTGGTTCCGGACCGACCTGCCGCCGGACTGGGCCTGTGTGGCCGGGCCGGGGCGGCGAAAGCGGGGCCGGGGCGGCGAGCGCTCAGACGGGCTGGGCGGTCGTCTCCGTGGAGTCGACGATCTGGTCGTCGGCCGGCTTCGCGGGCTGCACGACCGGCCGGTGCCCGGTGTCGCCCCGGGCGTCCACCTGACGGTGCAGGTAGTCGCGGATGAGGGCCTTGGCCTCGGCCAGGACCCGATCGTCGCCGTCGGACCTGCGCCGGAAGGCGAGCTTGATCAGCGCGTCGGCCGCCTCCACCGCGATTTCCAGATGGAAACGCAGCTCGGGCACGTCGGCGAGGCCGAAGCGTTCGGTGAGCACCCGGGCCAACTGGTCGGCGATCACCCCGTTGTTGTCCCGCTGCTCATCGAGCAGATGCAGGTCGACCACGTCGCCGAAGTGCAGGGTACGGAAGCCGGGAACGGTGCGGTGCATCGTGATGTACTCGTCGATGCTGGCGTCGACCCCGTCCCACCAGTGGGTCAGATCGTCCGAGGCGAAACGCTCGTCGAGCCGCTGGAGGTACGCCTCCATCGTGCGCAGGGTCAGCGCCTGCACGATCGCCCGCTTGTCCGGGAAGAACTGATAGACCGACCCGATCGCCACCTCTGCCCGCTCGGCGAGCAGGGTCGTGGTCAGCCCCTCGTACCCCACTTCGTCGACGAGTTCGGCGCAAGCGTCCAGCATCCGCTGGACCCGCGCGACACTACGACCCTGCACCGGAACCCGGCGCAGCGGCCCGGTCGTGGCGGCTGAAGTGGACACTCGCCACCCCCTCTCGACGGATGAACATATCTACACGTCACCGGTTCGTGACTACCGGTACAACGAGCGAATCTCGATTGCGGTGTTTACCAGGAACAACGTTCCTGATATGAACGCCATTCATATTCATCTGAAGGAGCGCCGATGCCCCGAAGCAGCGCCGCCGACGCCAGCACCTGGTCAAACTGGGCGGGAAACCAGCACAGCGCGACAACCGCCGTCCTGCGTCCCACCACTATCGCGGAGGTTGTCGAGCAGGTCCGCTCCGCCGCCGAGGCCGGTGCCCGGATTCGCCCGGTCGGCAGCGGTCACTCCTTCACCCCCGTCGCGGTCGGCGACGGCAGCCGGATGGACCTGGCCGAACTCGCCATCGACGTACGTGTGGACATCGATCGGCGCCTCGTCACCGTACCGGCCGGGATGACCCTGCGGCAGCTCAACTCGCTACTCGCCGACCATCAGTTGGCGCTGCCCAATCTCGGTGACATCGACGCCCAGACGGTGGCCGGGGCGATCTCCACCGGCACCCACGGCACCGGTGCGGGGTACGGCGGACTGGCCACCTTCGTGGCGGCCCTGACCCTGGTCACCGGCACCGGTGAGGTCCTGCACTGCTCTGCCGAGGAGCACCCCGAGGTGTTCGACGCGGCCCGGATCTCCCTCGGCGCCCTCGGGGTACTGGTCGAGGTGACCCTGCGCTGTGTGGAGGCCTTCGTACTGCGGGCCCACGAACGCCCGGCCGCCCTGGACACCGTGCTGGCCGACCTGCCCGACCTGGTCGGCAGCCACGACCACGTCGAGTTCTTCTGGTTCCCGTACAGCCGCCGGGTGCAACTCAAGGTCAACGACCGGGTGCCCGCCCACGACCGGCCCCTGCCCCGCTGGCGCGGCTGGCTGGACGACGACTTCCTGGCCAACACGGTCTTCGCCGGGGCCTGCCGGCTGGGCCGGGCGGTGCCGGCCCTGGCCCCGACGATCAGCGCCCTCTCCGCCCGAGCCCTCAGCGAACGCGTCTACACCGGCCGCTCCGACGCGGTCTTCTGCAGCCCCCGCCGGGTCCGCTTCGTGGAGATGGAGTACGCCCTACCCCGCGAGGCCCTGCCCGAGGCGCTGCACGCCCTCCGCCGGATCATCGACCGGCTGCCGTTCCGGGTGCTCTTCCCGGTCGAGGTGCGCTTCACCGCCGCCGACGACATCTGGCTGTCCCACTCGTACGGCCGGGATTCGGCGTATGTGGCCCTGCACCAGTACCTCGGCATGCCCTACGAGCCGTACTTCCGCGCCTTCGAGCAGGTGGCGACGGAGCTGGGCGGCCGTCCGCACTGGGGCAAACTCCACTGGCGCGAGGCCGACTCCCTGGCCGAGGCCTACCCCCGCTGGCAGGACTTCCACCGCATCCGCACCCACCTGGACCCCCACCACCTCTTCACCACCCCCTACCTGTCCGCACTCCTAGGCTGAAGCCAACGTGAATCTTGGTACGAAACCGCCCGCCGAGGGGCACTTTCGTACCAAGATCTCGGGGCTGTCCACAGGGGCGGCGCGGCGAGGGTGCGGGTGGGCAGGGTGGGGGTGTGCGGAGACAGGGTGGGCAGTGGGGGTTGCCGGAGGATGGGGCGGATGAGCTGACCTGGTTGTTGTTTCACCAGGAGCAGGTACTCAGTCTCGATCAGGCTCGGCGGCATCTGTCGCCGAAGGCCATCCGGCACCGGGTCGCCTCGGGGCGTTGGCGGCAGGTGCACCGGGCTGTCTATGTCACCCACAACGGCCCGATCGCACCGGCGCAACTGCCCTGGATCGGCGTCCTGTCCGCCGGTCCAGCGGCGGTGCTCGGTGGGCTGAGCGCGGCGCGGGCCTGGGGCCTGCGCAGGTACGACGACGGACTCGTGCACATCCTGCTGCCGGCGAGTCGACAGTCTCGGGCCCTGCCGCCCGGCATCCGGGTGCACCGCACCACCCTGCTGCCCGACGCCGACATCCTCGATGTGGGGCAGCCTCGCCGGACGATGCCGGCCCGGTCATTGGTGGACGCGGCCCAGTGGGCGCCGAGTGACCAGGAGGCTCGGGCGATCATCGCGGCCGGATTTCAGCAACGCCTGGTTGCAGGTGAGGACGTACGACAGGTGCTGGATCGCCTGCCGCGAGCCCGGCGTCGTGACCTGATCGCGCAGACCGCCGCCGACGCGGCAGGTGTGCCCATTCGCTGCCCGAGCTGGACTTCCTGCGACTGGTCCGGCGGGCCGGGTTGCCCGAGCCCACCCGGCAGGCCGTTCGCCGGGACGCCGCCGGCCGGCGCCGTTACCTGGACGCCTGGTTCGAGGAGTGGCGGGTCCATGTGGAGATCGACGGCAGCCAGCACCTCGATCCGGCCACCGCCTGGGCGGACATGCGCCGGCAGAACGACCTGTGGCGCAGCGGCGACCGGGTGCTCCGCTTCCCCGCCTGGGCCATCCGCCAGCACCCAACGGAGGTCATCGCCCAGCTCCGCGCCGCCCTGCTAGCCGCCGGCTGGCGCCCCTGACCAGAGATCTTGGTACGAAACCGCCCGCCGAGGGGCGCTTTCGTACCAAGATCTCTGGCGGGGTTACTCGGGGCGCGCGGAGGTGGCCTTTTTGGGGGCCGCCTTCTTGGGAGCGGCCTTGGTGGCCTTGGTGGCGGCAGCCTTGGTGGCCTTTGCTGCCGTGGCCTTGGTGGTCTTGGCCGCAGTGGACTTGGCCGCAGTGGTCTTGGTGGCCTTTGTGGCTTTGGTGGCCTTTGCTGCGGTGGACTTGGTGGTCTTCTTGGTGGCCTTCTTGGGGGCGGGGCCCTTTGCTCGCTTCTCGGCGAGCATCTCGGAGGCTTCCTCCAGGGTCAGCGCCTCCGGAGTCTGACCGCGCCGCAGGGAGGCGTTGGTCTCCCCGTCGGTGACGTACGGGCCGAACCGGCCGTCCTTGATGACCAGCGGCTTCTCGGTCAGCGGGTCGGCGCCCATCTCCCGCAGGGGCGGAGCGGCGGCCCGCCGCTGCCGGGTCTTCGGGGTGTTGAGCAGAGTCAGCGCCTCGTCCAGGGTGACCGTGAACATCTGGTCTTCCGAGTCCAGCGAACGGAACTCGTCGCCACGCTTGACGTACGGGCCGAAGCGGCCGTTGTTGGCGAACACCTCGGCGCCGTCCGGTGCCACCCCGACCAGGCGGGGCAGGCTGAGCAGCTTGAGGGCCTCGTCGAGGGTCAGCGAATCCGGCGACTGCGAGCGCAGCAGGGAGGACTTGCGTTCCCCGCTGGCCACGTACGGGCCGAAGCGGCCGGACTTGAGCAGGATCGGCTCCCCGGTGGCCGGGTCGTCGCCGAGCTTGCGCTCGCCCCCGCCGCCGAGGAACAGCTCGTGCACCTTCTCCGGGGTCAACTCGTCCGGGGCCAGGCCCTCGGGGATGGGCGCCCGGTCGCCCGGGGTGCCGCCCTCCTCGCCCTCCGCCTTCGGCGCGGGCTGCTCGCCGGGCAGCGCCCGTTGCAGGTACGGCCCGAACCGGCCAACCCGCACCACGACCTCGCGGCCTTCCTCGTCGGTGAACAGCGGGATCGAGTTGACGCTGCGGGCGTCGATCTCGCTGAGGTTCTCGGTGACCAGCTTCTTCAGCCCACCGGAACGGGCGATGTCCTGGTCACCGGCGCCGTTGGTGGTGCCGAAGTAGAAGGCGGTGAGGAAGTCGACCGCCGCGTGGTCACCACCGGCGATCTCGTCCAGCTCGTTCTCCATGCTGGCCGTGAAGTCGTAGTCGATCAGGCGGGGGTAGTGCCGCTCCATCAGCCCGATCACCGCGAAGGCCAGGAACGACGGGATCATCGCCTGGCCGCGCTTGACGACGTACCCCCGGTCCTGGATGGTCTGCATGATCGAGGCGTAGGTGGAGGGACGCCCGATGCCCAACTCCTCCAGGGCCTTGACCAGCGACGCCTCCGTGTAGCGGGAGGGCGGCTGGGTGTGGTGGCCCTGGGCGGCCAGCTCGTCGGCGGTCAGCGGCTGGTCCTTGACCAGGTTGGGCAGCCGACGCTCGGCGTCCTCTGCCTCGGCGTTCTCGTCGTCGCTGGACTCGACGTAGGCCCGCAGGAAGCCCGGGTCGGTGATGGTCTTGCCGGTGGCGCCGAAGTCGGCCTCCTCACCGGCGGTGGTGGTGGCCCGGATCCGCACCGACACGCTGGAGCCGACCGCGTCGGTCATCTGGGAGGCGATGGTGCGCCGCCAGATCAGCTCGTAGAGCTTGTACTCCTCGCCGGACAGTTCCTTGGCCACGTCGCCGGGGGTGCGGAAGTTGTCCCCCGCCGGGCGGATCGCCTCGTGGGCCTCCTGGGCGTTCTTCACCTTGCCGGTGTAGCGGCGCGGCTCCGGCGGCACGCTGCGCTCGCCGTACAGCTCGACGATCTGCCGCCGGGCCGCCGCGATGGCGGTCTCCGACAGGTTGACCGAGTCGGTACGCATGTAGGTGATGTAGCCGTTCTCGTAGAGCCGCTGCGCGGTGCGCATCGTCTGCTGCGACGAGAACCGCAGCTTGCGGGCCGCCTCCTGCTGGAGGGTGGAGGTGATGAACGGTGCGTACGGGCGGCGCCGGTAGGGCTTCTCCTCGACCCGGGTGACCGTGAAGGGGCGCCCGTTCAGGCGGGCGGCCAGCCCTCGGGCACCGCTGGAGTCCAGGTGGACGACTCCCGCTCCGGCGCGGACCTTGCCGGTGGTGGGCTCGAAGTCCTTACCGGTGGCGATCCGGTCACCGTTGAGGGCCACCAGGGTGGCGTTGAAGGTACGCGGGCCCTCGCCGGCGTTCCCCACCGCCAGGGTGGCCAGGATGTCCCAGTATTCCGCGGTGCGGAAGGCCATCCGCTGCCGCTCCCGTTCGACCACGATCCGGGTCGCCACGGACTGCACCCGGCCCGCCGACAGCTTCGGCATGACCTTCTTCCACAGCACCGGGGAGACCTCGTAGCCGTAGAGCCGGTCGAGGATGCGGCGGGCCTCCTGGGCGTCGACCAGGCTGCGGTCGATTTCCCGGGGGTTGGCCACCGCGGCCTGGATGGCCGGCTTGGTGATCTCGTGGAAGACCATCCGCCGTACCGGCACCTTGGGCTTGAGGGTCTCCACCAGGTGCCAGGCGATCGCCTCGCCCTCACGGTCCTCATCCGTGGCCAGGAGGATCTCGTCGACCTCCTTGGCCAGCTTGATCAGCTTGCTGATCTGCTGCTTGCGGTCGGCGGAGACGACATAGAGGGCGTGGAAGCCGTTGTCCACGTCGACACCGAGCCGGGCCCACGGCTCGCCCTTGTACTTCGCCGGCACGTCGGCGGCGTTGCGCGGCAGGTCGCGGACGTGCCCAAAGCTGGCCTCCACGACGTACCCCGGGCCCAGGTAGCCCGAGATCGTCTTGGCCTTCGCCGGCGACTCGACGATGACCAGACGGGTGGTTCCAGCATTGCTCGGCACTTCGGTTTCGACCTCATTCCCACTCGTGGCCGCGCCTGTGGCGGATCGGGGCACGCTCGACCCCCGATACCCGGCGGTCCGGATGTCCAACGTAACGCGCCGTCCGTCTTTCGGGTTTCGCGGGCGGCAATCCGCTCGGGACGATCCGTGGTCACGCCGAACGGCGTCACCGTACACCCTGGGTAGGCTCGAAGGCGTGCCACTGTGACCATGGCAGCCCCTCGGTGGAGGTGGCACCCGGCCGTTTCTCCGCAGGTGCGCTGTTCACCGGCTGTCCTGGATCGGACAACCGTCGCCCGCCCGACAGCGGCGATCAGTCGCGGGTCGGCCAGGCTCCGGGCGGCGCCGCGGGTGGGGGTTCGCCGACCAGTTCGGCCAGCCGCCGCATCCCCCGCCGTCCGGCGATCCGGTACGCGGGGCCGCCGGCCTCCGGCTCGACCAGTTCGCCGACCAGCCCGGCGGCGACCAGTGCTGCACCGACCACCGCCCAGCGACCCGGGTCCAGACCCCCGAGGTGCAGCACCACGGTGTCCGGCGAGTCGATCACCCCGGCCGTGGCCAGCCAGAGCCGCAGTCGCCGGCCGTCCAGTTGGAAGCCGGGGGGTGGCTGCTGCGTCGGGCCGCGCAGCCAGGCCGCCGCCAGCGGCACGATCACCCGGGTGTACGCGGTCCGCACGGCGTACCGCTGATCCTCGGTCGGGGTCCAGGTGGCCCGGACCCCCCGCTGGGCCAGTTCGGTGATGAGCACGTGGACCCGCCAGGCCGCCCCGACCACCACCGACAGCCGGGCCGTGCCGCCCATCCGGTGTACCTCGCCCGGCCCGGTCAGCAGACCGGCCAGGTCGGCCACCGAAGGTTCGGCGGTCTCCGCGCCGAAGAAGACCAGTTGCCGGTCCCCGGCCGGGGTGCCCTGGTCGGACTCGGCCGCCGGCACCCGGGCCCGTCGGGGGGTCGGTGGCGCCACAGCGGGCACCGGGAAGGACACCGGCAGCGGTTGCGCCGCCGATGTCTCACCGGGACCGCTCAATGGCATTCGGGTACCTCGTCGAAGGCGCGCTTCAACTCCTCCGAGTTCAGTCTGCTGGTGTCGAGGGCGCTGGCGTCGTAGTCCTCTTGCAGCCGTTCCACCGCTGCCTGCACGCCGTCGTAGAAGGCGGTGGCCTCACCCGTGCCCAGCCCGTCGATCGTGCTGCGGGCCCGCCCGTAGGCGTCCCGCATCGACGCCAACGACGCCCGGAATCCCTCGGAGATCTCCGCACCGTTCTCGACCGCCGGCACCCCGGCCTGCTCCACCTTGCGGCGAGCGTCCTCGCTGGCCTGTTCGGCGCCACCGAAGAGTCGGACCAGGTTCTCCTTGGCCTGCGCGGGGGTGGTCTGGGCGGTCATCTGCTGGTCGGTGCTGCTGGTCAGCTTGCTGATCTCGGCTCGCCAGGGGGTCAAGGCCGAGCACACCGAGGCGGCCCACGCCCTGGGGCTGGGCCCGTCGGACCCGCAGCCGGTCAGCAGGACCACCGTGGCCAGGACCACCGTCACCGCTCTGGCGGCGTCCGCCCGGCACGTACGCATGCGTTGCAGGGTACGGCCTCCTGTTGCCCTCGGCACCGCCTCACCGGTGCCGGTCCCACTGCGCCGACCGGCCCCCGGGCGGTGGTGCCGCTGCCCGGGGACCGGTGACGCTAGACGCAGGGTCAGGCCTTGATCTCCTCCGGACGCGGGTCCGCCGTCCCCGGCCCGCTGGGGGAGTCCTCCTCCAGGGCGATGCTCTTGCGCTTGCTGAACACCACCGCCGCGACCACGATCAGCGTCGCCACCACCGCGATGGTGACCCGCAGACCGACATTGCGGTCGTTGCCGATGCTCCAGGCCACCACGGCCGGCGCGATCAGCAGCGAGACCAGGTTCATCACCTTCAGCAGCGGGTTGATGGCCGGGCCGGCGGTGTCCTTGAAGGGGTCACCGACGGTGTCGCCGATGACCGTGGCGGCGTGCGCCTCGGAGCCCTTGCCGCCGTACGCCCCGTCCTCGACCATCTTCTTGCTGTTGTCCCAGGCCCCACCGGAGTTGGCCAGGAAGACCGCCATCAGGGTGCCGGCCCCGATCGCACCGGCCAGGTACGAGGCCAGCGCGCCGGGCCCGAGGCCGAAGCCGACCGCGATCGGCGCCATGATCGCCAGCAGGCCGGGGGTCAGCAGTTCGCGCTGCGCATCCCGGGTGCAGATGTCGACGACCTTGCCGTACTCCGGGCGCTGGGTGCCGTCCATGATGCCGGGCAGCTCACGGAACTGGCGGCGGACCTCCATCACCACGGCACCGGCCGAGCGGGAGACCGCGTTGATGGCCAGGCCGGAGAAGAGGAACACCACGGCCGCACCGATGATCAGGCCGACCAGGTTCTGCGGGTTGGCCACGTTCAGCGCGTTCAGGATCTCGGCACCGACGTCGGTCACCCCGGCGTCGGCGTACGCGATGCGCAGGGTGTCGGTGTACGAGCCGAACAGCGCGGTCGCGGCCAGCACGGCCGTGGCGATCGCGATGCCCTTGGTGATCGCCTTGGTGGTGTTGCCCACCGCGTCCAGCTCGGTGAGGGTACGGGCGCCGTGCTCGTCGATGTCGCCGGACATCTCGGCCACACCCTGGGCGTTGTCGGAGATCGGGCCGAAGGTGTCCATGGCCACGATCACGCCGACCGTGGTGAGCAGACCGGTACCGGCCAGCGCCACGGCGAACAGCGACAGGGTGATCGAGCCGCCGCCGAGCAGGAAGGCCCCGAAGACACCGGCGGCGATGAGCAGCGCCGAGTAGACCGCCGACTCCAGGCCGACGCTGATGCCGGCGAGGATGACCGTCGCCGGGCCGGTCTGCGAGCTCTTGCCGATGTCCTGCACCGGACGGCGGTTGGTCTCGGTGAAGTAGCCGGTCAGGGCCTGGATGGCGGCGGCCAGCACGATGCCGATGACGACCGCGCCGATGACCACACCACGCGGGCCGAACGGCGGGTCCCCGCCGTCCACACCGAGGGCGGTCCGCCAGTCGTCGCCGAGCTGCGCGGCCCAGGAGGGCTGGAGGTAGACGAAGGTGGCCACCCCGACCAGTACCGCCGAGATCAACGCGGAGAGGTAGAAGGCCCGGTTGATGGCGGTCAGGCCGTTGCGGTCGGAGGCGCGCAGCTTGGTGATGAAGACACCGATGATGGCGACCAGGACCCCGATGGTGGAGATGATCAGCGGCAGCACCAGGCCGTCCGTGCCGAAGGCGGCGCGACCCAGGATCAGCGCGGCGACCAGGGTGACCGCGTACGACTCGAACAGGTCGGCGGCCATGCCGGCGCAGTCGCCGACGTTGTCGCCGACGTTGTCGGCGATGGTGGCCGCGTTACGCGGGTCGTCCTCGGGGATGCCCTGCTCGACCTTGCCGACCAGGTCGGCGCCGACGTCGGCGGCCTTGGTGAAGATGCCGCCGCCGACCCGCATGAACATGGCCAGCAGGGCGGCACCGAAGCCGAAGCCCTCCAGCACGGTCGGGGCGTCACCCCGGAAGATCAGCACCACCAGGGCGGCACCGAAGAGGCCCAGTCCGACGGTGAGGAAGCCGACCACCCCACCGGTCCGGAAGGCGATCTTCATGGCCGCTTCCCGGCCGCCTTCCCGCTCCCGGGCGGCGGCGGCCACCCGCAGGTTGGCCCGGGTGGCCAGCCACATGCCGGCCCCACCGATGAACGCACTGAACAGGGCGCCCACCACGAAGAAGAGCGAACGGCCGATCTTCACCGCGGTCTCGCTGCCGTCGGTCTGGTGCACCGGCAGCAGGAAGAGCAGCACTACGGCGATCACCACGAAGATCGCCAAGGTCCGGAACTGCCGGAACAGGTAGGCCGAGGCGCCCTCCTGCACGGCCCCGGAGATTTCCTGCATTTTCTCGGTGCCCTTGCCGGCGGCCAGCACGGCCTTCGTCAAGGCGGCGGCGAAGGCGAGCGCTACCAGCGCGATCACCGCGGCTATGACGACGTACGTGACATTGGCTCCGGTCAGGGAGATCGCGCCGCCGCCCTCGGCGGCCAAGCTGTCGGACATCTGTGTCCTCCTGTGCCGAACAATGCGCCGGCCGGTGGAGACGCACCGACCTGCGCCTGGATGCGAATTCGCAAGTGCGCGCTGAGCCACCCCAGGGCGAACCAGCGCCTCCACGCCCAGCCGCGCTGGTTGTCCGAGGGATCACTTGCTGACAACCCGCGTACTCTAGCCCTCCGCAGTGTTCGAGGTCACAGCGAGGTGCCCGGCAATGTCGATGATCTTCGTCGCTGTGTTATGAGAATAAATCTGATATAGGGGCCCATCCATGACAAAGCCGCCGCATTCCCTGCTCAGGGAAGGCGGCGGCGGGTCAGCGGAGTCGATTGACTAACGGGTCAGCGGCCAGACCATCCGGACCTCGGTGCCGATGCCGTCGTCAACCGGGCGCACCTGGAGATCCTCGACGAACCCGGCGAGCAGGGCGAAGCCCACTCCGGTGGTGAGGTCGTCCTCGTTGAGGGACTCGTTGGCCAACTGGTCGGCGTCCAGAGCGGCCAGGCCGATCCCCGCCTCGATCGGGGCCCGGTCCACCACCCGCACCGCGTACGCCCCGGAGTCGGACATCTCCACCAGCACCGGCTCGGTCAACCCGTACTGGCGGTGCAGGGCCACCGCCCGGGTGCACGCCTCACCGATGGCCAGGCGTACCTCGTCGAGCAGCTCCTCGCGGATCCCCGCCCGACGGGCGACCGCCACCCCGACCAGACGGGCGGTACGCACATGCACCGGCGCCGGGGAGAAGGAAAGCCGTACCGTCGCCATCACGCGCCGGTGCCGGTCGCCGCTTCGACAGTGGGATGCAGTGGGAACACCTGGTCCAGGGCGGTGATCCGGAAAATCTTGAGCAGCGGCTCCTTGTCGCAGACCAGGGCGAAGGTGCCGTCGGCCGTACGCAGTCGCTTGAGCGCGCCCACCAGCACCCCCAGCCCGGTGGAGTCGAGGAAGTCGACCCGTCCCAGGTCGACCACCACATGCCGGGCACCGGAGTCGATCAGCTCGAGCAGCCGCTCGCGGAGTCGGGGGGCGGTGTAGACATCCACCTCACCGCCGACCTCGAGCACCGTGTGCTCCCCCACGGTTCGGGTAGCCAGCGACAGCTCCATCGATCCTCCCTCGACGCGGCCGTAAGCTTCATGGGCATCTAACCACTACCCCTGAGACCACCCGACGACTCACCGGGATCGGCTTCACCGTAGCGGCACGCCAATTTCCCAATTCCGAACACCAGTGCGAGAGTGCAGGACGTGACCTCGGCAGCCAGCGTATCCGCCGGCCGGGGCCCCGAGTCGGGCCCCGTCCCGGTTCCGGTCGCCGCGCCCGGGGACCTGCTACGTCGGCTGCGGCAACGACACCCGGTCGATCCGGTCACCCATGTGCAACGGGTGCCATCCCGGGCCGGGACCCCGGCCCCCTGGCCGCAGTGGGTTCCGGAGGAACTGCGCACCGCGTACGCCCGGCGGGGGGTCACCGCGCCCTGGCGGCACCAGGCCGAGGCGGCCGAACTGGCCCACGACCGGCGGCATGTCGTCGTGGCCACCGGCACCGCCTCCGGCAAGTCCCTGGCCTACCAGTTGCCCGCACTGGCCACCCTGCTGGCCGACCCCCGCGCCACCGTGCTCTACCTGGCACCGACCAAGGCGCTGGCCGCCGACCAGTTGCGCGCCGTCGCCGGGTTGGAGATCGAGAGCGTACGCCCGGCCTGCTACGACGGGGACACCCCACGGGCCGAACGGGAGTGGATCCGACGGCACTCCCGGTTCGTGCTGACCAACCCGGACATGCTGCACCATGGCATCCTGCCCGGCCACACCCAGTGGTCGGGATTCCTGCGCCGGCTGCGGTACGTGGTGATCGACGAGTGCCACGTCTATCGGGGGGTGTTCGGCTCCCATGTCGCCCATGTGCTGCGCCGACTGCGTCGGCAGTGCGCCCGGTACGGCAACTCCGCCGGCCCCACCTTCGTACTGGCCTCGGCGACCTCGGGAGACCCGGCGGCCACGGCCGGACGGCTGATCGGCCTGCCGGTGACCGCGGTCACCGAGGACGCCTCCCCCCGGGCCGGGGTGACCTTCGCCCTCTGGGAACCTCCGCTGCTACCGGCCGAGGGCAGCGCCGCCGCACCCGCGCCGCGCCGCGCTCCGGACACCCCCCGACCCACCGATCCCGAGGTCCTGGACCTCACCCAGGTCCGTCGATCGGCGCTTCGGGAGACCGCCGACCTGCTGGCGGACGGTGTCGCCGCCGGGGTGCGTACCTTGGCCTTCGTCCGTTCCCGGCGGGGCGCCGAGGTGGTCGCGACCAACGCCCGGCGCAGCCTCGACGAGGCCGTTCCCGGGCTCGGGGCGCGGGTGGCCGCCTACCGTGGCGGTTACCTGCACGAGGAACGGCGGGCCCTGGAACGGGCCCTGCTGCAGGGCGACCTGCTCGGCCTGGCCTCGACGAACGCCCTGGAGTTGGGGGTCGACCTGGTCGGGTTGGACGCGGTGTTGATCTGCGGGTACCCGGGCACCCGGGCCTCCCTGTGGCAGCAGGCCGGCCGGGCCGGACGCTCCGGGCAGGAGGCCCTGGCGGTGCTGGTGGCCCGCGACGACCCGCTGGACACCTACCTGGTGCACCACCCGGAGGCGATCTTCGGCGCACCGGTGGAGGCCACCGTGCTCGACCCGGCCAACCCGTACGTGCTCGGGCCCCAGTTGGCCTGCGCGGCGGCCGAGGCCCCGCTGACCGTGGCCGATCTGGAACTCTTCGGCGACAGCACCAAGGAGACCGTCGAGGCCCTGGTGGAGGCGGGGGCCCTGCGGCAGCGGCCGACCGGCTGGTACTGGCGGCACCGGGAACGGCCCCAGGTGGACCTGCGTGGCGAGGGGGGTGCCCCGGTCTGCGTGGTGGAGGCGGCGACCGGCCGGCTGCTCGGCACCGTGGACGGCGGCTCGTCACACTTCCTGCTGCACCCCGGCGCGGTCTACCTGCACCAGGGGGTCTCCTACGTGGTCGACACCCTGGACCTGGAGGACGGCTGCGCGCTGGTTCACCCCGAGGAGCCGGACTGGTCCACCCACGCGCGGGACGTCACCTCCCTGTCGGTGGTGTCGGTGCGCTCGTACGTCGACGCCGGGCCGGTCGGGCTGTTCCTCGGCGAGGTGGATGTGACCAGCCAGGTGGTGTCGTACCAGCGGCGACGCCTCTCCACCGGTGAGGTGATCGACACCCGGCCGCTGGACCTGCCGACCCGGGAACTGCGTACCGTCGCGGTCTGGTTCACCCTCTCCCCGGAGTCGCTGGCCGCCGCCGGGGTGGAGCCCGCCGAGGTACCCGGGGCCCTGCACGCCGCCGAGCACGCCGGAATCGGGCTGCTGCCGCTGTTGGCCACCTGCGACCGGTGGGACATCGGTGGGTTGTCCACCGCGATGCATCCGGACACCGAGGCCCCCACGGTCTTCGTCTACGACGGTCACCCCGGCGGGGCGGGTTTCGCGGAGCGGGCGTACGGCACGGCCGCCGCCTGGCTGACGGCCACCCGGGACGCCATCAACGAGTGCGGCTGCGAGACCGGCTGTCCCTCCTGCGTGCAGTCGCCCAAGTGCGGCAACGGCAACAACCCGCTGTCCAAGCCGGGCGCCGTCCGGGTGCTCGACGTGGTGCTGAACAACCTGCCACGCTGACACCAGGCATAAAACCCGGGGCGTACGGGCAAGAACGGTGGGAGCGCTTCCATCGATGCTCGTTGGCCTGTGCTTGCTGTTTTCTGTTCGTCCGCGTACGTGAGGAGGGGCCGTGGCCGACACCATCGCCGAGACCGTCGACCTGCTCTACACCATCGACCAGGAGCAACTCAGTGTCGATCAGCAGATCGCCCTGAGTACGGCGCTCGCCACCCTGGCGCAGGCCGAACGGCTGGATCAGATCAACGAACGGCTGCGCACCATCCAGCAGTTGCTCACCAACATGACCCACCGGTCGACCGCCGACGGCATTCGCTGACTCCCCCTGCCCGTGTCTCCCCTGCTTTGGCCCGTGGTCGCCGGCAGGGCGGTCGTGCCTGCTCGAGGCCGCCGTTGCCGGGCTGTGCGACACTCCGGCGCATCAGAGTTGAGGAGAATTCATGCAGCTCGACAGCCTTCAGGCGCAGCACCAGTTCCACGTCCGCCAACGGCTCCGTCTCATGGTCAACCAGTACGAGGTCCACAGCGTGGCCCCGGACGGCACCGAAGGCGGTCTGCTGGCCTTCGCCCGGCAGAAGCGGTTCGCCTTCAAGGAGCAGGTGACGATCTACACCGACGACTCGCAGCAGCAGCCGCTGCTCGGGTTCAAGGCCCGGCAGATGCTCGACCTCGCCGCCACGTACGACGTCACCGACCATGCAGGCAGGCCGATCGGGCTGTTCCGCAAGGACTTCGCGCAGTCGTTACTCCGCTCCACCTGGCACCTGGAGCAGGCGGGCCTGCCTCCCATCACCGGCCAGGAACGCAGCATGGCGGTGGCCGTGGTGCGCCGCTTCGTCGACTCGCTGTCCTGGCTGCCCTACCACTTCGACTTCGTCGCCGGTGGCCAGCCGGTCTTCTCGGTGATCAAGAAGTGGGGTCTGCGCGACCGGTACGTGGTCCAGATCCAGCACCCGCAGATCGACCGTCGCCTGGTGATCGCCATGGCGGTAGCACTGGACGCCCTCCAGAGCCGCTGACCGGTTCCCGGCGGCTCCTTCCTCGCTGCCGCTTGATCCTCACCTTGGTTGAGCCCTGAGGATCGTCGGATCAGCCAATCGGCGATCAACAGGAGCGATGATGGACCTCGACAATCCGGTGCTCAAGCTGTGCCAGGAGGGGATGCGGGCGGAGGCGGAGGGCCGACCGGCGGACGCGCGGGCGTTGTTCGAACAGGCCTGGTCCAGGCGTACAGACAGCTATGACGCCTGCGTCGCGGCCCACTACCTGGCCCGGCAGCAGGACGATCCGCAGGAGGTCCTGCGCTGGAACCAGGAGGCACTGCGGCAGGCCGACGCGGTCGGCGACACCAGAGTCAGCGCCCTGTACCCATCGCTGCACGTGAGCGTGGCGATGGCGCACGAACGGTTGGGTGAGCCCGAGGCCGCCCGCGCCGCCTTCGAGCGAGCGGCCGAGCACGTCGCCGCGTTGCCGGCGGACGCGTACGGCAACCAACTCCGTACGGCGATCACCGACGGTCTCAACCGGTTGAGCTGACCCCTGCCTCGCCCGGGATCCGGACCGAGGTGTCCGCGAATTGTTCGCGGTGCTGGTCGAGGCTGGCGGTGGTCAGCCGCGCAGCGGCCCGGCTCGGGAGGTCACCGTGGCCACCCGGCGTAGGCCGGGCAGCGGCTCAATGGTCAGTTCGGCGGTGACCAGGATGTCGAGCCCGTCCAGGTGACACCGCACCAACCGGGCACCGTTCGCGGCGACGATCTCGGCAGCCCGAGCGCACGCCGTCGACTCTTCCTGGAGGGCCCGGGCGGCCCCGGCCAGGGCACCGAAGTCGGCGGCTACCCGGGCCTGTTGACGAGCCATCCGGGCGGCGGCGACCCCGGCACCGAACAGACCGGCCAGGACGAACACCAGCCCGGCCGCCAACAGGCAGATGGTGGCCCCACCACGATCCCGGTCGGCCCTCATGGCTGCGGCTCCGGCACCCCCGGCTCGGCGACCGCCACCACCGAGCCCACCACCGTGATCACCGGCAGGTCGCCGCCGAGCACCCGTACCGGGGCGCGGACGGTCGCACGGACCAGGTCGCCCTCCATCACCACGGTGACCGTCGCACCCGGTGGCGCGTATCGACTGCCGGCAGGTGTGCCGTCCCCGCCCCGGGAGGCGGCCAGGGCCGCCTCCCGGGCCGCATCCAGACAGGCCGATCTGGTGCCTACCGCGTTGACGGCGGTCAGGCCGGTGAGCAGGAACAGCAGCAGCGCCGGCAGGCCGGCCGCCATCTCGGCCGTGAAGGAGCCTCGGTCACGACCGGCCAGCCGGCGCCCGGTCAACTCAGCGCCCGGTCGATGACGGCCGCCAACGCCGACTGCACGCTGTCGGAGGTCAGCACCTTGAGCAGGATGCCGCCGAAGGCCACCGCCGCGAGTGTGCCGACGGCGTACTCCGCGGTGTTCATACCGGCGTCCCCGCGCAGGCGGGCGAGCATTGTGCGCACTTGGTCGTCCCTTCTCTATGGGTTCACAGCACGTCGCCGAGGACGGCGACGATCACCGGCACCAGGCCGGCGAGAATGAAGGCGGGCAGGAAACACAGGCCCAGGGGCAGCACGATCAGCACCCCGGAGCGGCGGGCAGCCGCCTCGATCGTGGTGACCCGGTCGGCGCGCAGGTCATCCGCCAGCCGGGTCAGGGCCCCGGCCAGGGCGGCCCCGCTGCTGGCCGAGCGGACGGCCGCGGTGGCCACCCGCTGCCCACCCGGCACCGCGGCCAGATGCGCCCAGGCTTCCTGCGGCAACCCGCCGAGTTGCAGGGTCCGGCCGACCCGTCGCAGGTGGTCGGCCAACGGGCCGCCGAGGGCGTCGGCCACCGCGATGACGCACCGTTCCACCGGTGCCCCGGCCCGCAGGGCCGCCGCCATCAGGTCGGCGGCCAGCGGCAGATCCGCAGCGGCCCGCAGCCGCCGGTTCCGGACGGCAGGAGGCTCGATCCGCCGGAGCAGTCGATCCAGCAACACCGTGACGAGCAGCCCGACCAGCAGGCCGAACCAGCCTTCGAGCAGTACTGCCACGGCCACCCCGGCCAGAGCAGCGGCAAGGCGGATGCGGTCCAGTCGGCGGCTGAGGCCGCTGCGAGAGCTGGTGGGCGTACCGGTGCCATCGCCGCCAGATTCTCGGGCGGCATGGCCGACCGAGCCCCGGTCAGCACCGCCGCCGGTACCGCGACCGGGCGCCCGACCCCGGCCGGACCGGGCCCGGCCGACGCCGGGGTCGACCGTCGGGGTCTCGGTCAACCGGCGTAGTCGTCGGCGGGGACGTCGCCGGGCGACGGCCACCATGGCGAGCAGCACGGCCCCGGCCAGGCAACCCACTGACAGGGTGAGGGCGGACATCAGCTTGCCCCGTCCGCGACCGTGCCCAGGCGGTCCGCCCAGAGCAGCCCGATCACCTGCAAGGCGATGGCGGCAGCCGCGCACCCGGCACCGATCGGGGTGTGCAGCAGCACCTCAAGCGGATCCACCCCGATGCCGTAGCCCAGGCCGATGCCGCCCAACGGCAGGGCCGCCAGCAACCAGGCAGTCGCGCGGGCACCTGCCGCCTGCGCGGCGGCAGCGGCCACTCCCCGGTCGGTGGAGCGGGCGTCGGCCTCGATCCGCTCGATCAGATCGGCCAGTGGCGCCCCCGTACGCTCGGCTAGCCGCACCGCCGCCTGGGCCAACTGCCCTGGCCGGTCCGGTGAGGCGATCCGGCTCGCCGACCGGGAGTGACCGTCCGAAGACCGGCCCTCGGGCCCGGCGGACTCATCCGGGTCGCCGGTCCGCCAACCTCGCTGCCTTCCGGCCGTCGACCCGGCGGCGGGCGCGCTGGCCGCCAATACCCGAGGGCTGGTCGGCACCGGAGCGAGCCCCAAGGTCTCGGCGGCGACCGGCACCGGCAGTCCGGCCCTGAGGTCGGCGGCCAGGGCACACAACTGGTCCAACCGCTCATGTCGCGTCCGGACCCGGAGGGCCTCCGCACCGTGTCGGTGCCACGCCCGCACGCCCAGCGCGCCGTACCCGCCGCAGGCGACCGCCGCCACCGGCCCGGCCAGCAACCCGGACACCCCGGCTCCGAGCAGCAGAAAAACGAGCAGGTAGCGCCGTGGTAACCCGGACCAGCGGGAGGTCTCCGTGGCGACGGTCCGAACCGGTGGGCTGGACACCGGCCGGGACTCCTCGATCACCGGGTCGGTACGACCCACCTCGGAACCGCTCGGCATGAAGGGCGTACGGCTTGAGGTCGGGGGGCGTCGGCTTCCCCGCCACTGTGGCGGGCGGGTCGGGGCCGGTGCTCCGGCGGGCGCCGCCCGGAGGACGGCCGGCTGACGGACGGCACATTCGCGCCCGACGGGCCGGATCGCGGCGGACTGGGTCAGCGGCCGGTCCCCCGCCTCTCGCAGGGTGACGATCCAGTCGACCAGCGCCTCCCCCTCCGCCCGGCTGGACCGGGCGGCTCGGACGACCAACTTGCGGACCGGCAGGGCCGCGACGACGAGCAGGCCCAGCAGCGCCAGCAACCACCAGTACCGGTCGCTCATGCCGCTGCTCCGGGCTTCGTCGCCACCGCAGTCGTTCCGGCGGCGTGCCCCAGTGACCTCGGCGAAGGTTCGTCCAGGATCGGCGGCACCGGGACCTCCCGGTCGCGGAGCAGGGCGGCCAGCGCCGGTCCCGCCGGGCCGACCCCCTGGTTCCGAACCCAGGCCGGCACCGCCCTGACCAGCCGCTCCGGCCCCTCGGGCAGCAGCAGGCAGACCGACTCCAAGGCCCGCCCCCGCGTCGTACGCCGGATCTGAACGACCACCTGAAGGGCCGCAGCCAGTTGGGCGTGCAACGCCGGACGGGGTAGCCCACCGAGCAGACCCAGGGCCTCCAACCGGGCCGGCACATCCGACGGGGCGTTGGCGTGCAGGGTGCCGGCGCCACCATCGTGGCCCGTGTTCAGGGCGGCAAGGAGATCAACGACTTCTGCGCCTCGACACTCGCCGACCACCAGACGATCCGGTCGCATCCGCAACGCCTGCCGGACCAGTTCACTCAGGCCGACACTGCCGCGCCCCTCCACGTTCGCCGTACGGGCCTGCAACCCGACGACATGTGGATGCAACGGCCGCAGTTCCGCGGCGTCCTCGACCAGCACGATCCGTTCGGTGGCCGGCACCAGGCCGAGGAGGGTGTTCAGCAGGGTCGTCTTGCCGGACCCGGTCCCGCCGATCACCAGGTAGGCCAGCCGGGCCGCCACCACGGCGGCGAGCAGCGACGCGGCCGGACGAGGCACGGCGCCCTGCGCCACCAACTCGTCCAGGGTGAAGGGCCGCTGCCGGAAGGTCCGCAGCGACAGGTACGGGCCGTCAGTCGCCACCGGCGGCAGTACGGCGTGCAACCGGGTGCCGTCGGCCAGCCGCGCGTCGGCGCAGGGTGAGCCGTCATCGAGGCGGCGACCGGCACCGGCGGTCAGTCGCTGCGCGAGCCGACGGACATCGTCCACCGTGCCCACCGGCACCGGAACCTGGTACAGCCCCTGCCCCCGGTCCACCCACACCCGGGTGCCGTTGACCAGTACGTCGGTGACCTCCGGGTCCGCCAGCAGCGGAGCGAGCGGGCCCGCCCCGACCAGGTCGTCGCGTACCTGGTCGGCCATCCGCAGCAGGGCGGTGTCGCCCAGGACGGCCGGGTCGGCCTCGGCGCGTACCGCCGAGACGATCGTGGCCGGGGTGACCGGGGTGGTGGCGGCGGCGATCCGTTGTCGGACCCGGGCCGCCAGCGGCCGCCCGGTCATGCCGCACCCGTGACGGTACGGCCGGTCAGGTCGGCGACGATCCGCTGGCAGAGTTCCGCCAGTGGGCCGCGCCCACCGGCCGCCGGGGCCTCGCCTCGCTCAAGCCCACGACACAGGCCCGGCTCGGGGCGCAGGGTCCCGGTCAGTCGCAACCCCAGGGCCCTAGCCACCTCCGCTGCGCGCAGTCGCCCGGGAGCCGGTCCACGGACGATGACCGACAGGTCCTGGCAGTGCGGTGCGGCCACCGACACCACCCGGGCGGCGGCGGCCGTGGCCCGGAGTTCGGCGGGCACCACCACGAAAACCCGATCGGCGGCCTGCAAGGCGGTGACGGCCGCGTCGTCGAAATGCCGGGGCAGGTCGACGACGACGAAGTCCCGGCCCCGTCGGGCCGCATCCAGGGTGGAGGCCATGGCCTCGGCCGGCACGGCCACCGGATCGCCCCGGTCCCAGGAGAGCACCACCAGGTCGCCTCGGCTGGGCAGGGCCCGCACCAGAGCGGGTGGGTCCACCCGACCGTCGGCCCCGGACAGCGCCGGCCACCGCAGCCCCTCCAACTGCTCCCAGCCGAGGACCAGGTCCAGACCGCCGCCGAGGGGGTCGGCGTCGAGCAGCAGGGTCCGCAACCGACCTCGGGCGGCGGTGACCGCCAGCCCGCCCGCCAGGATGCTCGCCCCGCCACCGCCGCGCCCACCCACCACGGCGACCACCCGTGCCTGCGCATCACCATCGGTACCGCATTCGGCGAACCGGTCGACCAGCCACGGCTCTGCCG
This sequence comes from Micromonospora sp. NPDC047134, assembly GCF_040643455.1. Lineage (NCBI taxonomy): Bacteria > Bacillati > Actinomycetota > Actinomycetes > Micromonosporales > Micromonosporaceae > Micromonospora > Micromonospora sp. NPDC047134. The sequence continues at coordinate 202,856 of NZ_JBEYUI010000003.1, forward strand.
CCGGCAGCACGGCCACATGTTCCGCGCCCAGCAGGTCCGCGACCTGCCACCCGGGATCTAGGTCCTCGGCCCGACCGACGAGCACCAGCCGGGACCGCCGGGGCAGCCGCGCCCGCAGGCAGGGTTGGGCCTGATCGGTACCGACCAGCACCAGCGGAGCCGGTTGCCATCGGGTACGCGCGGCGGCCGGATCAGCGGCGACCTCCACCTCGACGGCGCCCGCGGCGGCGAGTCGAAGCAGGTCATCGAGGAGGTCACCGTCGGCGGTGACCACCAACGGCGGTCTCCGGGGCGGCGGAACGGAGGTACGGGACGGCATCGCGGCCTCCAACGGTCAGCGCGGGTTCGCTGTGCCGAACCATGCCTGCCGTGCCGCCCCTGAAGCCGCCCCGAACGCCCGCCCTGTGGATAACCAACCCTTCTGTGGACAACGCCCACCAGACCTGTTGATCTGCTATGTGTTGCCGAGCGCTCACCGAGTGTCCACATCGAACTTCGCCCATGGTCAGGAGTGTCATGAACCACGCATAATCGGTCTCCGCTGCCGTCGGCGGGACGGCAATCCTCGCCGGATCGGGGTCATGACACAGTCGCCAGATCACGACCACGTACGCAGGCAACCTCGGCTTCGGATCGGTCCCTGGCTGCCCGATCCCGACTCGGACACCATGCCGCCGGCCCTCCCCGCCACCCCGGTCAGGACCGCCCTGTCGGTCATCCCGGGCTCCGCCGACGACCGGCCACCACCACTCGTACCCGAGCCGGTCGTCCTGGCAGTCGATCCGATATCGCAGCCCACCGGCCGCCGTTCCCACCGGCTGATGCTGGCGGGTGTGGGTGCCGCCGTGCTCGGTCTGCTGCTGACCGCGCTCTGGCCGACCACCCCGTCGTCACCGACCGCCGAACCACCCACTCCGCCCGGCCAGTTCGGTTGGCCTCATGCCCCCGACCTGCCCTGGCCACCCCCCGGCACCCTGACCCCCTCCGCCCCGCAGGCCTCGTCCTCCGTGGGCGGGGTCTCCTCCACCCGCCCGACCGCGCCCAGTCGGGTGTCCTCACCCACCCGCTCGCCGTCGCCTTCGGCGACCAGGACAAGCCCGGCTGCCCCCAGCGCCAGCCCGGCTGCCCCCAGCGCCAGGCCGAGCACCTCGCCGAGCCGGACGGTACGACCGACGCCGAGCCCTCGTCCGGCCGAGCCGCGAGAACTCACCCCGTTGCCCCCATCGCGGGAGTGGGGTATGCGTTCGGTCAGCGGTGGCCCGGAGACCAGCATCGAGTTCGTCAACCACAGGTCACATCCGGTGACCATCCACTGGCTGGACTACCAGGGCCACCGACGCCAGTACGCCGTCCTCCAACCGTCGGCCTCGTACCGGCAGCACACCTATGTCGGGCATCCGTGGGTGGTGACCGGTGGCCGAGGTAGGGCATTGGTCTGCTTCGAGCCCACCACCACCCCTGCCCGCGCTGTGGTCCGCTAGGCCTGCATCGAAGTCGGTCACCACTGCCCGGTCGAACTCGTCGCCTGCCAGGCTGCGCGGCATGGACATTCGTCTTGAACCGTGGTCGGAATCCGCCCTCGACCTCCTGCGCCGGATCAACACCCCGCAGATGCGTCGACATGTCGGCGGTATCGAGCGGGAGGAACAGCTACTCGCCCGGCACCGCCGATACCTCGCGATGCCGGTAACCGGCCGCGGCCGGATGTTCGCCGTACTGCTCGGCGACGACATGGTCGGCAGCATCGCCTACCACCAGCGTGACTGGCAGGGCGAGCAGATCTACGAGACCGGCTGGAACGTCCTACCGCCCTACCAGGGCCGAGGCATCGCCACCGCAGCCGGCGCCGCCCTGATCACCATCGTCCGGAAGATCGCCCGCCGCTCCGACGCGCCCCACAGCCTGCACGCGTTCCCCTCAGTCGGGAACGCCCCCTCCAACGCGCTCTGCCACCGCCTCGGCTTCACCCTCCTCGGCCCCTGCGACTTCGAGTACCCGCCGGGCAGCGGCTCCCTGATGCGCAGCAACAACTGGCGCATCGACCTCGCCAACTCCAGCCGACCTACCGTCACACCACAGCAGGACCGCCGGTGACGCCCAACGGCCACCAGCGGTCAGTCGTGTGGGTCCGGCAGATTGAGTACGACGACGAGGGCACACGCCACCGTCGACAGCCAGACCACCATCACGTACAGCGGCAGGGTCTGTTGTCGCCGCGAGCCGGGTCCGAGCCGGTTCACCAGCACAGGAAGATCGGAGCCACCACGATCACCGATCTCAGGCCCACCATGACGCAGATCGTGCCTCACCCCGGTGGGTCCATGCTGTCCCCGTGGGCTTGCTGGCGACTCGGCCGGCCGGAGGGCTTACCGTGTCGCCGGCTTTCCGCGCGCCCGAGTGGCGGTGGTGCCGGTGCTGACCGTGCGACAATGAGTGACGGTATGTGGTCGAGGAGGTGGGTCGGGATGTCGAGCAACGCCGAGCGGATACCCGAGTGGCCGACCGCTGAGCACGTGCCGGTGGAGGAGTTGGCCCGCCGTCAGGGCGTGCGGCCGGTCGCCTCCGTTGACGACCTTGCCCGGCCGGACCTGTTCGAGTCCGACGAAGAGTTGGACGACTTCCTCGCCGACCTGTACGCCTCTCGGCGGGCTACTGTAGCTGCCGCTTTACTGCACGAGTCGGCTGGTGTAGCCGGCGTCGACCAGGCGGGTGTAGGCGGCGCGGACCTCGTCGGGGACGTGCTGGGGGATGGCGTAACCGAGTTCGGCGTACTTGTCGATGCGTTGGGTGTCGCCGACGAGCATGTCCATGACCTTCTTGGTGTTGCCGATGCTGGCCACGTAGTCGTCGAGTGAGAGCGGGTGGGACGCGCAGATCACGTCGACCTCGGGCCAGAGCTTCTTGCAGGTGGCGTACGCCCGGCGTTGTTGGTACGGGCGGGACATCAGGATCACCGACCTGGCTTGGATCTTGTGCTCGGCAAGGAGTGCGCGGGTGTACTCGATGTTCAGGCCGGTGTTCTTGGCTCGTGTGTCGATGAGGATTACGTCGGCTGGCACGCCGTGGGCTATGGCGTACTCCCGGTAGTGGACGGCTTCGCCCCGGGGGAAGGTCTCGATGGTGGTCGGGGCGTTGGCGCCGGTGAAGACCAGGTGCGGGTACATCCTCTGGTGGTAGAGATCGGTGGCGATCTTGGCGACTCCGAGGTCATGGCTACCGAGCCCGATGCCGACGTCAACGGGCCGGATCTCGTGGTGCATGTGGTGGTAGTTCCACAGGCACTCGACATCCGCGCGGTGCTCTGCCGGGATGGTCGGGGGAGTCGTGGACATCGTGTGACTCTCAGCCGGGGATCTTGAAGGTGTACGACCAGGTGAAGCGGGATGCGGCGTGCACTCCGCGGGCGAACTCGACTGGTCGGCCCTCGTGGGTGGACGTGGTGCGGTGCAGGATCATCACAGGTTCTCCGGCGGGGAGCTGGAGTAGGTCGGTTTCCTCGGGTGTGGGCATGCGGGCGTGCACGGTCTCGGTGATGGTGTCCGGCTCCAAGCCTCGGGCAGTGAGGATGGCGAAGCCGCCGCCTCGGCCGGCTGGCCCTGGTGTCGGGTCGACCAGGGATGTGCCTTCCACATCTTCGCGGCGGTAGTAGCTGGTCAGCGTGTGGGTCGGTACGCCGGCCTCTTTGACCAGGCGGGTGCGCTCGTAGACGGGTGCACCGGGCGGGAGTTCGAGTGCTGCGGCGACTTCGGCGTCAGCTTCGGTCAGTCGTACCTCGTTGGTCTGGTCGCCTGGCGTCCAGGCGCGGCCGGTGGCCTCGCGGTCGGCGGCGAAGGCGACGAGCCCGGATTTCCATTTGCTCTTGGCGTAGCGGTCGGTGCCGAGGCGCTTCATCGCCACGCGTGGGCGGACGACGGTGCCGCGCCGACGGACGGGCGTGACCAGCCCTTCGGCTTCGAGGACGCGTACCGCCTGCCGGACGGTGTTGATGTTGACGCCGTGCTCGGCGGCGATCTCATCCTGCTTCGGCAGGGTGCTGCCCTCGGGATAGTCGCCGCGTTGGATGGCCTGGCGCAGGAGCGCGGCCAGATCCCGGTACCCGATGCCCACTCGCTCCTCCTAGCCATGCGCCCGCATAGGGCTGCCCCCAACCAGCAAGTGTGCCCGACACGCGCACATTAGAGCTAGCTCTATTGACAGGGCCGCACCTCATCCGGTCATATAGAGCTAGTTCTAATGCCTGGTTGGTGGGAGACCGTGATGCTTGGCGCTGCGGAAGTTCCGAACACGTCTGGATCATCCTTGATCCCGTCCGGCTGCACCATCCAGCCCGTTGCACCCGGCGTGGTGCGGGTTGGCGCCTGTGCGTCCTGCGCGGGTCGGACCTGGAAGTACGTCCGCGCGCGGGCTGAGGTCCGCGCTATCGGGCACGGATCGCCCGCTGGCCGGCGCATGGCCCGGCGGTCCTGCCTGGATCGTGCGGGGTCCGGCCGTTCGGTCGCCTGCTGAGGCTGGCCCGGGGTGGGTGCTGGCATGGGACCGCGACCCGAACGACGGTTCCGACTAAGCCCGCCCGCCTCGGTGCCTCGCAGGCCGGAACCTCGCAGGCCGGGTGTCCCGAATCCGGGTGACCTGGTGTTGCTGGACGGTCGGGCGTCGGTGCAGTTCGGCGGGGACCGGGCGCTTTGGCTGCGGGTGTCCTCGATCTGTGATCGGCCGACGTATGACGGCTGGGTGTGGCTCACCGGCTACGCCATCAACCCGAGGACCGGGGCGGCGATGGCGCGGCGGGAGGTCTTCGCGCAGATCGCCGGCCTCCAGATCAACCCCAAACCCGCCAGCCCGGCGGGAACGGCACGGCGGACGACGAGGAGGCGTGGTGTTTGACCTACGGGTACGACTCGGCGCGGTGCTGCGCATCGAGGCTGCCGACCGCTACTGCCCTGCCGACGGGCCGATGATGCTCCGGGTCACCGGGGTTCGCCTGGTGCTCAACCGACCCGAGCGGGAGCAGTGGATCTGGGTCGAGGGCACCAAGGTCGCCCCACCCCATCGACACGGCGAACGCACGCAAGTCCTCGTACCCACGCGGCTGTTCGCTCCGAAGGGTGAGACACGGTGACCAAGAACCTGTCGGGTGCAGTGCGGGACCAGCTGCGGGCCGCGCGGACGCAACTTGACCGGCACACCCCGTCAGATGAGGGCGCTGGCGGGACCAGAGACGATCTGTGGCCCGCGGGGCAGCGCTTACCTACCAAAGGGACGACCCCCGTCGGGGGGAGACGGGGGTCGTCGAGGTTCGGCTCCGGGGGGGTCGAGCCGAACCTGCTCAGCGGTCACGGGGGGTGCAACCGCCGAGAGTCTGCGGGTCGTACGCGATATGAATACTCGTTCTGTGGACAAGTCTGCCTGAGTGAGCCTGGGTACGTCGAGTGGTGTAGCCTCACTCCCCGCGAAATCCTGTTCGCAGAGTGTGACCGCGATCACCGTCCGCAAGCGTGGTGAGGGCTGCCCCGCAGGTCCGAGGAGGTTCGACCCCCGGGCACCCGCCGACCATAGACCATCGGGCTAGACTTTCGCGCCGTGGGCCGAAGTGCCGCTTTCTTCGATCTGGACAAGACCGTCATCGCCAAGTCGAGCGCCTTGGCGTTCGGGAGGCCGTTCTACCGGGATGGCCTGATCACTCGACGCGATGTGGTCAAGTCGGCGTACGCGCAGCTGATGTTCCGGCTGGGCGGCACCGACGAGCAGACCATGGCCCGTACCCGGGATTATCTTGCCGCCCTCTGCAAGGGCTGGCAGGTGGAACAGGTCCGGCAGATCGTCGCCGAGACCCTGCACGAGCTGATCAACCCCTATGTGTACGCCGAGGCCGCCGCCCTCATCGAGGAGCACCAGGCCGCCGGTCGGGACGTGGTGCTGGTCTCCGCCTCGGGTGAGGAGATGGTGCGGCCGATCGGGGCGCTGCTCGGTGTCACCGATGTGATCGCCACCCGGATGGCGGTGGTGGACGGCCGGTACAGCGGTGAGGTGGAGTTCTACGCGGCCGGGCCCAGCAAGGTGGAGGCGGTGAACGAGCTGGCTGCGGAGCGCGGCTACGACCTGGCCGACTCGTACGCCTACTCCGACTCGTACAGCGATCGGCCGCTGTTGGAGTGTGTGGGGCACCCCAGCGTGGTCAACCCGGACCGGCAGTTGCGCCGGCTGGCCGTCGAGAACGCCTGGCCGGTGCTGGAGTTCCGGCATCCGATTCCGTTGGGCCGTCGGCTGCGGGAGCGGCCGGGAGTCCCGGTAGCCGCTGCCGCGCTAGGGGTGGGTGTCGGGGTGGCGATCGGCATCGCCTGGTACGGCCGACACCGGCGCACCCGCGCCTCGACCACCCCGGCCTGACCAACCACCCGGCCCGAGCCCACCCGACAGCCCGGTCTGAGCCACCACCCGGCCTCAGCCCACCCCGGCCACTCGGCAGCCCGGGTTCAGCTGGCGGCCAGGACCTCGTCGCCGATCTCGGTCAGCTGGTCGGCGCCGACCTCGACGGCCGCCATGTAGTGGCGCAGCCAGGACCGGAGCCCGTCCGGGGTGCCGGTGGCGAAGGCTCCGGCGGCGCCGACGTATTCCGGTTCGCGCTCGCGGTGGCCGACATCGATCGCCAGCAGGCCCCGCGGGTCGAAGCCGCTGGAGAGCAGCACCAGGCGGGCAGCGCCCCGGGCCACCACCCCGGAGGGGCCGGCGAACGGACGCAGGTTGAGCAGTTCCCCGTGTACGACGGCGGCCAGCACCAGCGGCGGGACCTTGGTGCCTCCGGCGACCAGCCCGACTAGGGCGTCCAGTCGGGCGGCGACCACCGGATCCTCGACCGGGCGACCCAGTTCGGCGGCCTCGACCACCTCCCGGCCGGCCAGTACGTGCAGTTTCGCCAGCACCTGCCGGGGGGCCCTGGTCCAGCGGTCACTGAGCCCGGGCAGTGCTCCGGCCACCCGCAGCGCCCCCTGGAGCACCGGGTCGGTCACCGTACCGGCCCGGACGGCTTCCCGCTCGTGGACCCGGCCCTCCAGGGCGGCGCTGGCGACCGCGGAACGCAGGCTCACCTCAGCGGCGACCTGGCCGCCGTGTCGGCGCAGGGCCCGGTGACCCAGGGCGGTGTCGAAGCGGGTCCGGGCCTGCTCGACGGCCTCGGCGATGTCGGCGAGCGCGAGCAGCGGTGCCAGCGGGTCGGTCGTCACCCCGTCACGCTATCGAGCCCGCCGGTCGGCCCGCGCCGCAGTCACCGGCAAGGCGACGGACACCACCCGTACGCCGTGGGGTTCCTGCGACCAGGAGGGGGCCGGCGGCGTTCATCGGGACCGTTTTGCACCTCGGCGCGCGAGAGGGTCCGTTGGGCGACGGAGGCGGGTGGCTTGCGTCGCCATGGTCGTCGGCCCCGACTAACCTGCCCCGGAGAGGCGCAGGTCACCCGACGACGAGGAGCACCGCATGAGCGAGGGCCAGCGAGCGAATCATCAATGCAGCGCCCAAGTGCCTCATGGCAGCACGCAGCGAAGCGGAGGGCTGGCATGAGCGAGGCGTTGGCCAATCTGCTGAACGAGACCCGCCAGTTCCCGCCGCCAGCGGCACTGGCCGCCGAGGCCAATGTGACCGCCGAGGCGTACGCCGAGGCCGAAGGCGACCGGCTGGCCTTCTGGGAGCGCCAGGCGGGGCGGCTGGCCTGGGCGCGGCCGTGGGACCAGGTGCTGGACTGGTCGAATCCGCCGTTCGCCAAGTGGTTCGTCGGCGGGCAGTTGAATGTGGCGTACAACTGTCTGGATCGGCATGTCGAGGCCGGTCGGGGCGACAAGGTGGCCATCCACTGGGAGGGCGAGCCGGGCGACACCCGCACCATCACCTACGCCGACCTGCACCGGATGACCTGCCAGGCGGCGAACGCGCTGACCGACCTGGGGGTGGTCGCCGGTGACCGGGTGGCGATCTATCTGCCGATGGTCCCGGAGGCGGCGGTCGCGATGCTGGCCTGTGCCCGGATCGGCGCCACGCACAGTGTGGTGTTCGGCGGGTTCTCGGCGGAGTCGCTGACCAACCGGATCCAGGACGCCTCCGCCAAGGTGGTGATCACCGCCGACGGCGGCTACCGGCGGGGCAAGCCGTCCGCGCTGAAGCCGACCGTGGACGAGGCGGTGGCCAACTGCCCCTCGGTGGAGCATGTGCTGGTGGTCCGCCGGACCGGGGAGCAGGTCGACTGGTCGTCGCGGGACCACTGGTGGCACGAGACCGTGGAGCAGGCCTCGACCGAGCACACCGCCGAGGCCTTCGACGCCGAGCATCCGCTGTTCATCCTCTACACCAGCGGCACCACGGCCCGCCCGAAGGGCATCCTGCACACCACCGGCGGCTACCTGACCCAGGCCTCGTACACCTCGCACGCGATCTTCGACCTGAAGCCGGAGACGGACGTCTACTGGTGTACGGCGGACATCGGTTGGGTGACCGGCCACTCCTACATCGTGTACGGCCCGCTCTCCAACGGCGCGACCCAGGTGATGTACGAGGGCACCCCGGACACCCCGCACAAGGGCCGGTTCTGGGAGATCGTCGACCGGTACGGGGTGACCATCCTCTACACCGCCCCGACCCTGATCCGCACCATGATGAAGTGGGGCGAGGACATCCCCGCCGGGTACGACCTGTCCACCCTCCGCCTGCTGGGCAGCGTCGGTGAGCCGATCAACCCCGAGGCGTGGATGTGGTACCGGCAGCATGTCGGGCGAGGTGAGTTGCCCATCGTGGACACCTGGTGGCAGACCGAGACCGGCAGCATCATGATTTCGCCGCTGCCGGGGGTCACCGCCGCCAAGCCGGGTTCGGCGATGACTCCGTTGCCCGGCATCAGTGCCGACGTGGTCGACGACCAGGGTCAGTCGGTGCCCAACGGGGGTGGCGGTTACCTGGTGCTGCGGGAGCCCTGGCCCTCGATGCTGCGCACCATCTGGGGTGACGACAACCGGTTCATCGAGACCTACTGGTCCCGGTTCGGGGCGGGTGCCGGCGGCACCGGCGGTGACGAGTGGATCTACTTCGCCGGCGACGGGGCGAAGAAGGACGACGACGGGCACATCTGGCTGCTCGGCCGGGTGGACGACGTGATGCTGGTGTCGGGGCACAACATCTCCACCACGGAGGTGGAGTCGGCGCTGGTCTCGCACCCCTCGGTGGCCGAGGCGGCGGTGGTGGGTGCCACCGATCCGACCACCGGCCAGGCGATCGTCGCCTTCGCCATTCCGCGCGGCACCGCCGACGTCGCCGGCGAGGCGGGTGAGCAGCTCATCGCCGATCTGCGCAACCATGTGGCGAAGACCCTGGGCCCGATCGCCAAGCCCCGGCAGATCATGCTGGTGCCGGAGCTGCCCAAGACCCGATCGGGCAAGATCATGCGGCGGCTGTTGCGGGACGTGGCGGAGAACCGTTCCCTCGGTGACGTAACCACCTTGCAGGACTCCTCCGTGATGGAGTTGATCGCCTCCGGCATGGGCGGGAGCAAGTCCGACGAGGACTGACCTGTCGTGCCCCTCGACGGGTGGTGGTCCGGTGCGGACCGCCACCCGTCGATGTCTGTCCGGACCTGCACGGACGTCGGGTGGACCCGGGCAGAGGTTGTGACAGTGGGCAGACCTGTCGGCAATTCACTGCCATAAAATCGATGGTTACCCCTTCCCACGGACCCCACTAGTGCCTAAGTTCACCAGTGGCCCCATCCGTAGGGGCCGATCTCACCGGCTTGCCACCCCTGATGGGCCGGTTTCCTCAATCCGGAGGTACCACGTGCGGAAAGTCGCAGTGGGTCTGCTCGGGCTTTCGCTGACGGCGACGGGACTGACGGTCGGTGCTTCGGCCTCCGCCGCGCCGATCGCGGAGCCGCCGACGGCCGCGCCGTCGGTCGCCGAGCCCGCCCATGCCGAACACGACCTGCCGAACCCGCTGGAAGAGAAGCGTCGCGCACTGCGCCAGGAGGGCCTGAGCGAGGTCCTCTCGGGCCGTGTCAAGACCGAACGGATCAACGGCAGCACGGTGGCCAAGGTCGGTGACCGGGCCGTCCGTGGTGGTAAGGCCGGCCGCAACGCCAAGACCCCCAAGGGCGGCAAGGGGCCCACCGAGAAGCAGTACGTCGAGCTTTCCCGGGAGAAGACCGACCAGATCTTCGTCATCCTGGCCGAGTTCGGCGACGAGCGGCACCCGAACTACCCGGACCAGGACACCGACCCGGATGTTCCCGGCCCCGCCCGGTTCGACGGGCCGCTGCACAACCAGATCCCCCAGCCGGACCGGCGGGTCGACAACTCCACGGTGTGGCAGCCGAACTACGACGCCGATCACTTCCGCAAGCTCTACTTCGGCACCGCTCCGGGCGACGAGTCCGTGAAGCAGTACTACGAGGCGCAGTCCTCGGGTCGATACAGCGTCGACGGCGTGGTCAGCAACTGGGTCAAGGTCAACTACAACCAGGCCCGGTACGGCCGCTCCAACGGCTACCCCTGTGACTCGATCGTCTGCTCCAACGTGTGGGCCCTGGTGCGCGACGCCGCCAACCAGTGGGTGGCCGACCAGAAGGCCGCCGGCCGCACGGACGCCCAGATCGCCGCCGACGTACGGGCCATGGACCAGTGGGACCGCTACGACCACGACGGTGACGGCGACTTCAACGAGCCGGACGGCTACATCGACCACTTCCAGATCGTGCACGCCGGTGGCGACATGGCCGACGGTGACCCGATCTACGGCGAGGACGCCATCTGGAGCCACCGCTGGTACGCGTACGCCTCCGACCAGGGTCGTACCGGCCCGCCGAACTTCCCGGCCGGCGGCACCCAGATCGGCGACACCGGCATCTGGATCGGCGACTACACCATCCAGCCGGAGAACGGCGGTCGCAGCGTCTTCTACCACGAGTACGCCCACGACCTGGGTCTGCCGGACGACTACAACGTCCTCAGCGGCGGCGACAACAACAACGAGCACTGGACCCTGATGGCCCAGAGCCGCCTGGGTGCCAAGAACGACGGCGGCATCGGCGAGCGCGGCGGTGACCTGGGTGCCTGGAACAAGCTCCAGCTCGGCTGGCTCGACTACGAGGTGATCGTGGCCGGCCAGAAGCGGACCCTGGTGCTCGGCCCGCAGGAGTACAACACCAAGGAGGCCCAGGCCGCCGTGGTGGTGCTGCCCGAGCGGGAGTACACCTTCGAGAACGGTGCACCCTTCGAGGGCACCAAGCAGTTCTTCTCCGGCAACGCGGACGACCTGAACAGCACCATGACCCGGACCTTCGACCTGACCGGGAAGTCGTCCGCGACCCTGTCCATGAAGGGCCGCTACAGCATCGAGGCGGAGTACGACTACCTGTTCTTCGAGACCTCGATCGACGGTGGACAGACCTGGACTCCGCAGCCCGGTACGGCCGACGGCCAGCCGCTCAAGGAGATCTCCCCCGGCCGCTTCGCCCTGGACGGCAGCTCCGACGACGAGTGGGTGGACGTCACCATCCCGCTGGACGGGGTGGTCGGCAACCAGGTCGGGTTCCGGCTGCGGTACCAGACCGACGGTGCGGTCTCCGAGGGTGGTTTCTTCGGTGACGCCCTCACCCTGACCGCCGACGGCGCCACGGTCTTCACCGACGGGGCCGAGGACGGCGGGGCCGGCTGGACCCTGGCCGGTGGTTTCGAGGTGGTCGAGGAGACCTACACCCGTAAGTTCGCGAACTACTACATCGCGGGCACCCGGCAGTACATCTCGTACGACAAGTACCTCAAGACCGGCCCGTACTTCTTCGGGTACGCCAACACCAAGCCGGACTACGTGGACCACTACGCGTACCAGGAGGGTCTGCTGATCTCGTACTGGAACACCCGGTGGGCGGACAACGACACCTTCGCGCACCCGGGTGAGGGCCGGAACCTGATCATCGACTCCCGGCCCCGGCCGATCTACAACCTGACCGGCCAGCCCTGGCGGGCCCGGATCCAGGTCTACGACGCGCCGTTCAGCCTGAAGAAGGCGGACTCGTTCACGCTGCACCTCAACAGCCAGCCGCAGTACATCCGCGGCCAGGCGGCGCAGCCGCTGTTCGACGACACCAAGCAGTACTGGTTCCCGGAGCTGCCGAACCACGGCGTGAAGCTGCCGGCCACCGGCACCAAGATCAAGGTGTTGGAGCAGAAGGGCCTGAACACCAAGGTTCGATTCTCCTGAGTGACCGCACGACCACACGATGCCCCGGGCAGCTCACCTGCCCGGGGCATCGCCCTTCACCCGGCGGGGGTCGCGCCGGACACCACGCACGCCGTCGCAGGGGCCTACCAGCGTCGGGGTCCTAGGCTGTCGGACATGACCGAGCAGCGTGGCGGAGCCATCGACGAGTCCTGCGTCCTCACCGAGGGGCCGTGGACGCACCGGTTCGTCGGCGCGAACGGCAGCCGGTTCCACGTCGTGGAGGCGGGCACCGGTCCGATGGTGCTCTTCCTGCACGGCTTCCCCGAGCACTGGTGGGCCTGGCACCGGATGCTCCCCATGGTCGCCGACGCCGGTTTCCGCGCGGTCGCGGTAGACCTGCGCGGCTACGGCGCCAGCGACAAACCACCCCGGGGGTACGACGGATACACCCTCGCCGCCGACGTCGCCGGGACGATCAGGGCACTGGGGGAACGCTCGGCGACCGTGGTCGGGACCGGGGCCGGGGGCATGGTGGCCTGGACGGTGGCGTCCTTCCACCCCACCCTGGTACGCCGACTGGTGGTGCTCGGTGCCCCGCATCCGTTGCGGCTACGGGCGGCCATCTTCGCCGATCCGCGTGGGCAGTTCGCCGCCTCCACACCCACCCTGAAGTTCCAGCTACCCCGGTACGAACACGTCCTGGCCAAAGATGACGGGCGGGCGGTGGAGGAGATCCTGCGCCGCTGGGGTGGCCCCCGCTGGGTCGCCGGCCCGGACTTCGCCGAGTACGCCCGGCAGTACCGGCGGGCCATGCAGATCCCGCAGGCGGCGTTCTGCGCGCTGGAGGGCTACCGCTGGGCGTTCCGGTCGGTGCTGCGGCTGCACGGCTACCGGTTCGTCAAGCTGATGCAACGGCCGCTCGTCGCACCCACCCTGCAACTGCACGGCGCACTGGATGTGGCCTCCCTACCCCGTACCGCCCAGGGGTCGAGTCGCTACGTCAGCGGGCCGTACGAGTGGCGGCTGTTGGACGAGGTCGGCCACTTCCCGCACCTGGAGGCCTCGGAGCTGGTGCTGGGCGAGGTGCTGCGCTGGGCCAAGTCGTGATCAGACCCGCTGCTCACGCAGGTCGGTGACCTCCCCGGCCGACGCCCACCCCTGGTAGACCCCGAAGTCGAAGGCCTCCAGCCGCAGCGCCTGCGCCACCGGCCAGCGGCCACCGGTGTACTCGACCCGCAGCCAACCCTCGTGCTCACCGAGCACGATGAAGGGCTGTCCCTTCCAGGTGCAGGTCGTCCGCACGTACGCCAACTCTTCGACCTCGGCCATCGGCACCACCCGGAGGTACCGGCCGGGCCGCACCTCGGTGAAGCCCTCAGCCGGCTCCGTCTGGTACAGCCGCACCTCACCACCGTCCGGGCTGGCCTGGTACTCCCGGCCCCGCCAGCGGGCCACATAGCCGTCGCGGGTCACTGCGCACCGGCCTCACGCCAGGCGACCGTGTCGGCGTCGAAGACGGCGATCAGCCGCTCGGTGCCGTCCGCGCCCAGGCGCAGCAGTTGCGCGCCGTGCGGCAGCCGGACACTGTCCACCTTGAACTCGGCGAGCACCTCGCTGCTCTCCCCGGGGGCGAAGCCGTTGCCACGGAACGGCGGGCGTTCGATCACCCAGCCCTCCATGGCCCGCATCGCGGCCTCGTTCTGCCCGCCGTAGGGGATGCGGTAGAGACTCGGCCGGTACGCCGGCCACCGCAACACGTAGATCTCCTCGGCGTCCGCCGCGAAGGGTGACTCCGCATGGTGCAGACCGAGGGCGCGGTAGAGCTGGGCGGGGGTGGTCAGGTGGGCCAGTTCGGTGGCCCGGTGCACGAAACCGGAGACCCGGTCGTAGCCGCGTTCCAGGTAGAAGCCCAGTTGGCTGGGCGCGATCGCCTTCTGCATCACGATCGGTCGAGTCGGGTCGGCTGCGGAGGCCACCTTCGGCGGGCTGCTGGTGGCGGCCGACTTGTCGACGCCAGGTTCCGGCTCGTTGTCGTCACCGAGCCCGAGTTCGGCCGCCCAGTTGGCCAGCCCGACGATCTGCTCGCCGGGCAGCTTCGCCCCGACCGGGGTGCCAGGATTGACCGCGAAGGACCAGGACAACTGAGGCCAGGACCGAATCAGCTGTACGAAGCGGACCGTCATCGTCTCGGCCGTCTGGTCGCCATGGTCGGCGAGTCGCTGCGGCGAGGTGTAGGCCACTACGAAGGTCTGGTCGTCCAGTTCCACCGTCGGCCAGACGTACCCGGGGTCACCGGGACGGCTGCCCGCAGCGGAGTCCGGGGAGATCGGCAGGAGGACCCGGGCCAGCAGCAGTGTCGACAGGAAGGTGTCGGTCTTCGCGGCCCCCGCAGCGGCGAGCAGCTCCTCCTCCACCTCGTTGGCCGGCTCGAATCCTGCCGGCGCCGGGGCGGGCTCCTCCGCTGGCGACACGGTGGCCGGCTCCGGAGTCGGCGTCGCGGCGGTGTTCTCGGGCTCAGGTTCGGTGGTGACCTTGGGCGAGGGGTCGAACAGTGAGGGCTCGGTCGCCGGCACCGGCGCGGTCACCTCATCCGCCACCGCCGGAACCGCCACCGTGGGCTCCGCCTCGACCGACGAGATCGGCGCCGTCGGCTCCGCCCCCGACGAGGACATCACCACCGTCGACTCCGCCTGCGCCGGGAAGAGCGTCGTCGTCGAATCCGCCTGCTCCGGCTCCGCCTGCGACGGGGACAACGACACGGTCTGCTCCGCCTGCGCCGGGAAGAGCGTCGTCGGGTCCGCCTGCGCCGGGGACATCGCCACCGTCTGCTCCGCCTGCGCGGGGAACAACGTCGTCGTCGAATCCACCTGCTCCGACTCCGCCTGGGACGGGGACAACGACACCGTCCGCTCCGCCTGCGCTGGGAAGAGCGTCGTCCGCTCCGCCTGCGACGGGAAGAAGGTCGTCGTCGGTTCCGCAGGCCTCGGGGGGATCGGTGCCGTCGGTTCCGCGTCGGTGGGCCACGTTTGCGGTGCCTCGGTGGTCGGGGGCAGGGTCGGGTCTGCTTCGGAGGTCTGGCGTTGGGGGGTACCGGGCTCCGGGTGCTGCTGCGCGGGCGACGCGGCAGTCAGATCCCGGGCCTCGATGATGGTGCCCTCTATGACGATCGGGGTGAACCCGCGCCGGGGCGCGGGCGGGGCGGAGACCGGCTCCGCCGCCGACGTGAGGGTCTGCTCGTCGCTCTCGGTCGCTTGGCGGCGGGGCAGCGACTGGGCCTCTGCGGTCGGGTCGCCTGGCACCGAACCGGTCAGATCGGTCGGCGCGGTGGACCACAAACGCTGGGTGGGTTCCGGTGCGGGGTCGGCCGGGGGCCGCAGCGGCTGGGTCGCTTCGCCGTTCACCTCGGGCCGGGTCAGACCGCCGGTCTGGGTGTCCTGGCTGAAGTCGAAGGCTCGGGTGGTGCCGTCGGTAGTCGACTCCGGGGAGGAGCCACGGCGGGGGAAGGGCTGCCCGGTGCGGGAGAACCGGGAGGGTGCGGTGACCCGCTCGCTTCGGGAGGCCGTTCGACCGGAGGCCGGTTCGAAGAAGGACCGCCGGGGCTGCTGGTCGGCGGCCTGACCGTTGGCCGGGGCTCCGGCCTGCTCGGGGGTGACCGGTCGACCGGGTGTCTCCCCGGGCGGGGGCATGGGCCGGCGCGGCGTCAGGTGGCCCTGGCGGTCTCCCCAGTGGCTCTCGGTGGCCTCCGGACGCACGCCACCGGCAGGGTCCGGGCGCGGGAGGCCGGGCCGGGGTTCGGCGACGCTCGGTCTGAGGTGACCGGCGCCGGGATAGCCCGCTGCCTGACCGGCGGGGGGTTGACCGGGCACTCGGGTGCCCGCACCCGGCGCGGTTACCGCGACGTCGGGGAGTTGAAAGGCGGCCGGGATCACCGGCGGAGGCGTTTCCGGTCGGCTAGGCCGGAGCTGGGCCGGTGGCGGAGTGTTCGCGGTCGGGCCGGATTCGCGTAGCCGACTCATCGCCTCGACCCGCTCCAGCCTGGCTCGGGCACCGATCGTCCGCCCGGGTAGCCGGACGTCACCCCGGGAGAGCTGAGCGACGTACCAGGCGGGCAGGTAGCCCTCGATCGGCAACCCGGGGTTGACCGCCAACCACCAATCGTGGTTCGGCCAACCGATGGCCAGTTCGGCGTAGCCGGTGCGGCGGGCGGACCCGCCGTACTCGCCCAGGCAGGCCCGCATCGCCTCGACGGAGGTGAAGGCCAGGACGTGCGTACGCCCACCGGTGGTCCAGGTGCCCCAGCCCGCAGGCGCCGATCCGGGGCCCGTCGGCGCGGAGATCGGCAGGAGCAGTTCGATGCTGGACAGGATGCGGAAATAGAGCTGTTGGTCATTGCTGCCTAGTGCGTCCCGCAGCGCAGCTTCCGCCTCGGTGGCCGGCTCCCAGTCGGTCACGGCCACCCCCTCCTCCCGGGCCCAGGCCATAGGTGTCGGTTACAACCTACAAGGTCACATCAAGATCACAATGACAAGGCTGGCCGGGATCCACCGCCGTTTCGTCCCAGGCGATAACATCCCGTTCCGGTGTCGACACGATACGGAGGCGGTCGATGTCCCGGTACGCTCGGCATCCCCTTTCAGCGGGTCTGACCGCCGTCCTGTTGCTGGCGGCGGATGCGGTCGGGGCCGGGACGGCTGTCGCCTCGGCCACGACCGGCAGGGCGCCGGTTTGCGCGGCGCCACTGGCGCCGGCCCGGCCGGTGTCCGCGGTCCCCTGGCCACAGCAGCGGTACGCACCCGAGCGGCTGCACTCCTTGGCTACCGGATCGGGAGTGACCGTGGCGGTGGTCGACTCCGGGGTGGATCGACATCACCCACAGTTGGCCGGCCGGGTACTCACCGGCACCGACCTGCTCGATCCCGGCGGGGACGGCACCCGTGACTGCGTCGGCCACGGCACCGGGGTGGCGAGCATCATCGCCGCCGCACCCAGGGACGGAAGCGGCCTGCGGGGACTGGCACCGAAGGCCCGCATTCTGCCGGTACGAGTCAGCGAACAGCAGATAGTGGACGGTCAGGGGGCAGGTCGTACGGTGGCCCCGGCCGACTTCGCCCGGGCGATCCGCTGGGCGGTGGACAACCGCGCCGATGTGGTCAACCTGTCCGTGGTCCTGTACGCCGACCATCCGGCGGTACGCGAGGCGATCGGCTACGCCCTGGCCCGGGACGTGGTCGTGGTCGCCGCCGTCGGCAACCTGCACGGCAGCGGTGATCCCCGCCCCTATCCGGCCGCGTACGAGGGGGTGCTCGGGGTCGGTGCGGTCGGGGCGGACGGTGTCCGGGCCGACTTCTCCCAGGTCGGATCCTATGTGGATCTGGTGGCACCCGGCTCGGAGCTGCTGCTGGCCGCTCCCGGGCAGGGCCATCATCGGGCCGAGGGGACCAGCTACGCCGCGCCGTTCGTGGCCGCCACGGCGGCCCTGCTGCGCGAGTACCGCCCCGAGCTGAGCGCCCTGGAGGTGGCCGACCGGCTCAAGGCCACCGCCGACCCGGCCCCCGGCATCGGGTACGGCGCCGGAGTGCTGAACCCGTATCGGGCGGTCACCGAGACCACCACCGGCCGGGTCACCCGCCCTGCCCCGGTCATCGCCCTGCCCGACGAGGAGCCCGACCCCGCGCTGGTGGCCCAGCAGAACCGGCGAGCCGCCGCCCGACAGCGGGCCGTCCTGCTGGCCACCACGGGCGCTGTGGTGGTGGTCGGCATAGTGCTGACCGCCCTGATCGTGCCTCGGGGTGCCCGACGCCGCTGGCGCCCCGCCGACCCCGCCTGACGACCACCCCGCCTGACGACCACCGCGCCCGCCAACCGGGGAGCCAGGACAGCCTGCGCCCGGGGACGGGTGCCGTGCTCGACCATTGCCTGACGCGCGGCGACGCCGCCCGAACGAACGGGCGGCGTCGCCGCTGGTGGTCACCGGAACAGGCCGACGTTCTTCTTCTCGGTGTCGAGGTAGTCGGCCGCCGACTCGTCCACCGCCAGCTTGATGTCACGCAGCATCGCCTGGAGGTCCTGGGAGGCGTTGCGCCAGCGGGCCTGCCGCTGCTCGTACGCCTGCTGGGCCTCACCGGACCAGGTGGCCACCAACGGGGCGGCGTCCCGTTCCAACTGGCCCAACTGCGAGTCGAGCGTGTTCAACGCCCGCTGGATGTCCGCGCTGGCCTGCTGCAGCGCGGCGAAGTTGACGACAAGCACACCGTGCTCCATCGAATCCCCCTGGATCGTGGTCTAGAGCGGCAGCTGGATGCCGCCGCGGTTGGTGGCGGACACCCGGCTGGCCGCCTCGGCGTCCGAGGCGTCGTAGTGCGTGCCGGCGGTGCGGATCGCCCCTGCGGTCTCGCGCAGCGCCCGCTGCAAACTGGCCTGGTCCTGCGCCCACTGCTGTTTCACCTGCTCGAACGACCGGCCACCGGCCCCGCGCCAGGCCTGCTGGAGAACCTCCAGTTGGGTCAGCAGCCCACTGAGCATCGACTGCAACGACTGGTCCGTCTGCTCGAACTTCGCCGCGGTCTGCTGCATCACCGCGGCCTGCGCCTGGGTCTGGGACACCCCGACATCTCCTTGTCTGCTGGGTCGTGGCTGGCCCTGCGAACATCACGCACCCACCGGCACCGAAAGGGGCTAGCGGGCCGTGGGATCGGACCAATGACGTCTCGTCGCTGACGGTAGCGGCACCATCGCTGTTGTGCTACCCCGTCCCGTTCCCCTGTGGACAACGCTGATCCCATCCACTCACTACGATGGGCGGCAGCCGGGTTGCGGCGGGTGACCGGCCGAGGAGGGGTGCGGTGGCGATGACAAGCCTGCCGACCACGGTTGCTCCTGCCCTGGCCGACGGAACGCCCGAGCAGCGCATCCAAGCTGCCGCCACGACCACCGGGCGCGGGGACCACTGGCGAGAGCATCGGCCTCGGGCCGGACAGGTCGTGACCACGCAGATGGCGCTGGCCGTGGTGGTCGCCGCCTCGGGCCGGGGCCCGGTAGCCCTGTCGGCCGCTGCCGGGCTGGCCGCAGCCCTGCTGCTGCTCGCCTGGGGCCGGATCCGTCAGCGGTGGCTGTACGAGTGGTCGGGCATCGGGCTGGGTTATCTGACCCGGCGACGCGCGCTCACCACGCCGGGGGGACCGGCGGCCCTGCTCGATCTGGTCGCCCCGGACACCGTGCGTCATCCGGCCGATCTGGCGGGCTCCTCGGCGGTGCTGTTCGACGACCCCGGTGGGGTGGTGGCCCTGCTGGAGATCGGCGACCGGGCCGACCTGCTCGGCGACGGCGGGCGGCACCTGCCCTCGCCCGCCGCCCTGCTACCGGCCGACTCCGACCAGGCTCCGCCGGTACGCATTCAGCTGGTGCTGTCCGCCTCGGCGGCTCCGGCGATCCGTGCCGGTGGCGGCCTGTCCGCCACCTCGTACCGGCAACTGACCCAGGGCCGGCTGGCCGGCTGGGAACGGGGGGTGCTGGCCGTACGGGTGATCCGGGCGGAGGGGTGGTCGGAGGAGGCGTTACGGCGAACTCTGGCCAGCACCGTCCGCCGGATCATCCGCCGTTTCGGCCCGTGGTCGATCCGACCGCTGGGCGAGCCGGCGGCGCTGCGGGTGTTCGCCGAACTAGCCCACCATGACGGGCGACCCGTTAGGGAGTCCTGGCAGGCCGTGCGCTGCGGTGGACTGTTGCAGACCACGTTCCGACTGCGTCGGTGGCCCACCGCGGAGGGCGGAGGCCAACTGGTGCCACGGCTGTTGACCCTGCCGGCGACCGCGGTCACGGTGTCCCTGCACGCCGAGCCGGGTCCGACCGAGGGCCTGACCGTACGGATCAGCGCCGCAACCCCGGCCGAACTCTCCGCCGCCGCCCGGGCGTTGCGGGGGCTGGTGACGACGGCCGGTGGGGTGGTGCGGCGACTGGACGGGGCTCACCTCTGCGGCTTCACGGACACCCTGCCACTGGCCCCGCCGGTCCCGGCCACCCTCGGGGACGGGTCCGAGTTGGAGTTGCCGTACGGCTCAGCCGGCCTGGTGGTGGGGGCCAACCGGCACGGCGATCCGGTCACCGTGCGGCTGTTCCGGCCGGAGAGCACCCGGGTGATGATCGTCGGCGGGGTGCGGGCCGCCCAACTGCTGACCATGCGGGCGATGGCCCTTGGCTGCCGAGTGGTCGTCCAGACCACCCGGCCCCAGGCCTGGCAACCGTTCGTACGCGGGGTCGGCACTCCGGGTGAGACGATCCCGCTGGTTCCGCCCGGCAGGCCGGTGGAGACCGAGCCGGGCACCCCCCTGTCGCCACTGCTGGTGATCCTGGACGCCCCGCCGCCCACCGGCGGTCCCCGTCCGGGTGCGGCCTGGCAGACCACCCTGCTGGTACGCGACGAGTTGACCCCGGCGGACGCGGATGCCCTGGGCCGGTCCGACCTGGCCCTGCTGCAACCGTTGAGTCCGGCCGAAGCCCCGATCGCCGGGGCTGCCCTGGGGCTCGGTGAGGCGGCCGACTGGCTGACCCGGATCCGGCCGGACATGGTGGCCGTGGTGAACCGGCGGGCCCTGCGCTGGGTGCTGCTCGCCGGCACCCCCTTGGAGGCCCAACTGATCGGTCGTCCGTCGCGCACCTGATACCGGCACAGCCGATCTCGCGGGTACCGTCCCTGGCCTGGTCGTGACACCATGCCGGCCATGGATTTCCTGAAAGGTCTACTGATCCGGGTCGGCGCCACGGCGGTGGCCTTCTGGCTGGCCACCCTGATCATCCCCGGCATCTCTCTGGACACGGAGTCGGTCAGCGAGACCGTGCTGACCCTGGTCCTGGTGGCGGTCATCTTCGGCGTGGTGAACGGGGTCCTCCAGCCGATCATCAAGACCGTGGGCTGTGGCTTCTACCTGCTCACCCTCGGCCTGATCGCCCTGGTGGTCAACGGTCTGCTCTTCCTGCTGACCGGTTGGATCGCCGACCAGGTCGGGTTGCCCTTCGAGGTGGACGGCTTCTGGCCGGCCGCCGTGCTGGGTGCCCTCTTCGTCGGCGTCGTCACCTGGGTCCTCGGCGCCATCCTCGACCGCGACTGACCCCCACCCCACCTCGGCCGCCAGCGCCGAGCCGACCAGCCGGACAGGTACCGCTCAAACGAGCGGTACCTGTCCGCTGTGCAGGCCAGATCGCGGGAGCTGCCTACCGGAGCCCACCTGGGTACGGACTACCGTCGCAGGGGTGTTCACGCTGACCCGCGACGACGGCTACACGATCAGCACCGATCCGGCCCGGCTGGATCTGGACCGGGTGCACCACTGGCTCAGCACGGACGCCTACTGGGCGCTGGGACGGGACCAGGAGACGGTGGCCCGGGCCTTCGCCGGCTCGATCGGTTTCGGGGTCTACCGGCCGGTCGACGGCCGCCAGGTCGCCGTGGCGAGGGTGATCACCGATCGGGTCACCTTCGGCTACCTGTGTGACGTGTACGTCGACCGGACCGAGCGAGGTCGCGGCCTGGGCACCTGGCTGGCGGGCGCGGTCCGCGACCATCTGGCCACCCTGGGGGTACGCCGGATGCTGCTGGCCACCCAGGATGCGCACGGGCTCTACCAGAAGCTCGGCTTCACTGTGGTGCAGGCCGAGCGCTGGATGGAGTTGGACCGCCGCAACCAGCAGTGAGCCCGCTCACCGGCAAGGATCAGGCGGGGAGATCGGCCCTTACCGTGTAGCCGTGACACCCCTGCGCCTCGGATATCTCTACGGGCTCGCCGCGTACCTGATGTGGGGATTCTTTCCCCTCTACTTCAAGCTGCTCCGTCCCTCCGGCCCGTTGGAGATCCTCGCCCACCGGGTGATCTGGTCCGTGGCCTTCGTCGCCCTGCTGCTCGGCGCGATGCGCAACATCGGATTCCTGCGGGCCCTGCTGCGCCGACCGCGCGCCCTGGCCGGCATCGGGGTGGCCGCCACCCTGATCGGGTTCAACTGGTTCACCTACATCTACGGGGTGAACTCCGACCGGGTGGTGGAAACCGCCCTCGGGTACTTCATCAATCCCCTGGTGGTGGTCCTGCTGGGGGTGGTGGTGCTGCGGGAACGCCTGCGCCCGGGACAGTGGCTGGCGCTGGGCATCGGCGGCCTGGCGGTGGCCGTACTCACGGTCGACTACGGTCGACTGCCGTACCTGGCGTTGATCCTGGCGCTCACCTTCGGCGGGTACAGCCTGGTCAAGAAGCAGCTCGGGCTGCCTGCCGCGGAGGGTCTGTTCGTCGAGTCGGCCGTGCTGGCGTTGCCCGCCCTCGGCTACCTGGGCTGGCTGGCGGCCACCGGGGAGGCGACCTTCGGGCAGGTCTCGACCGGGCACACCCTGCTGCTGGTCCTGGCCGGCGCGCTGACCGCCATCCCCCTCCTGCTGTTCGCCGGAGCCGCCAACCGGCTCCCGCTGACCGCCCTGGGGATGCTTCAGTACGTGGCTCCGATCCTCCAGTTGGGCTGCGGGGTGCTGATCTTCCACGAGCCGATGCCGCCAGCCCGCCTGGCCGGCTTCGCGCTGGTCTGGCTGGCCCTGATCGTCTTCACCGTGGACGGGTTGCGCCAGGCCCGGCGTACCCGTCGCGAGCGCCCCGCCAAGGTGGTCCCGGCCGGCACCCCCTGACCCCACTCAGGGCAGGTCGTACGCCAGCACCACGGTGCCGTCGGCCCGGATCAGTTCCAACCGGACCAGTTCGGCGTTGGTGAACCGGGTGGCCCCGCTGATCCGCAGGTCGTCCCCGGGTGCGGCCAGCCAGGAGCCGATCTGCTCCTGCGACCCGTCGGCGGCGTGGGCCACCAGCCGGAAGGCGTTCGCCTTGCCGTAGCCGGAACGCTCGTCGTACCCACAGGTCATGGTGACCTCGGTGCCCCAGTTGGTGCCGGTGAGCCCGATCTCGGCGTGCAGGGGCACCGCACCCGCGACCGGACGCATCTGCACCATCCGCACCTGGGCCACCGGCCCGGTCGGCGCCGGTTCGGGCAGCATGGTGGCCGTGCCGAAGCCGACGACCAGGGCGAAGGCGGCAGCGGCCAGGCCGATGACGGCGTACCGCAGGCGGTTGGCCTGCCGCTCGCGGCGCCGCCGCTCCCGCGCGGCGCTGAGCAACTCCGGCACCCGGGGGTTCTCCGGCAGCGGCAGGAACTGCTCCAGGCTGGTCGGATCCAACCGGCCGAGCAGACCGGGCAGCACGGCGATCTCCGAGACGGACTGCTGGCAGGCCGGGCAGTCGACCAGATGGCGTTCGTAGGCCGCGCGGTCCGCGGGAGACAGGGCACCCAGGACGTACGCCCCATCGTCGTAGGCGAAGTCGCAGCGGCTCATCCGGTCACCCCCATCTCGGCAAGCACCAACCGTAGTGACCGCAGGGCGTAGTGGGTGCGAGACTTCACCGTCCCCGGCGGAACACCCAGCCGGGAGGCCGCCTCCGCTACCGAGCGGCCCTGGTAGAAGCATTCGACCAGCACGTCCCGGTGGGAGGGACTGAGCCGGTTGAGCGCCTCGGCCACCGTCCACGCCTCGACGGCACGTTCGGTCTCGTCGACAACCTCCGGCGGTTCGGGAAGCTCGTCGGTGTAGATCTCACCAACCCGGGTGGAGCGGCGTCGCCAGGAGTCGATGGCCAGGTTGCGTGCGGTCGTGAACAGCCAGGCCCGTACCGAGCCGCGACGCGGGTCCAGCGACTCCGGGTGGCGCCAGGCCCGCAGCAACGTCTCCTGAACCAGGTCCTCGGCGCGCTGTCGATCGCCGTTGACCAGCCGCAACGCGTGCGCGTAGAGCGCGTCGGCATGTTCGTCATGCAGGGCGCGCAGCAGATGGGCGTCGTGGTCGCTGATGATCCTCTCCTCGCTCTCGACGGGAGCGGGCTCGGCGTTACGACCGTTGGTACGTGCAGTCACCCCGAAGAGTTCAGTCGCAGCTCAAACCTGGGGTTGGGCGGGGAGTGTCAAGGCTGCGGCCGACCCCAGCGCACCCGCCGCCTTCCCGCCAGGAAGGGCGCCGGCTCAGCTCTCCGTGGCCAGGCTGTCGGCGATCGCCCGGGCGGCGGTGAGCAGCTTCGTCCGCACCACCCGGGCGGAGGTCATCATCTCGCTGGCCGGCAGCGCGCAGGCCAGTACGGTCCGCCGCTCGATGTCCTTGTCCGGGCCGATCAGCACGGCGGCACAGGCCACCCCCTGCCGGAACTGGCCCAGTTCCAGTTGCATCCCACGACGCTCCCCGGCCGCCAGATCGGCCTCGAAGGCCTCCGGAGTGCACAGGGTGGCGCTGGTGAACGGGCGCATACCGTACTCACGGAGATAGCGGTGGCGTTGCTCGACCGTCAGGGTGGCCAGCAGGGCCTTGCCGAGGGCGGTCGCGTGGGCCCCCTCGTCGAACCCCGGCACGAGATCCTCCAGATAGGGCGAACGGGCACCCTCCGCGACAGCGGTGATCGCCACCTGCCCGCCGACGAACCGGCCCAGGTAGTGACTCCAGCCGGTCTCGACGGCCACCCGGCGCAGGGTCTCCCCGACCGCAGGCGACCCCCGGAAGGCGGCGACCAACTCGCGATAGCGGTCGGCCACCTCCAGGCCCACGATGTACGTGCCGTCCTCCCGACGGATCACATATCCCTCATAGGCCAGGGTCCGCACCAGGTGGTATGTGGTGGCCACGGTCAGCTCGCAGCGTCGGGCGATCTGTTTCACCGTCAGCCCGCGCGGGGCACGGCCGACCGCTTCGAGCACTCGAAGTGCGCGGGACACACTCCGGATGAGATCCGAAGGCTCCGCCAGGGGGTCGCGCACAACCACCTCCGCCACCAGGGACTTACACCATATGAAAAAGCGGCCCCAGGCGAAATCCCTGATCGGATGGATGACGCAGGCGGATGGCGTACATGAAGTGATCTCGGTTGCACTTCGTGGCGCCGCGCCGGTACTCGCATAGGTTGAGCTGACCATGACCGACACCGCCTCCCCTCCCGATCCGAACGCCGGCACCAGGCCGGTCCGAGCCAGCGCGGTGGCCGTCGTCGTGACCATCGCCTGCGTCCTGCCGGTCTTCCTGGTCGGTGGCCTCGCCGTGCAGATGCGGGAGGAACTGGCCTTCTCCCCCGCCGGGCTCGGGCTGGTCGTCGCGGCCTACTTCGGGGTGGGCGCGCTCGCCTCCGTACCGACCGGGGCTCTGGTGGAGCGTTGGGGCGGAGCCGTGGTGGCCCGCGCCGGCATCCTCGTCTCCGCCACCTGCCTGCTCGCCGTGGCGGTGCTGGCCCGGTCGTACCCGGTGCTGCTCGGCCTGCTCGCGGTGGCCGGCACCGCGAACGCGCTCGGCCAACTCTCCAGCAACGTGCTGCTCGCCCGGCACGTACCGATACGGCGGCAAGGCCTGTCGTTCGGCATCAAACAGGCCGCCATCCCGGTCTCCACCCTGCTGGCCGGAGCCGCGGTGCCCGTTTTCGCCCTCACCGTCGGCTGGCGCTGGGCGTTCGTGGCCGCTGCCGCTGCCGTGCTGGCCACCCTGCCGGCCGTACCCGCACAGCCGGCGCAGTCCGCTCGCCGGTCCGTGCGGGGTGCCGGGCGCGGGACGTTCCCGCTGGTGGTGGTCGGCATCGCCGCGACGCTCGCCGCCGGGGCTGCGGGGGCGCTCGGCACATTCGTGGTGGACGCGGCCGTCGATCGGGGACTCGAACCGGCGCTGGCCGGGCTGACCCTGACCCTCGGCAGCGCGGCCTGCATCACGGCCCGGGTCGGTCTCGGGTGGCTGGCCGACCGCCGCTCGGGTGGGCACGTCACGGTCATCGCCGGCATGCTCGTCGTCGGGGCGTTCGGGCTGGCCCTGCTCGCGATGGCCGGCCCAGGCCCCCTGGTGGTCGGCGTACTGCTCGGCTTCGCCCTGGGCTGGTCCTGGCCGGGGCTGATGAACTTCGCGGTGGTCCAGCTGCATCCGCAGGCGCCAGGGACCGCCACCTCGATCACCCAGACCGGGGTGTACGCCGGTGCCGCCCTCGGCCCGCTGACCCTCGGCCCGCTCGCCGCCGCTGCCGGCTATCCGACGATGTGGCTCACCGCAGCCACTGCCATGCTCATCGCCGCCGCCCTGATGCTCGCCGCCACCCGCCTGCTGTCCGCCCACTCCACACCCGCCCCATCGCGTTGATCATGAGGTTGGCGGTGGGTTGAAGATCAACTACTGCCGTCAACCTCATGATCAACCAGAGGGTGGGGGGATGGTCAGCTGGTGCGGTCGGCGATGTGGTCGCAGAGGGATTCCAGGGCCCGCCGGGCGGGGATCTGCGGCAGGGGGGCCAGTTGGGCGCGGGCGTCCTCGGCGTAGCTGCGGACGGTCTCCCGGGCCCGCTTGAGCGCCGCGGACTCCCGCAGCAGACCGAGGGCCTCGGCGTGCAGGGCATCGTCGGTCAGCGGCCCGGTGGCCAGGATCTCCCGCAGCCGCACCGAGGCGGCGTCGGTGTCGTCCGCAGCCAGGGCGTAGAGCACCGGCAGGGTGGGCACCCCCTCCCGCAGGTCGGTGCCGGGGGTCTTGCCTGACTCGGTGGACTCGCTGGCGATGTCCAGCAGGTCGTCGGAGAGCTGGAAGGCCGCCCCGATGGTCTCGCCATAGCCGGCCAGTGCGGTGACATGCTCGGGCGAGGCACCCCCGAACAGGCCGCCGAAGTGCGCACTGGTGGCGATCAACGAGCCGGTCTTCTCCGCGATCACGTGCAGGTAGTGGGAGACCGGATCGTCACCGGCCCGCGGCCCGACGGTCTCGGCGATCTGGCCGTGCACCAGCCGGGCGAAGGTGCGGGCCTGTAGGCGTACCGCCTCGGGGCCCAACTCGGCCGCGACGTCCGCAGCCCGCGCGAAGAGGTAGTCGCCGACCAGAATGGCCACCGAGTTGGTCCAGCGCGAGTTGGCGCTCGGGGCGCCCCGGCGCACCGGGGCCTCGTCCATCACGTCGTCGTGGTACAGCGTGGCCAGGTGGGTCAGCTCCACCACCACGGCGGCCGACACGATCTCCGGCCGGCTCGGGTCACCGAACTGCGCGCCCAGGGCCACCAGCAGGGGCCGGAACCGCTTCCCACCGGCATCCGCCAGGTGCCGGGCGGCCTCGGTCACGAACGGGTCGGCACTGGCGACCGTGTCGCGCAGTTCCGCCTCGACCGCCTCCAGCAGACCCAGCACGGACTCCTCCGTGCGAGAGTCAGCGAGATGAAGGCCGAGCGCGCCGAACTGACCTGCGCCAAGTCGGTTCCGGCGGCCACCGGAGCCGGTGCCATCCGAACGCTCGCCACCGCTAATCCCCACGACTCCACCATGCCACACGGCCTCTACCTGCACCGGACCGGGGATACACGGCGAGGGCCGGCCCACAGTCGTGGGCCGGCCCTCGTCAGCAGGGTCTACCGCTACCGCACGAACTCAGCCGCGTTGGAGGCCAGGTCCAGCAGTGGTGCCGGTGCCACGCCGAGGACCAGGGTGGCGAGCACACCGATCACCAGGGCCGCCGAGGTCAGCCCACCGGGCACGGTGACCGTGGGGGTCGACTCACCCGGCTCGGACAGCCACATCATCACCACGACCCGCAGGTACGGGAAGGCCAGCACCATGCTGGTCAGCACACCCGCGATCACCAACCAGACCTGCCCGCCCTCCAGGGCCGGCCCGAAGACCGCGAACTTGCTGGTGAACCCGCTGGTCAGCGGGATACCGGCGAAGGCCAGCAGGATGAAGGTGAACACGGCCGCGTACAGCGGGGAACGCCGACCCAGCCCCGCCCAGCGGGACAGGTGGGTGGCCTCGCCGTCGGCGTCCCGCACCAGGGTCACCACCGCGAAGGCCGCCAGCACCGCGAAGCCGTACGCGACGAGGTAGAACATCGTGCCGGAGAGCCCGTCCGCGCCCGGAGCCAGCACACCGACCAGCAGGTACCCGGCGTTGGCGATGGAGGAGTACGCCAGCAGCCGCTTGATGTCGGTCTGGGTCACCGCGAACACCGCGCCGACCAGCATGGTGAGCACCGCCACCACACCGAGCACCGGGGTGAAGTCCCAGCGGGCACCCTCGAAGGCGACATGGAACACCCGCAGCAGGGCACCGAAGGCGGCCACCTTCGTGCAGGCGGCCATGAAACCGGTCACCGGGGTAGGCGCACCCTGGTACACGTCCGGGGTCCAGACGTGGAAGGGGGCCGCGGCGGCCTTGAACAGCAGACCGATCGCCACCAGGGCCATACCGGCGAACAGCAGCACCGGGCTCTGCGTCGAGTTGGCCACCGCCGCGTGCAGGGTGGCGAAGTCGACCCCGGCCGGGCGGTCGCCCAGCCCGGCGGTGAACCCGTAGAGCAGGGCCAGGCCGAACAGGAAGAAGGCCGAGGCGTACGCGCCGAGCAGGAAGTACTTCATCGCGGCTTCCTGGCTCAGGATCCGCCGACGACGCGCCAGCGCACAGAGCAGGTACAGCGGCAGCGAGAAGACCTCGAGGGCGATGAACATGGTCAGCAGGTCGTTCGCCGAGACGAAGACCAACATGCCACCGACCGCGAAGGTGACCAGGGGGTAGACCTCGCCGGCGCCGCCGGCGCGCTCCATCTGCCGCCGGTCGTCCGGGGAGTCGGCGGTGATGGCGGCCTGGGCGACGAACGCGCCACCCCGCTCGATGGCCCGCTCACCGATCAGCAGCAACGCCACCGCCGACAGGACCAGGATCCCGCCCTGGAGGAACAGGGTGGGCCCGTCGATGGCGATCACCCCGATGGTGATCAGCCGCTTGTCGGCGTTGAACACCACCATGGTCAGGGCGGCGAGCACCGCCAGCAGCGCCAGCGGCAGCTGGATGGGGTGCCGCAGGCGGCGAGGCGCGAACGCCTCGACCAGCACCCCGACCACCGCCGCGCCCATCATGATCAGGATCGGCGCGAGTGCCGCGTAGTCGATCGGCGGCAGTTCAAACTCGTTCACTGAACCCACCCTCCGTTCGTGACTGCGGGGCTCGCAAGCTCACTCCTCGCGCTCACCAGACCAAACCTTTCGTTCGCGACTGCGGTAATCCGCTGCGCTGCGTTCCCCGCGCTCACCGGACCAGCAAGCTCACTGCGCGCACTCACCGGGCGGCCTCCTGCACGGTCTCTGCCGTCGGAGCCGGGTCGGTGCGGCCGACATCCTCCATGGTCGCCTGGATGGCGGGGTTGATCACGTCCGTGACCGGCTTGGGGTAGAAGCCGAGCAGCACGATCAGGGCGATCAGCGGCGCGACCACGAACTTCTCGCGGAGGTTCAGGTCCCGCTTCATCCCGTCGATCTTGGTGAGCTCCGGGTTGAGGGTGCCCTGCGTGGTGCGCTGCACCATCCAGAGCACGTACGCGGCGGCCAGGATGATGCCCAGGGTGGCGATCACCGCGACCGGCTTGTTAACCGTGAAGGTGCCGATCAGCACCAGGAACTCGGAGACGAACGGCGCGGTACCGGGCAGGGCCAGGGAGGCCAGACCGGCGAAGAAGAGCACGCCGGCCAGCACCGGCACCAACTTGCCGGCACCGCCGAAGTCGCTGATCAGCGCCGAACCCCGACGGGTGACCAGCATGCCGACCACCAGGAACAGCAGCCCGGTGGCGAGGCCGTGGTTGACCATGTAGAGCACCGCACCCGTACCGGCCTGGGTGGTGAAGGCGAAGATGCCGACCCCGATGAACCCGAAGTGGGCGATCGAGGTGTACGCCACCAGCCGCTTCAGGTCGTTCTGCCCCACCGCCAGCAGGGCGGCGTAGATGATGCCGATCACCGCGATGGCCAGCGCCCAGGGCGCGAACCACTGCGCCGCGTCCGGGAACAGCGGCAGGCAGTAGCGCAGGATGCCGAAGGTGCCCACCTTGTCCAGCACCCCGACGAGCAGGGCGGCGGCTCCGGCCGGCGCCGCGCCACCGGCGTCCGGCAGCCAGGTGTGGAACGGGAAGAACGGCGCCTTGATCGCAAAGGCGATGAAGAACCCGAGGAACAGCCAGCGCTCCGCCCCGGTGGAGATGTCCACCTGGGACAGCGCCACCCAGTCGAAGGTCTTGCCGCCGACCACCCACAGGCCGATCACCGCGGCCAGCATGAACAGACCGCCGACCAGGGAGTAGAGGAAGAACTTGACCGCCGCGTACTGCCGCTGGTGGCCGCCGTAGCTGCCGATCAGGAAGTACATCGGCACCAGCATGACCTCGAAGAACACGTAGAACAGGAAGATGTCGGCGGCGGCGAAGACACCGAGCATCGTGCATTCGAGGACCAGCAGCAGTGCGAAGTAGGCCGGCACCGAGCGCTTCGAGGACTCCGCGTCGTGCCAGGAGGCCAGGATCACCAGGGGCACCAGCACCGCGATCAGCATCAGCATGACAAGCGCGATGCCGTCGGCGGCGAAGGTGAAGTTGACCCCCCAGTTGGGGATCCACGGGTACGACTCGTGGAACTGGAAGCGCTCGCCGTCGACCTGCCAGGTCACCCACATGACCACGGACAGGGCGAGTACCAGCAGAGACCAGCCGAGCGCGACCTGCTTGGCCAGCGTCGGCCGACTGCGCGGCAGGAGGGCGACCACCACTGCGCCGACCAGCGGCGCCACGGTGAGCACCGAGAGGAACGGGAAGTCGGACATTATGCGGCCTTACCTCCGTCGTCGAAGCGCGGTCCGCCGGTGACGGCCGCCTGGGAGAGTGTCGGGAAAGCCGCGCGGTTCCCCGACCCCGGAAGGTGGATCACGCGAACCACCCCGCCTGCACGGCCAGGAAGGCGGCCACCACCAGCAGCGCGCCGGTCAGGATCGAGGTGGCGTACGACCGGACGAAGCCGGTCTGCATCCGCCGCAGGCGGCTGGAGCCACCGCCGACACCGGCGGCGAGACCGTTGACCAGTCCGTCGATGCCCCGGTTGTCCAGGTAGACCAGCGCCCGGGTGAGGAAGATGCCCGGCTTCTCGAAGACCGCCTCGTTGACCGTGTCGGTGTAGAGGTTCTTGCGGGCGGCGGTGACCAGCACCCCGGCCGGCTGCGGCTCGATCGCCGTACCGCCACGGAACATGACCCAGGCCAGCAGCGCACCGAGCGCGGTGACACCCAGCGACAGCGCCACGATCGCCCAGTGCGGCAGCACTGCGTCGTGGTGCGCCTCGGTCGCACCCAGACCGGCCGTGGCGGTCAGCCAGTCCGGCACCGAGGTGGCCAGCAGCCAACCGGCGCCGAGGGAGCCGATGCCGAGCAGGATCAGCGGGATGGTCATCAGCGGCGGGGACTCGTGCGGGTGCTCGATGTCCGTGGTCCACCGCTTCGGCCCGTGGAAGGTCAGGATGAACAACCGGGTCATGTAGAAGGCGGTCAGCGCGGCACCGAACACCGCGGCCCCACCGAACAGCCAGGCCGTCCACCCCTCCCGCTCGAAGGCGGCGGCGATGATCGGCTCCTTGGAGAAGTACCCGGAGAACGGGATCATGCCGATGATGGCCAGCCAGCCCGCACCGAAGGTCAACCAAGTGATCTTCATGTACTTGGAGAGGCCACCGAAGCGGCGGATGTCGACCTGGTCCTTCATACCGTGCATGACCGAACCGGCGCCGAGGAACATGTTGGCCTTGAAGAAGCCGTGCGCCAGCAGGTGCACGATGGCCAGCCCGTACGCCGCGCCGCCCAGGCCGACACCGAGGAACATGTAGCCGATCTGGCTGACGGTCGACCAGGCCAGCACCCGCTTGATGTCGTCCTTGGCGCAGCCGATGATCGCGCCCATCACCAGGGTCAGCGCGCCGACGCTCACCACCACCAGTTGCAGGGTGGTGTTCGCCGAGAAGATGATGTTGGACCGGGCGATCAGGTAGACACCCGCGGTGACCATCGTCGCGGCGTGGATGAGCGCCGACACCGGGGTCGGGCCCTCCATGGCGTCCGGCAACCAGGCCTGGAGCGGGAACTGACCGGACTTACCGGCCGCACCGAGCAGCAGCAGCAGGCCGAGCACCAGCACGGTACCGCCGGCCAGTGCGCCGACGCCGTTGAAGACCTCGTCGTACTGGGTGGTGCCCAGGGTGGCGAACATGATGAAGATCGCGATGGCCAGACCGGCGTCGCCGACCCGGTTCATCAGGAAGGCCTTCTTACCGGCGGTGGCCGCGGCCGGCTTGGTGTTCCAGAAGCTGATCAGCAGGTACGACGCCAGACCGACGCCCTCCCAGCCGAAGTACAGCATCACGTAGTTGTTGCCGAGGACCAGCAGCAGCATGGCCGCGACGAACAGGTTGAAGTAGGCGAAGAACCGCCGACGACCCGGGTCGTGCGCCATGTACTCGACCGCGTACAGGTGGATCAGGAAACCCACCCCGGTGATCAGCAGGACGAAGACCCCGGCCAGCGGGTCGAACAGCAGGCCGAAGTCGACGTGCAGGCCACCGACCGCGATGAAGTCCCACAGGCTCAGTTGAACCGACTTGTTCTCCAGGCCCCGCAGGCCGAGGAAGTAGGTCAACCCGAGCACGAACGCCGCGCCGACGGAGGCGACGCCGAGCCAGTGCCCCCAACGGTCGGCCCGCCGTCCGAGCAGCAGCAGCACCGTCGCGCTGATCAGCGGGATCGCCACCAGCAGCCAGACGCTGCTCAGCAGGCCGTCGGCCGTCGCGTACGAGACCGTCTCGGCCGGAGCAGCCTGGGCGTACGTCAGAATTTCGTCCACCGGTGGGCCCCTCTAGTACTTCAGCAGGTTGGCGTCGTCGACGCTGGCGGAGCGCCGGGTGCGGAAGATCGCCATGATGATGGCCAACCCGACCACGACCTCGGCCGCCGCCACCACCATCACGAAGAACGCCATGATCTGGCCGTTGAGGTCACCGTTCATCCGGCTGAAGGTGACCAACGCCAGGTTGGCCGCGTTGAGCATCAGCTCGACACACATGAACAGCACGATCGCGTTGCGCCGGATCAGCACCCCGGCCGCGCCGATGGTGAACAGCACCGCGGCGAGGACGAGGTAGTAGTTCGGCTCGACCGAGAAGAAGTCACTCATTTCTCAGTGCCCTTCAGGGTGGTCTCCTCGGCGGTCAGCTCGCGCACCGGGAGGATGTCCGGCGTGCTCCGGTCGCTCAACCGGCCGTCCGGCAGGCGGGCCGGGGTGGCGACCGAGGAGGAGGTGGCGAAGACACCCGGGCCGGGCTTCGGGCCGGGGTAGTTGCCGGGCACGAAGCGGGCCTTCATGGTGGCCACCTGGTCGCGCCGGTCCTCCTTGCGCCGCTCGACGTGCGCCAGGATCATGCCGCCGATGGTGGCGGTGATCAGCAGCGCCGCGGTCAGCTCGAACGCGAAGACGTAGTCGGTGAAGAGCAACCGGGCGATGCCCTGCACGTTGCCGCCCGCGTTGGCCTGCTCCAGGCCGACCGGGACGGTGTCCTGGGTGGCCCGGTAGACACCGCTGCCGAGCAGGCCGGCGAAGCCCACCCCGAGCCCGATCGCGGCGATCCGCTGCCCGCGCAGCACCTCGATCAGCGAGTCGGAGGCGTCCCGGCCGACGAGCATCAGGACGAACAGGAAGAGCATCATGATCGCGCCGGTGTAGACGATGATCTGCACCATGCCGATGAAGGGCCCCGCCTGGAGCACGTAGAACACGCCCAGGCTGAGCATGGTCAGCACCAGCCAGAGCGCCGAGTGCACCGCGTTACGCGCCGCGATCATGCCGATCGCGCCGGCCAGCGCCAGCGGGGCGAGGATCCAGAAGGTCACCGCCTCCCCGCCGGAGACCGCCCCCGCGGCGGCGAGCACCGTCGACGTGGTCATGCCGTCTCTCCCTTTTCCGCCGCAGCCCGCTGGGCGGCCTGCTCGGCACCGGGGAAGGTGACCCCCGGGTGCTCGTCCACCTGGTAGCGGCCCGGCCCCATCGGCGAGCGCTCGGCCCCGGCCGAGGTGCCCGGGTTGGTCAGGCTCCCGACGTAGTAGTCCTTCTCGCTGTCACCGAGGCGCATCGGGTGCGGCGGCTGCTCCATCCCTTCCAGCAGGGGCGCGAGCAGCTGCTCCTTGGTGAAGATCAGATCCTGCCGGTTGTCCCGGGCCAGCTCGTACTCGTTGCTCATGGTCAACGAGCGAGTCGGGCAGGCCTCGATACACAGTCCGCAGAAGATGCACCGCGCGTAGTTGATCTGGTAGACGCTGGCGTACCGCTCGCCCGGCGAGAACCGCTGCTCGTCGGTGTTGTCGCCACCCTCGACGTAGATCGCGTCCGCCGGGCAGGCCCAGGCACACAGCTCACACCCGATGCACTTCTCCAGACCGTCCGGGTGACGGTTGAGAATGTGCCGCCCGTGGTAGCGGGGCGCCGGGGTCGGCGGGGTGAACGGGTAGTCCGTGGTGACGACCTTCTTGAACATGTGCGAGAAGGTGACCCCGAAGCCCTTGAACATTCCGGTGATCGCCACGTCACACCTCCTCAGAGTCCTGGCCGGCGGGGGCGTTGGCCGGCTCCCGCTCGGCGACCATGCGCCGGGTACGCGGGCTCGGTGGTACCTGAAGGTCCAGCGGGGGCAGCGGGAAGCTGCCCTGCGGCCGGTTCTCGATCTGCTCGGCCAGGCTCGGCTTCTGCTCCGGCTTACGGTTGGGCCAGAACAGCGCGGCGATCAGTCCGAGACCACCGAGTACGCCGAACACCACCAGCCGGTCGTTGCGCTCCCAGTCCTGCACCTTGAGCCAGGTCGCCAGGAAGACGATCCAGACCAGGCTGACCGGGATGAGCACCTTCCAGCCCAGGCGCATGAGCTGGTCGTAGCGCAGCCGGGGCAGGGTGCCGCGCAGCCAGACGAAGACGAAGACCAGCAGGATGACCTTGGCGAAGAACCAGAGCATCGGCCACCAGCCGGAGTTGGCGCCCGACCAGATGCTGATCGGCCACGGCGCGTACCAGCCGCCGAGGAAGAGGGTCACGGTGAACGCCGACATGGCGACCATCGCGACGTACTCGCTGAGCATGATCAGGGCGAACTTCAGCGAGCTGTACTCCGTCATGAAGCCCGCCACCAGCTCCGACTCCGCCTCGGGCATGTCGAAGGGCGGCCGGTTGGTCTCACCGACGATGGAGATGAAGAAGACCACGAAGCTCGGGAAGAGCAGCAGCGCGTACCAGCCCGGGCCGGGAAGCTCCGCGCCGAACAGGTTCAGGGTCACACCCTGGCCCTGGGCGGCCACGATCTCGCTGGTGGACATCGTGCCGGCGAGCATGAACACCGCCACGATGGACAGACCCAGCGACACCTCGTACGAGATCAGCTGGGCGGTCGAGCGCAGACCACCGAGCAGCGGGTAGGTCGAGCCGGAGGCCCAACCGGCCAGCACGATGCCGTACACCGCCATCGAGGACAGGGCCAGCACCACCAGCACCGACACCGACACGTCCGTGACCTGCAACGGGGTCTGGTGGCCGAAGATGCTCACCATCGGGCCGAACGGGATCACCGCCAGCATGGTGACCGCGCAGATCATCGAGATGGCCGGGGCGAAGAAGTAGATGACCTTGTCCGCCGCCTTCGGGAGGATGTCCTCCTTGAAGGCCATCTTCAGGCCGTCGGCGAGGGTCTGGAGCAGACCGAAGGGGCCCAGCTGGTTCGGGCCCGGCCGGACCGCCATCCGCCCCACGACCCGCCGCTCGAACCAGACACCGAGCAGGGTGCCGAGCAGAGCGACGACGAAGGCGAAGAGCACCTTGCCGAGGATCAGCCACCACGGGTCGTGGCCGAAGTCCGTCAGCGACGGGGCCTGAGCTAGCGGGTTCATGCGACACCCCCGGAGGAGTTGAGAAGCGGGCCCGGACGGCCGGCCGCGTCGGCGGCCACCGACCCGGTCGTGCCGGGGGCGGAGATCCGCACCACCGCGCCGGAGGTCGCGCCCAGGCTGCGTCGCACGGTCGCGCCGGGCGAGTTGGTGGGCAGCCAGACCACGCCGTCCGGCATCTCGGTGATCGCCGCCGGGAGGGTCAGCGCCCCCCGGTCGGTGCCCACCGTCACCGGGTCGCCGTCGGCGACACCGAGGGTTTCCGCGGTGCCCTTGCCCAGCCGGACCACCGGCGGACGGGCGGTGCCACCCAGGTACTCGTCACCGTCGGTGAGGCTGCCCAGGTCGATCAGCTGGTGCCAGGTCGACAGGACCGCTTCGCCGGCACCCGGCTGCGGCACCGGACTGGCCGCGACCGCAGGAGCCGCCGGCCGGGTCATCCGGGTCACCGGCAGTCCGCCCAGCTCGCGACGGACGCTCAGCACGTCCCCGGTGCCCAGCCGCACGTCCAGTTGCGCGGCCAGCGCGTCGAGCACCCGGCCGTCCGTCATCGCGGCGGTGGTCAGCACGGCCTCGAAGGGACGCAGTCGGCCCTCCCAGTCCAGGAAGCTGCCGGCCTTCTCGGCCACCGCGGCGACCGGCAGGACGACATCCGCCCGGCGGGTCACCGCAGTGGCCCGCAGCTCCAGGCTGACCAGGAAGGGCACCGCCTCCAGGGCCTGCTCGGCCAGCCGGGGGTCGGCCAGGTCGGCCGGGTCGACCCCGGCCACCACGAGCGCACCGAGCTGACCGGCGGCAGCGGCGGCGAGGATGCCGTCGGTGTCCCTACCGGCCTGGCTCGGGATCACCCCGGCCGGGATGTCCCAGGCCTCACCCAGCTCGGCACGGGCGGTCGGCTCGGTGACCAGACGCCCACCGGGCAGCAGATTCGGCAGACAACCGGTGTCGACCGCACCCCGGTCACCGGCGCGCCGCGGCACCCAGGCCAGCTTCGCACCGGTACGCGCGGCGACCTCGGCGGCGGCGGAGAGCCCACCCGGCACGGTGGCCAGGCGCTCGCCGACGATCAGGATCGCACCCTCGGCGCTGAGCGCCTCGGCGACCGTGGCGTGCTCGGCGAGCACCCCGGCCTCCTCGCCCGGCACCACCCGGGCCAGCTTGGCCCCGAGCTTCTCCAGGCCGCGGGTGGCGAAGGGGGCGATCGCGTACACCTTGAGCTTGTTCTTCAGGTACGCCTTGCGCAGGCGCAGGAAGAGGATCGGGCACTCCTCCTCCGGCTCCAGGCCGACCAGCACCACCGCCGGGGCCTTCTCGACGTCGGCGTAGGTGACCTCGGTGCTGCCGGCGACCGTGCTGGCCAGGAAGTCGGCCTCCTCGCGGGAGACCGGCCGGGCCCGGAAGTCGATGTCGTTGGTGTTCAGCGCGACCCGGGCGAACTTCGCGTACGCGTAGGCGTCCTCGACGGTCAGCCGGCCACCGGTGAGCACCCCGGTCCCCTGGCCGCCGTCCCGGGCGGCCCGCAGGCCCTCGGCGGCGACCTGAAGGGCCTCGCTCCAGGAGGCCTCCCGCAGCTCACCGGTGCTCTGGTCGCGGACCAGGGGGGTGGTGAGCCGGTCGGCGGCGCGGGCGTACTGGAAGCCCCAGCGGCCCTTGTCGCAGTTCCACTCCTCGTTGACCTGCGGGTCGTCGCCGGCCAGCCGGCGCAGCACCTTGCCCCGACGCCAGTCGGTGCGCTGGGCGCAGCCGGCCGAGCAGTGCTCGCAGACGCTGGGGGTGGAGACCAGGTCGAAGGGGCGGGCGCGGAACCGGTACTGGGTGCCGGTCAGGGCGCCGACCGGGCAGATCTGCACGGTGTTGCCGGAGAAGTACGAGTTGAACGGAACGTCCCCCTCGTCGCCCTCCTCGCCGTACGCCTCGTCCCGGTAGATGTTGATCTCCTCGGCGGAGGAGCGGTTCATCAGGTCGATGAACTTGTCGCCCGCGATCTCCTCGGAGAACCGGGTGCAGCGCTGGCAGAGCACGCACCGCTCCCGGTCGAGCAGCACCTGGGTGCTGATCGGCAGGGGCTTGGGGTACTCCCGCTTGTGCTCGTGGAACCGGGAGTCCGTACGCCCGGTCGACATGGCCTGGTTCTGCAGCGGGCACTCGCCGCCCTTGTCGCACATCGGGCAGTCGAGGGGGTGGTTCACCAGCAGCAGCTCCATGATCCCCTCCTGCGCCTTCTTGGCGACCGGAGAGGTGAGCTGGGTACGGACCACCATGCCCTCGGCCACCGTCTGGGTGCAGGAGGCGACGGGCTTGCGCTGCCCCTCCACCTCCACCAGGCACTGCCGGCAGGCACCGGCCGGGGCCAGCAGCGGGTGGTCGCAGAACCGGGGGATCTCGGTGCCGATCTGCTCGGCCACCCGGATCAGCAGCGCCCCCTTGGGGGCGGTGACCTCGACACCGTCGATGGTGAGGGTGACCGTCTCGGTCGACTTCGCTACGTCCGTCATTAGTGGGCTCCCACCAACTGCTTGTCGGACAACTTCGGCGCAGTCCGGCCCTCGATGTAGTCGAGGTAGTCCTGCTTGAAGTACTTCAGGGAGGAGGTCACCGAACTCGTGGCGCCGTCACCCAGGCCACAGAACGAACGACCGAGGATGTTGTCGCAGGTGTCGAGCAGGGTGTCCAGGTCGTCGTGGGTGCCCTGACCGGCCAGGATGCGCCGGTAGACCCGCACCATCCAGTAGTTGCCCTCCCGGCAGGGGGTGCACTTGCCGCACGACTCGTGGTGGTAGAACTCCAGCCACCGGTAGGTCGCGTAGACCGGGCAGTCCTGGTCGGAGAAGATCTGGGTGGCCGTGGTGCCGAGGATCGAGCCGGCCGCGGCTACCCCCTCGAAGTCCATCGGCACATCCAGGTGCTCCGCGGTGAGCAGCGGAGTCGAGGAGCCACCCGGGGTCCAGAACTTCAGGTTGTGCCCCGGCTGCATCCCGCCGGCCAGCTCGATCAGCTCGCGCAGGGTGATGCCGAGGCCGCACTCGTACTGGCCGGGGTTGGCGATCCGGCCGGAGAGGGAGTAGATCATCGGGCCGGCGGACTTCTCCGTACCCATGGACTTCCACCAGTCCGCGCCACCGAGGACGATGTACGGCACGCTGGCGATGGTGCCGACGTTGTTGACCACGGTGGGGCTGGCGTACAGGCCGTGGGTGGCCGGGAACGGCGGACGCAGTCGGGGCTGCCCCCGGAAGCCCTCCAGGGAGTCCAGCAGGGCGGTCTCCTCGCCGCAGATGTACGCCCCGGCGCCGGAGTGCACCACCAGTTCGAGGTCGAAGCCGCTGCCCAGGATGTTCCTGCCCAGGTAGCCCTTGGCCTTGGCCTCCTGCACGGCGTTGCGCAGCCGACGCGCGGCGTGCACCGCCTCGCCCCGGATGTAGATGTAGGCGCGGTTGGCCCGGATCGCGTACGAGGCGATGATCACGCCCTCGACCAGCGAGTGCGGGTCGTGGGTCATCAGCGGCAGGTCCTTGCAGGTGCCCGGCTCGCCCTCGTCGGCGTTCACCACGAGGTAGTGCGGCTTGCCGTCACCCTGCGGGATGAAGCCCCACTTGAGGCCGGTCGGGAAGCCGGCGCCACCCCGGCCCCGCAGGCCGGAGTCCTTCACCAGCTGGATCAGGTCGTCCGGGTGGGCCTTCAGCGCCTTGCGCAGCGCCGCGTACCCGTCGAGCTTCTCGTAGGTGCCGATTTGCCAGGCGTCCGGCGACAGCCAGCGCTTGGTCAGCACCGGCGTCAGCTTGGCCAGGGTCTCGGGCCGAGGCGTGGTCACTTCTGAGCCCCCTTGTCGTTCGCGGCGTCGCCAATGGCGGACTCCGCTTCGCTGAGGTTGCGCTCCTGCGCCTCGGCGTCGTCGCCGGCGGGCTTGGCGTCGGCGGCCGGCTTGTTGGCCGCTACTCCGGCCGCCTCCGCCGCCTGGGCGTCAGGCGACGTGGGCGCCGCACCGTCGGTCGGGACCTTGGTGCCGGGGGCGTCCGGCACGGCGGTCTTCCCGTCCGGCTGGCGGGTCTCGGCGGTACGCACCTGCGGCGACTTGCGGTCCGGCGCCGCCACGTCCGGGGCGGTGCTGCCGGTCGGTGCCGCCTTGGCCGGGGTGGCCGGGGCCGGCTTCTCCTCGGCCTTGCCGCTGCGGATCGGGGTGTTCGGGTCGAAGCCCGGAGCCGAGACGCCGTGCTGCTGGGCCAGCAGCAGGCCCCGCAGGGAGGGCTCGCCCGGCACGCCGTCGGCGACCGCGCCCTCGCGCTCGTCGGCGAACCCGGCGAGCTGGATCGACATCTCCTTGAGGGTGCAGAGGCGGGCCCCCCGGCTCGGGGTGGGCCGGCCACCGGCCCGCAGCTCGTCGACCAGGCCCACCGCGGCCTGCGGGTCGACTCCGTCGAAGAAGTCGTAGTTGACCGTCATGACCGGGCCGTAGTCACAGGCCGCCAGGCACTCGGCGTGCTCCAGGGTGATCTTGCCGTCTTCGGTGGTCTCGTCGTGCCCGACGCCGAGGTGCTCGGCGAGGGTGTCGTAGACCTCCTGGCCACCCAGCACGTTGCACATGGTGTTCGTGCAGACGCTGACCAGGTAGTCGCCGGTGGGCCGGCGCTTGTACATGGTGTAGAAGCTGGCGACCGCGCCGACCTGGGCCTTGTTCAGGCCGAGGACCTCGGCGCAGAACGCCACACCGGCCGGAGAGACGTAGCCCTCCTCGGACTGCACCAGGTGCAGCAGGGGCAACAGGGCCGAGCGCGACCGGTCGGCCGGGTAACGGGCGATGATCTCCCGTGCCCGGGCCCGGGTCTCGTCGGTGAAGACCGTAGTCACCGGTCACAACCTCCCATCACGGGGTCCAGCGAAGCGCCGCCGGCGATCACGTCGGCGATCAGGCCGCCCTCGGCCATCGCCGGCAGGGCCTGGAGGTTGACGAAGCTGGGTTCCCGGTAGTGCACCCGGTACGGCCGGGTACCACCGTCGGAGACCGCGTGCACGCCCAGCTCACCGCGAGGCGACTCGACGGCCACGTACACCTGGCCCGGCGGCACCCGGAAGCCCTCCGTCACCAGCTTGAAGTGGTGGATCAGGGACTCCATCGACTGCCCCATGATCTTGGCGACGTGCTCCAGGGAGTTGCCCATGCCGTCGACCCCGATGGCCAGCTGGGCCGGCCAGGCGATCTTCTTGTCGGCCACCATCACCGGGCCGGGCTTGAGCCGGTCGACCGCCTGCTCAATGATCTTGAGGGACTCCCGCATCTCGGCCATCCGGACCAGGTAGCGGCCCCAGACATCGCCGTCGGTGTGGGTCGGCACGTCGAACTCGTAGTTCTCGTAGCCGCAGTACGGCATCGTCTTGCGCAGGTCCCAGGCCAGGCCCGCGGAGCGCAGCACCGGGCCGGTGACGCCGAGGGCCACACAGCCGGTGACGTCGAGCACGGCGATGTTGCGGGTCCGCTCCAACCAGATCGGCTGGCCGGAGAGCAGGTCCTCGTACTCCTTGAGCCGCTTGGGCAGGAGCTTGAGGAACTCGCGGATCTTGACGATCGCCTCGTCCGGCACGTCCTGGGCGACACCGCCCGGCCGGACGTACGCGTGGTTCATCCGCAGACCGGTGATCAGCTCGAAGATCTCCAGGACGTACTCACGGTCCCGGAAGCCGTAGAGCATCATGTTGATCGCGCCCAGCTCCATGGCCGTGGTGGCCACCCAGACCAGGTGCGAGGAGATCCGGTTCAGCTCCATCATGAGCACCCGGATGGTGTTGGCCCGCTCGGTCACCTCGTCGGTGATGCCGAGCAGCTTCTCCACCGCCAGGGAGTACGCCGTCTCGTTGAAGATCGGCGAGAGGTAGTCCATCCGGGTCACGAAGGTCGAACCCTGGACCCAGTTGCGGTACTCCAGGTTCTTCTCGATGCCGGTGTGCAGGTAGCCGACGACCGAGCGGGCCTCGCGGACCGTCTCGCCCTCCAGCTCCAGGACCAGTCGGAGCACCCCGTGGGTGGAGGGGTGCTGCGGGCCCATGTTGACGACGATCCGACCCTCGTTGATCGGGTCGACCCCCGAGACCACGTCGTCCCAGTCCCCGCCGGTGACGTTGAAGACGCGACCCTCGGTGGTCTCGCGCTCGG
The DNA here is from genome assembly GCF_040643455.1 of Micromonospora sp. NPDC047134. Classification (NCBI taxonomy): domain Bacteria; kingdom Bacillati; phylum Actinomycetota; class Actinomycetes; order Micromonosporales; family Micromonosporaceae; genus Micromonospora; species Micromonospora sp. NPDC047134. The sequence goes on from NZ_JBEYUI010000003.1 coordinate 244,977, forward strand.
TGGCGTAGTTCGACGCACTCATTGGTACGACCTCCGCTTGTCGGGCGGCGGAATCTCGGCGCCCTTGTACTCCACGGGCACGCCGCCGAGGGGGTAGTCCTTACGCTGCGGGTGACCCTCCCAGTCGTCCGGCATGAGGATCCGGGTCAGCGCCGGGTGACCGTCGAAGATGACGCCGAACATGTCGTACGCCTCCCGCTCCTGCCAGTCGGCCGTCGGGTAGACGGCGGTGACACTCGGCAGGTGCGGCTCCTCGGCGGAGACCGCGACCTCCAGCCGGACCCGTCGCCGGTAGGTCATCGAGGTCAGCAGGTAGACCACGTGCAGCCGCCGGGCGTCGGCACCGAGGTAGTCCACCCCGGAGACCGAGGAGCACAGCTCGAAGCGCAGCGCCGGGTCGTCCCGCAGCACCTGGCAGACCTCGGCGATGCGCTCCGGCCGGATGTGCAGGGTCAGCTCGCCACGGTCGACCACGACCTGCTCGATCGCCTCGCCGAAGGCCGGGTAGGCCTCCTCCAGGGCGTCGTGCACCTCGTCGAAGTAGCCACCGTACGGCCGGGGTGAGCTCTCGATCGGGCGGTGCGGGCGGACCAGACCACCGAACCCGGAGACGTCGCCGGTGCCCTGGTTGCCGAACATGCCCCGCCCGGCCGGTGCGGCCGGAGGAAGCTCGGCGGGAGCACCACTGGTGGCCCCGGCCGGCGTCACCGGAACCGGTACGCCGCCGGTGCTCGGCTTGGAGTCAGTCACTTGATCCCCCGGTACGGCTGGAGGTGGTTCTGGGCCTTCATCCAGTTCTCGATCCGCAGCTGCTCCTCGCGGCCCTCGCGGACGGCCTTCGTCCACTCGGCCCGCCGGGCCTTGTCGCTGCGGTACGACGACGGCATCGAGCCGTACGGCACCACCGGCACGTCACCGCGTGCCTCACGGGCGGCCAGCATCTTGCGTCCGTTAGCCCCGAGCGGCTCGTGGCCGATCTTCTCGCGCAGCTTGAGGATCGCGTCGATGAGCATCTCCGGCCGGGGCGGGCAGCCGGGCAGGTACATGTCGACCGGTACGACGTGGTCGACGCCCTGCACGATGGCGTAGTTGTTGAACATGCCGCCGCTGCTGGCGCAGACGCCCATGGAGAGCACCCAGCGGGGCTCGGCCATCTGGTCGTAGATCTGGCGCAGCACCGGGGCCATCTTCTGGCTGACCCGGCCCGCGACGATCATCAGGTCGGCCTGTCGGGGCGAGGCCCGGAAGACCTCCATGCCCCAGCGGCCCATGTCGTAGTGGGGCCCACCGGCGGCCATCATCTCGATCGCGCAGCAGGCCAGGCCGAACGTGGCGCCCCAGACCGAGGACTTGCGCGACCAGTTGACCAGCTTCTCCACCGAGGTGAGCAGGACACCGGCGGGAAGTTTCTCCTCGATACCCATCTGGGTTCCTCCCTCAGTCCCAGTCCAGGCCGCCGCGACGCCACTCGTAGGCGTAGGCGACGAAGACCGCACCGATGAACACGAACATGGCCACGAGCCCGAACACCGGTAGGGCGTCGAACGAGACCGCCCACGGGTAAAGGAAGATCATTTCCACGTCGAAGACGATGAAAAGCATCGCCGTCAGATAGAACTTGACCGGGAATCGGCTACCGCCGACCGGCTGCGGGCTGGGCTCGATCCCACACTCGTAGGCTTCGAGCTTGGCCTTGTTGTAGCGGCGGGGCCCGGTGAACCGGGTGGCGGCTATCGAGAACAGCGCGAAGGCCGCGGCAAGGGCGAACAGCCCGATGATGGGTACGTAAGGCGAGAGCGACATATTCTTCTCCTGCTCGTCCTTCCCTGCCCTCGTTCGTTGGCAAAATTCACACTATTCACAACCCACCCGACGACCTTCGGCGGGGTGGCCTCGCGCCCTATACCGCCGGCGCAACCCGAGTCATCGCATTGATCACCCGGTCCATCGCGTCACCGCCACGGGGGTCGGTGAGGTTGGCCAGCAGCTTGAGCACGAAGCGCATCAACGTCGGGTGCGGCATTCCGTGCTTCGTCGCCACCCGCATGATCTCGGGCCGGCCGATCAGCTTCACGAAGATCCCGCCCAGCCGGTAGTAGCCGCCGAAGCGCGTCTTGAGCTCCTGCGGGTACGCCATCAGGGCCCGCTCCCGCTCGACACCGGCCGGCCGGGCGAGGGCCTGGGCGGCGACCTCCGCGGCCAGTTCGCCGGACTCCATCGCGTACGCGATGCCTTCGCCGTTGAAGGGGTTGACCATGCCGCCGGAGTCCCCTACCAGCATGACACCGCGGGTGTAGTGCGGCACCCGGTTGAAGCCCATCGGCAGCGCCGCGCCGAGGGTCGGCCCTTCGGCGTTGGCCTCGTCGGTCATCCCCCACTCCGGCGGAGTGTTGGCCAGCCAGTCGGTGAGCAGCCGCCGGTAGTTGGTCTTGCCGAAGGCCGAGGAGGAGTTCAGGATGCCCAGCCCGACGTTGACCCGGCCGTCACCCAGGCCGAAGATCCAGCCGTACCCGGGCAGCAGCTCCCCGGTGCCCTTGGCCCGCAGTTCCAGCCACGACTCCAGGTAGTCGTCGTCGTGCCGGACCTCGGAGCGGTAGTAGCGGCGAACGGCCACCCCGATCGGGCGGTCCTCCCGCTTGGCCAGTCCCAGGGCCAGGGGGAACCGGCCGGAGACTCCGTCGGCGGCGACCACCAGGGGCGCGTGGAAGGTGGCCGGGGCCTTGTCCGGGCCGGTCTCGGCCTCGACGCCGATCACCCGGCCGTTGCCGTCGAGCACCGGACCGATGACATTGACACTGGTACGCAGGTCGGCACCGGCGGAGACCGCCCGCTTGGCGAGCAGGTCGTCGAAGTCCAGGCGGGTGCGCACCAGGCCGTAGTTCGGGAAGCTGGCCAGATCCGGCCAGTCCAGTTCCAGCCGGACGCCGCCACCGATCACCCGCAGGCCCCGGTTGTGCAGCCAGCCGGCCTCGGGCGAGGTGTCCACACCCATGCGGATCAGTTGGCGCACCGCGCGGGGGGTCAGCCCGTCACCGCAGACCTTCTCCCGAGGGAACTCGGTCTTCTCCAGCAGCAGCACGCGTACGCCGTGCCGAGCCAGGTGATACGCGGTCGCCGAACCACCGGGACCGGCGCCCACGACGATCACGTCGGCGTCGTTCTCCACCGCGGTCATTTGCGCCTCCTCCCCGCGCGCTCGTGAAATGCTTCACAAGCCTGCCGAGACGAGTCTATGACCGTGGCCGTATGCTCGCGTTGTTAGGGCAACCTAACCTGGTGGAAACGAGTCCGTCACGGCTGCGTGCCATGCCTTTTCGTCGATTCGACCGGTTCGACCAGGCCGACCTAGCCCTTCGCCCCGGGGGCCAGCCGCGCCGGGCCGGCCGCATCAAGACCGGCCCGGATGGTCTCCGGCAGATGCTCACGCAGGGCACCCCCGGCGGCCCGATCCAGGGCCGCCAGCACCTCGGACACCACCTGACGCACGTCCGCCGGATCCGCACCAGCCAGATCCCGCAGTTGGGCGACCAGTTCGGCGGCATCGCCGTCGGCCGCATCCCTCGGATCGGTCATGCCCGACAGGATATGCCGTAAACCAACCACATTCTCCCGAATATGGGCAATTACTGGCGGATCGCCCGGTGCAGGGCCACCACACCCCCGGTCAGGTTGCGCCAGGCCACCCGACCCCAGCCGGCCGCCTGCACCCGGGCCGCCAGAGCCGCCTGATCCGGCCAGGCCCGGATCGACTCGGCCAGGTAGACGTACGCGTCCGGATTGCTGGAGACCGTCCGGGCCACCGCGGGCAACGAACGCATCAGGTACGACAGGTAGACCGTACGGAAGGCCGGGTTGACCGGGGTGCTGAACTCGCAGACCACCAGCCGGCCACCCGGCCGGGTCACCCGCGCCAGTTCGCGCAGCGCGGCATCGGTGTCGTTGACGTTGCGCAGCGCGAAGGAGATCGTCACCGCATCGAAACTGGCGTCGGCGAACGGCAGCCGCAGCGCGTCTCCGGCCAGCAGCGGCACCTGGGGTCGGGTGCGCTTGCCGGCGTACAGCATGCCGAGCGACAGGTCGGCGCCGACGGCGTACGCCCCGGAGTGGGCCAGCTCCTCCGTGGACACCCCCGTACCCGCGCCCACGTCCAGCACCCGGTCACCGGGGCGCAGTTCCAGCGCGGACCGGGTGGCCCGCCGCCAGAACCGGTCCTGCCCGAAGGAGAGGACGGTGTTGGTCAGGTCATAGCGGGCCGCCACGCCGTCGAACATCGCGGCGACCTCGTGCGGCTGCTTGTCCAGGCTGGCTCGCTGGCCCTGCGGGGTACGACTCACCCCTCCACTCTGCCAGCCCGACCGGTGCCGGATCGCGGGCAGGGTCGCCTGCCCCGGGGCGATCTTCGCCACCCCGCAGCCGCCCGGTCGGCCCGGCCGACCGTCCTGCGGACACAGTCAGGGCGAGATGGTCACCCATCTCGCCCTGACTGCCTTGCGTTATGTGAACGGCCCGTACGGGCCGATAGAGGACGAACCTCAGGCGGTCGTCTTCTCGTCACCCGGGGTCACCAGGACCACCCGGCGACGGCGGGCCAGCAGGAACAGCACGGCACCGGCGACCACCACGGCCGCACCGACGCCACCGATCAGACCGGCCTGCACACCGGTGACCGGCAGGCCACCGCCGCCGCCACCGTTCGGCGCGGCGAGGATCACCGCGAAGTCGTCGGTGTTGTCGGAGGGGTCCAGGTCGGCGAAGTCGGACTCCTCGGCCTGCCGCACCTTGGCCTTGGCGAAGGCCGGCTTGGCGGCCTTCCGGTGGATCGCCGGGGAGTCGACCGGCAGAGCACCGAACGCGGTGGCCTCCAGCGAGCCGCCCTTCAGGGTGATCGGCGCCTCAAGGTCCCCATCCACCGTGATCAGCAGGTCGAACCAGATAATCAAGTTCGGTTCAAGCAGGAAGTTCTTGTCCTGGCAGATCGCGGTGCGCCCGTCGTCGCCGATCTCGCAGCCATCGATCGGCTCGAACTTCGCACCCTTCGGCAACTGGAAGGTCAGCTTGATGCCCTCGGCGACCCGGTCACCCTGGTTCATGACCTCGCCGTAGACCAGGGCGGTGTCCCCGGGCCGCAGCGGACCCTTCTCCTTGCCACTGTCGAGGTCGATGCGGGCCTTCACATCCGGCACGAACACACCGAGGTCGACGCCGCTCTCCGGGGTCAACTCGACATCGACGTCGATGCTGTTGTTGCTGTCATCGGTGTCGTCATCGGACTCGATGCTGATCGTCACCGGCGCGGTCAGCGGCCCGGTGACCTTCTCGTCCATCTTGAACAGAACGATCGACACCTCGGAGGTCTCACCCGGACCGGGAATCTCTTCCTTGGCCAGCTCGCAGGTGAACAGTTCGGGCTTCGACTCGCCGATGACCTCGCACTCACCAAAGGAGAGCGGAACCAGCATCATCTTCTCGTCGTCCATCTTGGACACATCGACCTTGACGAGCACCTTGCCCGGGGTGCCCTCGCCCTGATTTGCGATCTTGATCCAGCCGTACTTGCCCTCGACGCCCTCGGTCATCCGGGTGCCGGCGGCGGTGACCGCCAGGTCCGTCTCGGTACCGGCCGCGTGGGCCGGCACACCGAAAGCGGAGACAGCACCAGCGGCGAGCAGTGCGGCCGCGGCGAGACTCGCGGCGCGGCGGGCACGGAAGATCATCAACTGGTCTCCCCAGTGAGGTATGGGAATGTACGGGCGGGGACGTTAGCGGCCCTCGATCACCCGCGCCACCCCGCAACGCCACCACGGGGGAACTGGTCAACTAATCTTTATTTAAGGATCGACCGAATTGATGAGCGCGGTCGCCCGACGGGATCCCCGGCCGGTCCTCCCGGCAGCAGACAGTCAGCCGGAAAGACGGTACGACTCGGCTATTCGGCTGACCGGCCGCATTGCGGAACGACGCGGCCACCTATCGCACAGGATCAGTTCGTCGCGGCCGGCTACCGCGCAGGGTCAGTTCGCCTCGACCAGAGGCAGCGAACGACCGGCCCCGCCACCCGGCAAGGCGATCGAGGAGAAGTGGGAAACCACCCGCTCGTCGGTCGGATCGTCCGCCGGCGTACGGTGCACGGCCAGCCGGTTGTAGAGGGTGTCCCGCTGGGCCGGAATCCGATCGGCGGAACGGATCATCCCGATCAGCTCGTGCAGGTTGGACCGGTGCCGGGCCCCCGCCGAGGAGATGACGTTCTCCTCCAGCATGATCGACCCGAGGTCGTCCACCCCCATGTGCAGGGCGAGCTGGCCGACATCCTTGCCGGTGGTCAGCCAGGAGGCCTGCAGGTGCGGCACGGTCTCGAAGAACAGCCGGGCCACCGCCACCAGGCGCAGATACTCCAGGGTGGTGGCCTGGGTACGACCCTTCAGGTGGTTGTTCTCCGGCTGGTACGTCCACGGGATGAAGGCCCGGAAACCCTGGGTGCGGTCCTGCACGTCGCGGATCATCCGCAGGTGCTCGATCCGCTCGGCGGCGGTCTCGCCGGTGCCCATCATCATCGTCGCGGTCGACTCGACCCCCTGCCGGTGGGCCAGCTCCATGACCTCCAGCCAGCGCTCGCCCGACTCCTTCAGCGGGGCGATCGCCTTGCGGGGCCGCGCGGGCAGCATCTCGGCACCGGCACCGGCGATCGAGTCCAGCCCGGCGGCCTTGATCCGGGCGATGGCCTCGTCCAGGCTCACCCCGGACACCTTGGCCATGTGCAGAATCTCGCTGGGACCGATCGAGTGGATGGCGAGCTGCGGGTACGCCTTCTTGACCGAGGAGAACAGCTCCTCGTAGTACTCCACGCCGTAGTCCGGGTGGTGGCCGCCCTGGAGCATGACCTGGGTGGCGCCCAACTCGACGGCCTCGCCGCAGCGCCGCAGGATCTCCTCGGTCGGGTGGGTCCACCCTTCCTTGTGCTTAGGAGCCCGGTAGAAGGCACAGAACTTGCACGCCGTCACGCAGACGTTGGTGTAGTTGATGTTGCGGTCGATCAGGTACGTGACGATGTTGTCCGGGTAGCGCCGCCGCCGCACCGCGTCCGCCGCCTCACCGAGGGCGTGGAAGGGCGCATCGGTGTAGAGCAGCAGGGCCTCCTCGGGCGTGATCCGCCCACCGTCCGCGCCACGCTGCAGGATGTCGTCGATCTCCCGGCTCACCATCACGTCTACGAGCCTACGTCGGCAGCCTGGAGGCCCAGAAAAGGCCACCCACCATCAGGCGTAGCTGTCGCACAGAAACCAGATTGTGCGACAGGCCGTGTTGCACAAGTGCAACACAACGGCGCGGCACCGTCGCACAAGCCAGTTCCGCTGTAACACTTCGTCTCGCTGACGATCTCCCCTGGTGAGGAGGGTGCACCAGTGACGCCGACGGAACTCCAAGAGCTACTCGACCGTCTCCGGCAACTCGGGAACGACAACTCGATCTGCGAGGTCAAGAAGGCCCGGGGCGGTCTCCCGTCCAGCATCTGGGAGACGATCAGCGCCTTCGCCAACGCCGGGGGCGGGCAGGTGGTTCTCGGAGTCGATGAGCGCAACAACTTCGAGGTGACCGGGGTCACCGAGCCGGGCGTCATGGAGGCCAACCTGGGCGCCGTCTGCGCCGAGTTGGAGCCGGCAGTCCGTGCGGACATCAGTACCGTCGAACTCGCCGGCCACCAGGTGGTGGTCTGTGAGGTCCCGCCCTTGGCCCGCGATCAGCGCCCCTGCCACAAGAGAACTCTAGGCCCGTGGGCAGGCTCCCGGATCCGCGTCAGCGACGGTGACCGGCGTCTCACCGACTACGAGGTGGCGGTGCTCCTGGCAAACCGCACTGAGCAGCGATACGACGCGGCTCCCGTCCCCCACGCCGTGCCCGACGACCTTGACTCGGACTTACTCGCCGCGTTCCTCAACCGGATCCGCCAGACACGAGGAGAGATCTTCCGGCGGGTCAGCGACGAACAGGCGCTCATCATGCTGAACGTCCTGACCCGCCACCAGGACAATGTGGTGCCTACTCTCGCCGGCCTTCTCGTGTTCGGCACATATCCACAGACTTTCGAACCTCAGCTGGGTCTGACCTTCGTGGCGTATCCCACGACCCAACCGGGAGCCCTCGGCCCGCGCGGTGAACGCTTCACCGAGAACAGATCGGTGGACGGCTCGATCCCCACGATGGTCGCGGAGTGCATCCGGATCCTCAAACGCAACATGAGGCGGCGCAACGTGATCTCCGGCCTCTACCGCACTGAGGAATGGGAGTATCCGGAAGAGGTGCTACGCGAGGCACTGGTGAACGCGCTCGTTCACCGGGACTACGCCGAGTTCGCCCGAGGAATGCAGGTTCAGGTCGAGATGTACCCCGACCGCCTCGTGATCAGGAATCCCGGCGGGCTCTACGGGCCGGTTGAGGTGACTTCCCTCGGAACGACCCCCGTCACTTCATCCCGCAACCGATCCCTGCTCAAGATTCTCGAAGACACCCCGTTCGGCGACGGGCACATGGTGTGCGAGAACCGCGGCAGCGGCATCACCCGGATCAGGATCGCTCTCGCCGAGGCCGGCATGGAGCAGCCTCGCTTCGCCGATGACATCTCCACATTCACGGTGGAGTTCCCCAACCACACCTTGCTGGACGAGGAGGCCATCAAGTGGTTGGGGTCGCTCGGTCGAGGGCCGTTGAGTCGTTCCCAGATGGCCGCCCTCGTGGTGATGCGGGGCGGGAGGGAGCTGTCCAACAGCTCATTCCGCGCAGTGACCGGCGTGACCGACAGCCGAATCGCCAGCCGGGAACTTCGCGAACTGGTCGAACGTGGCCTCGTCACCCAGCACGGTTCCCGGGGCGGCACGACCTATCGTCTGGTCACCACCGCCATCGACGAGTCACCGGATCTCTTCACACCCCTGGCGGGGCAGGCACCCAGTTCCCGAGCGGCAGATCTCATGCTGAACGCGAACGAGAGCAAGGTCATGGCAGCACTTGCGAGCGGCAGCCGGTCGCGAGGAGAACTTGAGCAGGCCACCGGCTTGAAATCGCACCAGGTGCTACGCGCGCTCCGTTCCCTACGGGAAAGAGATCTCGTCCAGATGAGCGGCCAGGAACGCTCCCGCAACGCCCGTTACGCAGCGGCCCGTCGGGTGTGAGGTTTGACCGTCACACCCGCATCTGCTGTGGGAGCGCACCGACAAAGGACGACCAGGCCGGGCGGTCGAAGGCCAGCACCGGCCCGTTCGGGTCCTTCGAATCGCGTACGGCGACCGCCCGGGTCAGCTCGGCCACCTCCACGCAGTCGGCGTTGGAACCGCTGCGGCTGGACTTGCGCCAGGTCGCGCCGGTCAGGTCAAGGATGATCATTGACGGCTCACTTTCGTTCGTGCTCCGTTGCGATCTGTGCAACGAGCCGCACCGATTCGGCGGGGCTCAGCGCCACGCCGCCAAGCCTATCCGCCTCGCCCCGGAAGTGGGCCACCTGCGGCGCCTCTTCGAGGAACAGACCGGTCAGCTTGTGGTCGAGGTAGACCACGGATCGGTTGCGGGGAAAGTCGAGCAGCGCGAACGATCCGTCGAGCCCGGTGTGCGCGCCGACCGGCAGCGGCACCACCTGCAGCGTGACGTTCGGCCGCTCGGCGGCGTCGACCAGATGCCGCAGTTGGCGGGCCATCACCGCCGGCCCGCCGAGCGCCCGGCGCAACACCGCCTCGTCGATCAGTGCGTGCAGCTTCGGCGGGGCGGGCCGGCTCAGGATGGCCTGCCGGCCGAGCCGGGCAGCCACCCGTGACTGCGCCTCGACCTCCGGCACCCCGCAGCCCACCATCACCGCGTGGGTGTAGTCCGGGATCTGCAACAGGCCCGGCACCAGCAGCGGTTGCCAGTTCACGATGGCGGTGGCCTCGGCCTCCAGCCGGATCAGCGTCCGGGACTCGTCGGAGAGGCCGTCGATCACCTCCCACCAGCCCGACTCGGCGGAACGCGCGGCCATGCCGAGCAGCCGCTTGCGTTCGTCGCCGGTGACGCCGTAGATCACCAGCAGGGAGGCCACGTCGGCGGCCGGAATGCCCTGGATGCCAGTCTCCATCCGGGACAGTTTCGACGGCTGCCAGCCGAGCCGGATCGCCACCCGGCGCAGGGCCAGCTTGCGGGCCTGCCGCAGCTCCCGCAACTCGCCGCCGAGACCTCGGCCCACCACCGTCGGCTGGTTCGCCCTGGACATCCGCCACCTCCACCCACCCCGGGGTCGTCACCCAGACACACCGAGTCGTCGCGCTCAGTATTGACTTGATCTCATCCAACCCGCAAACATCGACAGCAACGTTGCGAAAGTTCATTGCCGTCGACGGGAGGTCTCCGTGGAGCCGCAGATCCGAAAGCCCTTCCAGCCAACCTGGCTTCAGCCGTACGATCCAGCAAACTCGCCGGGGCCGATCCCGTCAGTCGTCGAGCGATTCCGGCGGCGGCCCAGGGCCGAGCAGCCGCAGCCCACGGAGGCGGAGATCGAGGCGGCTCGCTACACGGTGGTGCTGATGTCGCCGGAGGCGGCGGAGACGTTCGGCGACGATCGGGGCGAGGCCGGGCTGCACCTGTTCCGCGACGACGACTGGGACCACTACCCGGCCCACCTGGACGACGCGGTGAAGATGATCGAGGAAGCCTGCGGCGAGCGGGTGACGCTGGTCGAGCATCATTCCGACCTGACCTACTGGACCGCCCACCTCCGCCCCGAGCCGAAGCCGGATCAGGCGTCGTAGTCGACCGTGAGGGTGTCCGTGCGTGGGCTGGACTGGCAGGTCAGCACGTACCCGGCGGCCACCTCGTCGGGCTCCAGGGCGTAGTTGCGGGCCATCTCCACCTCGCCGGAGACCACCTTCGCCCGGCAGGTCGAGCAGACCCCACCCTTGCAGGCGTACGGCAGTTCGCCGCGGACCTTCAGCGCGGCGTCCAGCACCCGTTCGTCGCGGCGCATGGTGAAGCTCGACGAACGGCCGTCGAGCACGATGGTCACCTCGGTGCCGCCGGAGGAGTCCTCCGGTCGGCGCAGCGGCTCGGGTGCGGCGTCGACATGGAACAGCTCGGTGTGCACTGCCGACTCCGGCACGCCCCGCCCGGTCAGCACCTCACGGGCGTCCACCACCAGGCCGTACGGGCCGCAGAGGAACCATTCCTCGATCAGGTCACCGGGGACGATGGTGTCCAGCAGGCGCCCCAGCCGCTCGGCGTCCACCCGCCCGGACAGCAGCGCGGACTCGCCCTGCTCCCGGGAGAGCACATGCACCAGGTGCAGCCGGGTCGGGTAGCGGTCCTTGAGGTCGGCCAGCTCCTCGGCGAACATCACGCTGTTGGCCGTCCGGTTGCCGTACACCAGGGTGAAGGTGCTGGCCGCCTCGACGGCCAGGGCCGTGGCGATCAGCGACAGCACCGGGGTGATGCCGGACCCGGCGACCACCGCGCCGTAGCGACGCACCCGGTCCGGCGCGAAGGCCGTGGTGAAGTGACCCAGCGGGGGCAGCACCTCCACGGTGTCGCCGCTGCGCAGAACCCCGCAGGCGTACGACGAGAAGGCCCCGCCGGGGATCTCCCGCACCCCGATGCGCAGCCGCCCGTGCCGGGCCAACTCCTGCGGGGTGGAGCAGATCGAGTACGAACGGCGCACGTCCTCGCTCTCCGGCTGCGCAGCAGGTAGGCGTACCGTCAGGTGCTGACCGGCACGGAAGGCGAAGGTCTCGCGCAGCTCCTGCGGCACCTCGAAGGTGACCGCGACGGCGTCGGCGGTGAGCCGGTCCACGGCGATGACGGGCAGCGGGTGGAACACCGGGCGACGGCGGACCGGGCGGGTGATGGTGACAGTCACAGTGCCTTCACATGGTCGAACGGTTCGGAGCAGGCGCGGCAGCGCCAGAGTGACTTGCAGGCGGTGGAGCCGAACCGGCTTAGCTGCTCGGTCTCCAGGGACCCGCAACGCGGGCAGCGCACGGCCAGGGTCAACGGGACGACCCCGTCGCGGCGGACCGGGGCCGGCGGGGCGATGCCGGCGGCGGCCAGCTTGGCCCGCCCGGCGTCGGTGATCCAGTCGGTGCTCCAGGCGGGACTGTGCACCGTGCGTACCTCGGCATCGGGGTGACCGGCCGCGGCCAGGGCCCGGCGGATGTCCGCGCGGATGACGTCCATCGCCGGACAGCCCGTATAGGTCGGGGTGATGGTCACCACCACCCGGCCGGTGTCCGGCGCCACCTCCACCGCGCGCAGGATGCCGAGGTCGGCGATGGTGACCACCCGGATCTCCGGGTCCACCACCGCGGCCACGGCCTCGTACGCGAAGTTCACCGTCGCCACCTCGGGTCCCGGGCCTTCACCAGCGGGCGCCGGGGTGGGCCCGATGCAGCACCTGCATCTCGGCAAGCAGGTACGACAGGTGCTCGGTGTGCAGGCCCTCGCGTCCACCGGCCGGTGCCCAGCCGGGCTCCGGCGCGGTGAGGGTCGCCTCCGCGAGCACGGTCGAGACCGTCGTGTCGAACTCGGCCCGCAGGGTGGCCGGGTCGACCGGGGCCTGCGGCTGGGCGGCGAACAACTCCGGGACGTACGGCCAGACCTCGTCGATGCCGGCCTGCATCCGCCGGTGCGACTCCTCGGTGCCGTCGCCCAGTCGCCGTACCCAGAGGGCGGCGTGGTCCAGGTGGTACGCGGACTCCTTGCGGGCCTTGCCTCCGATGGCGGCCAACCGCTCGTCGGCGCAGCCCGCCAGAGCGGTGTAGAGCGGCAGTTGGTACGCCGACAGGACGAGCAGCTTCGCCATGGTCATCGCGAAGTCGCCGTTGGGCAGCTCGACCAGCAGGCAGTTGCGGAACCTCCGGTCGTCGCGCAGGTACGCCAGGGCGTCCTCGTCCCGACCGGCGCCCTCCAGCTCACCCGCGTACGACAGCAGCAGCCGGGCCGCACCGAGCTGATCCAGGGCGATGTTGGCCAGCGCGATGTCCTCTTCCATCTCCGGCGCCCGGGTGGTCCACTCGGCCAGCCGCTGCGCCGCGATCAGCGCATCGTCACCGAGGGCGAGGGCGAAATCAAAAGTCGCGCTCACAGCACCCGCCTCCGTTCGCGACTGCGGGGCTCGCAGAACCGGCTCACTCCTCGCGCTCACAGGTGGGCCACCCCTTCAGGCACCTCATAGAAGGTGGGGTGGCGGTAGACCTTGTCGGCCGCCGGGTCGAAGAAGGCGTCCTTCTCGTCCGGGCTGGAGGCGGTGATCGCGCCGGCCGGCACCACCCAGATGGACACCCCTTCCTGGCGGCGGGTGTAGAGATCACGGGCGTTGCGCAGGGCCAACTCGGCGTCGGGGGCGTGCAGGCTGCCCACGTGGGTGTGCGCCAACCCGCGCCGGGCCCGTACGAAGACCTCCCACAGGGGGGTGGTGTGCTGGCTCATGCCGCGACCTTCTCCTTGCTTGCCTGCTTGGCCGCGTACGCCGCGGCGGCCTCACGTACCCAGGCGCCCTCGGTGTGGGCGCGACGCCGGTGTTCCATCCGCTGCCGGTTGCACGGCCCGTCGCCGGAGATGACCCGCATCAGCTCGGCGTAGTCGGGCTGGGTGAAGTCGTACGCCTGGCGTTCTGAGTTCCAGCGCAGGTCGGGGTCGGGGATGGTCAGCCCGAGCACCTCGGCCTGGCCGACGCACATGTCCACGAAGCGCTGCCGCAGCTCGTCGTTGGAGAAGCGCTTGATCTTCCAGGCCATCGACTGGGCGGAGTGGGTGGAGTCGCCGTCCGGCGGGCCGAACATGGCCAGCGAGGGGTACCACCAGCGGTCCAGGGCGTCCTGGGCCATCGCCTTCTGGGCCGGGGTGCCGTGGGCCAGGGTGTGCAGGATCTCGTAGCCCTGGCGCTGGTGGAACGACTCCTCCTTGCAGACCCGGATCATGGCGCGGGCGTACGGGCCGTAGGAGCAGCGGCAGAGCGGGACCTGGTTGACGATCGCCGCGCCGTCCACCAGCCATCCGATGGCGCCGACGTCGGCCCAGGTGAGGGTGGGGTAGTTGAAGATCGAGCTGTACTTCTGCCGGCCTTCGAGCAGCAGTTCGACCAGCTCGTCCCGACTGATCCCCAGGGTCTCCGCGGCGGCGTAGAGGTACAGGCCGTGGCCGGCCTCGTCCTGGACCTTGGCCAGCAGGATCGCCTTGCGCTTGAGCGACGGGGCCCGGCTGATCCAGTTGCCCTCGGGCTGCATCCCGATGATCTCGGAGTGGGCGTGCTGGGCGATCTGCCGGATCAACGTCCGCCGGTACGCCTCGGGCATCCAGTCGCGCGGCTCGATCTTCTGGTCGGCGTCGATGACCTCCGCGAAGTAGGCGGCCAGGTCGACGTCCTGACCAGGGGCGCCCCGGTCTCGCTCCGCGGCGGCCCGCAGGTCCGCCTCCGCCGCCTCCACCTCGCCGAGCAGGCCGCCGGGCGGGTCCTCGCCCGGGAAGTCATTGCCATACATGCCCTAAGTGTTACAGCTGTCAGCCCAAGACACCAGAGGGTGTCATAGAAATGCGAAACCGCCGCTCGTAGCGCAATGAGCAGGATTGGTGACGCTCCGAAGACGAGACTTGACTCACAATTAGCCGATTAATCCTCGCAACCGACCTCCAACGGTTTGTTATCCCGCCTGCACAGCGCGTTGTCAGGTCTCAAAACCTGGCAAGACGCCGATCCGCACGTAGACTTCGCACGTCACACCGATCGGCTTCCAGCGATCGTCGACCAGAAACAGGGCCAAGGTCCCCCCGGCCCGGAGGCGATCCACCGCGATCAGTCCTGGCAACAAGCCGGTCCCCCCGGCCTGACATCTGGAGTTCACCCGCTCATGCGATCCCGCGTGACCATGGTGTTCGCCGTCACAGCAGTGCTGCTCGGCGGCGTCATGTTGGTACCAACCGCGTACGCCCGACTCGCCGGCGGGACCGGCGAGTCGGCGCCGGCCAGCGTCGCCGCGCCCACCCCGGAGCCCCCGCCGCCCCCGACCCTGGCGGCGGCCAAGGTCTCGGTGAACTTCAAGGGCGAGTTCTTCTCCTGGGCGCTGATGGATCGTGAATCGGGCGAGATCTCCGGCTCCAAGAACCTGGCCGCCACCAGTTCCACCGAGTCGATGCTCAAGGCCTGGATCGTCGCCGACTACCTGCGCCAACTGGGCGACAAGGAGCCGACGGCGGCCCTGAAGAAGGCGGCCAGTCTGGCCATCCGGGACAGCGACGACGACGCTACGAATCTCGTCTACCGGGCCGCCGGGGGCTCGTACGCGGTGCCGGCCGGGGGTAAGCCCGGCCCGGTGGTCAGGCGCGCGATCAGCATCTGCGGCCTCACCGACACCAAGCGCGGCAACGTGCCCGGGTACGAGGGCTGGTGGAGCTTCACCCGGATGTCCCCCCGGGACGCCGTCCGGCTCGGCGACTGCATCGCCGACGGCAAGGCCGCCGGACCCAAGTGGACCGAGTGGCTGATGACCGAGATGAGCAAGGTACGCGGCAGCACCGCGGACAAGGACCAGCGAGCACGTTCAGGCGGCGGCCGATGGGGAATTATCGATGGGCTCCCCGAGTCCATCCTCAGCCAGGGCCCGTTGAGCATCAAGAACGGCTGGACGCCGCTCAGTTATGACGGCAACTGGCACGTCAACTGTCTGGCAGTCACCGAGAAGTGGAGTCTCGCGGTAATGCTTCGCTACCCACACAGCCAAGGGCTCGACTACGGCTCCGACGTCTGCGCGAGCGTGACCGCGCAGTTGGTCACCCCCCAGCCCGGCGGCGCCCTCAAGGTGCCCCAGCAGCCGATCGGCAAGCTCTGATGGCCGCCCGGAGCCGTCGCCGCAGCCACCGCGAGGCATCGCGATTACGTCTCGCGGCCATCACCGCCGTCCTGATCGGTCTGGTCCTGGTGTCGCTGCGCCTGCTGCCCGGCTCGCCCTTCGAGTCCACTGCGGCCGCTGAGTGGGGATCGGCCTCATCGGAGGATCGGGGCAAGGATCTGACCGACCGCAAGACCAGGTCCGCCCCGCCGTCTCCCAGCCCCTCCCCCGAGCCTGAGCCCCTGCCCTTCGAGGCGAAGAGCCTCAACCTGAAGATCGAAGGCTGGTACGCCTGGAGCGTGCTGGACCGCCGCACCGGCGAGATCATCGGCTCGGACAACATGGCCGAGACCAGCACCACCGCGTCCCTGATCAAGTCCTGGATCGTCGCCGACTACCTGCGCCTCAGCGCCGACGCCGGGCAGACCCCGAGCGACGCGAAGCTGGCCGATCTCACGAAGATCATCAGGGACAGCGACAACGTACGCACCCAGACCGTGTACGAAGAGATCGACACGACCGCCTCGATCCGGCGGCTGATCTCCACCTGCGACCTGACCGACAGCAAGGTCTCCGAGGACCGCGGGTGGAGCCGTACCCAGCTCTCGCCCCGGGACGTGGCCCGGCTGGGCAACTGCATCGTCGACGGCCGGGCCGCCGGCCCCACCTGGACCAAGTGGCTGCTCAACGAGATGCGGCTGGTACGCGGTGCCGGGGACTTCGGCATCCGCAAGGCGTTCCCGACCGCCGAGGCCAAGAAGATCGCCATCAAGAACGGTTGGGTCGACCGCGAGCAGGAGCAGGAAATCCACGTCAACTGCCTGGCCATCGGTGACACCTGGACGATGGGCGTCATGCTCCGCTACGACATCGACAAGGGCTACGAATACGGCATGGCCAACTGCCAAAAGATCACCAAGGCCCTCCAAACCCCCACCCTCTAACCCTCCCCGCCGCCCTCACCCTCACGCGCCCGCACCCCCCTTTCCCCGTCGATCTTGCAATTTTGGTCGCTGATTCACGGCTTATGTCCGGAATGCGGCGACCGAAAGTGCAAGATCGCGGGAGAGAGAGGTGGGGTTAGCGGGTGAAGAAGGTGGGGCCGGTGGGGGGGAGGGCGGGGGCTTCGGCCAGGGCGGCGGCGTGGCGGGCGAACTCGCGGAGGCCGGCCACCTGGCGATCGCCCAGGGAGAAGTCCAGCGCCTGGTAGTAGGAGGCCAGGGTGGCCGCGTCGAAGGGTTCCCAGCGGGCTGCGGACTCGACTACCTGGTCGAGTTCGGCCAGGCACAGGTCACGGGAGCGCAGGAAGGCCTCGTGCACCTCCTTGACCAGTCCGGGGTGGGCGGCGGCGAAGTCGCGTCGGGCGGCCCAGACGGCGAAGACCATCGGTAGGCCGGTCCACTCCCGCCAGGCCTGACCCAGGTCGGTGACCGTCAGGCCCCGGCTCGGCGCCTCGTAGAGGGCGCGCAGGGCCACATCACCGATCAGCACCGCCGCGTCCGCCTCCAGCAGCATCTGGGTCAGATCGGGCGGGCACCGGAAGTACTCGGGCTGCACCCCGTACCGCTCGCGCAGCAGCAGTTGGGCGAGCAGCACACCAGTGCGCGAGGTCGAGCCGAGCGCCACCCGGGCCCCGTCGAGTTCGGTGAGCGGACGGGTGCTGACCAGGTTGACCGACAGCACCGGGCCGTCGCTGCCGACCGCCAGGTCGGGCAGCAGCAGGAGTTCGTCCGCGTGCCGCAGGTACTCCACCAGGGAGATCGGTCCGATGTCCAGATCACCGGCGACGAGCGCGGCGTTGAGCCGGTCCGGGGTGTCCTTGTACAGATCGACGTCCAGCAGGGCGCCGGAGCGCATCAGGCCCCAGTAGATCGGTAGGCAGTTGAGGAACTGGATGTGCCCGACCCGGGGACGGGCGACGCGCTCGATCATGCCCCGACCGTATCCCCGCCACCGGTGACCTGCTCAGCGGACCGGCGTCGAAGTGGCCAACCCCGCACCCGGCGGCCCTGCAGGCGGGGCCATCGCAGCGCAGCGGGACCGCTCGGCCCGGATCGCACGCCGGACCGGCCGGACGAAGCCGAGCAGCACCAGCAACCCGGCCACCCCGCAGCCGACGATCAGCGGCCGGGGTTCGCTCACCTCCAGCAACAGTCCGCCGATCAGGTAACCGACCATCGAAGCGCCCTGCACCGCCGCGCCCATCGCAGCGAAGGCCCGCCCACGGGCCGCCTCCGGTACCCGCCGAGCCAACAGCAGGTTGTTGAAAACGTTGTCGCCGCCGTTGCACACGCCACCGATCAGCCAGATCGGCACCAGCAGCAGCGCCACCGGCACCGTCACCGAGACCAGCACCATGAGGCAGCAGCCGCCGAGCAGGAACAGACCTGCCTGGACCAGAGCGGCGTCGTCGGCGAACCGCCGAGCCAGCCGGGCGAAGATCCAGGCACCGCAGAGCACGCCGAGGGTCCACGCCCCGGTCACCAGGCCGTAGGTAGCGGCGGAGGCCCCCAGAGTTTCCCGTACGTAGAAGACCTCGATCACATTGATCGCCCCGACCGCCGCGATCACCCCGGCCAGGGTGGCCACCATCGCCACCAGCAACGGGTCCCGGCGCAGTCGCCAGTCCGCCGTAGCACCGTCCGGCGTCCCGACGGCACCGGCAGCCCTCGGCATCGAAGGCCGGGCGCCGCCTCGACGGGTGCGGATGAGCAACCCGGCAACGACGAGCGCAAGGTAGCTCGCCGCGCCCACCAACAGCGGCACCCGACTGCCGAACCACCCGACCAGGAAGCCGGCCAGCGCCGGACCGGCGAGTATGCCCATAGTGCCGGCGGTCTGGTTGAGCGCGACCGCCCGGGGCAGGTCAGCTGGACGCACCATCGCGGGGATCAGGGCGGAGAGCACCGGCTGGGTGACCGCCAGACCGGTGGCGAGCAGTGCGATCAGGCAGACGACCAGCAGCGGATGCCGGGCGTACGCCAGGTTGAGGCAGATCACCGACTGCGCCAGGCCGGCACCGATCAGCAGGGTCCGGCTGTCCACCCGGTCGGCGAGCCGCCCGGTCAACGGGGCGAGCAGCACCAGCGGCAAGGTGGCCGCCAGCAGCACTCCGGCGACTGCGCTGCCACCGGCCCCCGCCGACTGGAGGGTCAGCGTCAGCGTGACGGCGGCGAGGAAGTCACCGCAGGTCGCGATGCCCCGGGCGGCAGTGGCCAGCCCGACGTCCGACCAGCGCGAGTCGCCAGATGTGAAAGACATACTTCGAAAATAGTGCTTCACATCTGATCGACACAAGACCCTCAGTCCAGCGGCAGCGCCTGGTACTGGATCGCCACCCGGCGGGCACCCGGCGGCGGATCGGGCCGGCTCCGCTTGCGGAACGGCCGCAGCACCTCCAGCACCGCGCGATTCACCTCCGCCAACTCCTCGGCCGTGAGCAACAGCAGCGAGTCGCTGAGCATCGCGTTCCGGTACCACTCCTCCGGCTCGTCGGGCGCCCGACGCAACCAGTCGCGGCTACGCTCCAGATTCCGAGTCAGAAAGACCTCGACAAGGCTCCGCTCGGCCTCACGCGTCGACGGGTCGGCGGCCCGACCGGCGTCGATCGCCCAGGACCGCATCGTGCTGCGCCACAACCGTTCCCGGGCATCCCCCCGGCTCGGCGCCGCCTCGACCAGCCCGAACCGGGCCAGCGCCCGGAGGTGGTAGCTGGTCGCGCTCGGGGACAGCCCCGCCACCTCGGCGCATTCGGTGGCGGTCACCGCCCCCTCGGTCGCCGCGAGATGTTCCATGATCGCGAGCCGGGCCGGGTGGGCGAGCGCACGCAACGTCTGCGGGTCGCTGATCGTCACCCGGGGCAGCTCGGGGTGGGCCTCCGTCATGCCCTCATGATCCCCGACCAGGATGAGAATTCGATTGCCGGCGTTGCTGGCTGGAGTAGGATTTCCGTTCGCCTGACGGCCGCGGTGAGCACGCACCGCAGCGGACGTCCCCGCGCCGGGCGCCGGCCATCCGCCCCGGACACGCGAGCGAGCAACCGGAATCTCCGTGAGGAATCGCATCGTGCCTGCATCCGACCTCGACGCCGATCTCAAGGCCGAACGCGAACACCTGGACATCTCCCGCACGGCGTTACGCCGGATGCGGGAACGCGCCGAGGCGCTCTTCGCCACCGGCGACAAGGTCGCCGGGGACTCGTACACCGCGGAACAGCTCGGCCGGCACCTCGCCCGGCGGGTGGCCGAACTGGCCGACGACCCACGAACGCCGCTGTTCTTCGGCCGACTCGACTTCGGCGCCGCCCCCGCCGACCAAGCCGCCCCCGCCGACCAAGCCGGACACAACAACCCCGCCGAGCATGCCGGACAGCGCTACCACGTCGGTCGCCGGCACGTCACCGACGAGCAGGGCGAACCGCTGGTGCTGGACTGGCGGGCGCCGGTGTCCCGGGCGTTCTACCGGGCCAGCGCAAGCGACCCGCAGGGGCTGGCCGTACGGCGTCGGTTCGGATTCGACAACGGGGCGCTGACCAGCTTCGAGGACGAGCACCTGGACCGGGGCGAGGAACTCGGCACCGCCAGCCGGATCCTGACGGCCGAGATCGAACGGCCCCGGGTGGGGCCGATGCGGGACATCGTCGCCACCATCCAGCCCGAGCAGGACGAGTTGGTCCGCGCCGACCTGGCCCAGTCGATCTGCGTCCAGGGTGCCCCGGGCACCGGGAAGACCGCGGTCGGGCTGCACCGGGCCGCGTACCTGCTCTATCTGCACCGGGAGCGGCTGCGCCGGTCGAAGGTGCTGGTCGTGGGCCCTAACCGGGCCTTCCTGGCGTACATCGCGGCGGTGCTGCCGGCCCTCGGCGAGGTGGAGGTCGAACAGGCGACCGTCGAGAACCTGGTGGACCGGGTGGCTGTGCGGGCGGTGGACCCACCGGCCGTGGCGGTGCTCAAGCACGACGCCCGGATGGCCGAGGTGCTGCGTCGGGCGGTAGACGGGTACCTCGGTGAGCCGACCGAGCCGATCGTCGTCTCCGACGGCTCCTTCCGCTGGCGGATCGGCCTGGAGCCGCTGCACCGGCTGGTCCAGGAGACCCGGGCCGAGCGGTTGCCGTACGCCCTAGGCCGGGAACGGGTCCGTGCCCGGGTGGTCGGGCTGCTGCAACGGCAGGCGGAGGCCCGGCGGGCGGAGTCGCCGAGCGAGGCGTGGCTGCGCCGGATGGGTCGGTCCAAGCCCGTGACGGCCTTCCTGGACACGGTCTGGCCGGCGCTGACCCCGGACGGGCTGGTGCACGCGTTGCTCGCCGAGCCCGCCCGGCTGGCCGCGGCGGCCGACGGCCTGCTGACCCCCGCCGAGCAGGCCCTGCTGACCGGCAAGGACAGCACCTCCACAGCAGGCGACGCGCCCGGGAGCACCAGAACGCGGGCAGGCGGCGGCGGTACGCAGCTGGGGCGTACGCCGAAGGCCACCCGGTGGAGCGCCGCCGACGCGGTGTTGATCGACGAGGCGGCCGGGCTGATCGAGCGGCCGGGCAGCTACGGGCATGTGGTGGTGGACGAGGCGCAGGACCTTTCCGCCATGCAGTGCCGGGTGATCGCCCGGCGCAGCGAGCACGGTTCGCTGACCCTGCTCGGCGACCTGGCCCAGGCGACCGCGCCGTGGGCCGCCACCGACTGGCGGGTGACCCTGGGCCACCTAGGTAAGCCGGACGCGACAGTGGTGCCGTTGACCGTCGGTTTCCGGGTACCGGCCGACGTGCTCGCCTTCGCCAACCGGTTGCTGCCCTCGCTCGCCGTGGACGTACCGCCAGCCGAGTCCTTGCGCCGCGACGGGGTGCTGAGGGTGCGTACCGTGACCGATCTTCTGGGGGCGACGGTGGCCGAGGTGGGTGCGGCGCTCGCCCACGAGGGGTCGGTCGCGGTGATCGCCGCCGACGACGCGGTGGACCGGCTGGTCGCGGTGCTGGCGGCGGCCGGGATCGAGACCGCGACCGCCGCCGATGCGGGCGGTGGCCCGCGCGTCACGGTCGTCCCCGCCACCGCAGTCAAGGGCCTGGAGTACGACCACGTCGTCGTCGTCGAACCGGCCGACATCGTGGCGGCCGAGCCACGCGGGCTGCACCGGCTCTACGTGGTGCTCACCCGGGCGGTCTCCCGGATGTCGGTGCTGCACCGCGCGCCCCTGCCCGCGCCCTTGGGCTGACCGGCGGTATTGCCACCACCTGGTGAACCGAGAATGATCAAGCTCGTGGAAAGAGACATCCTCGCCCGTGCCGAGCGGGTCAGCCGCCGATACGGCGACGTCCTCGCCCTGGATCAGGTCGACCTTGAGGTACGGGCGGGCGGGTGAACTGGTCGGCCTGCTGGGGCCCAACGGCGCCGGCAAGAGCACCCTGATCAGCCTGCTGGTCGGGCTGCGGAAGCCACCTCGGGACGGGTCGAACTCAACGGCGGCGATCCGCGTGACCCGGCCAGCCGACGGCAGATCGGGGTCACCCCCCCCAGGAGACCGGGCTGCCCGGCACCCTGCGGGTCGGTGAGGTGGTCGACTTCGTCTCCGCCCACTACCCGGACCCGGTGCCGCAAGGGAGTTGCTCGACCGGTTCGGCCTGGCCGAGTTGGTGCGGCGGCAGTGCGGCGGGCTCTCCGGTGGGCAGAAACGCCGACTCGCGGTGGCCCTGGCCTTCCTCGGCCGCCCCCGGCTGGTGGTGCTCGACGAGCCGACGACCGGGCTGGACGTGGAGGCCCGACACACCCTGTGGGAGGCCATCCGGGCCTTCCACGCCGAGGGTGGAACGGTCCTGCTGAGCAGCCACTACCTGGAGGAGGTGGAGGAGCCCTGGAATCCGTACACCCGGACTCTGCCGGCCGGGTCGGCGCCGCGCTTCGCCGGGCGGATCCTGGCCGGGATGGTGCTCACCTACCTCTCCCTGGTCCCCGTGGTGGTGATCGCCGCGACCCTGACTCAGGCCCGGATCACTCCAGGGGCCTTCCTGCTGGCCCTGGCGACCGTGGCCGTGGTCTCGGTGCCGTTCACCCTGCTGGGGTTGACCATCGGGTACGCGCTGCCGAGCAAGGCGGCGATCGTGGTGGCCCAGTTGGTCTTCTTCCCGCTCGCCTTCGGTGGTGGCCTGCTCTCCGCCCCGGACCAGGCCCCCGGCTTCATCGAGGCGATCGCGCCCTTCCTGCCCACCCGGGGTGCGGTGGAGCTGATGTGGGCGGCCGTCGGGGACTACTCGGTCAACCTGCTTTCCCTGGTCATGCTCGGGGTGTGGGTGGTGGTGCTGGCCACCCTCGCCGGCTGGGCCTACCGACGGGACGAGGGTCGCCGGTTCAGCTGACCTTCTCTCGGTTTCCGGCCCGGATGCCGCGTCGGCGGTGCCACGATGCCCGAGGAGGGGTGGTCGGGCGGCGGCCACTGCGGGGTTGGAGAGGAGTGGCCGTGGCCAGCGTCCCGTCGGGCACACCGTGCTGGGCCGATCTGGCCACGCCAGGGCTGGACCGGGCCCGGGAGTTCTATCCGGAGCTGTTCGGGTGGACCGGCCAGGTGGAGCCCGCGCCGGAGGCGGGCGGGTACACGATCTTCCAGCTAGGCGGCCGGGCGGTCGCCGGGGTGGGGCCACCGGCCGTACCGGACCAGGTGCCGATCTGGTCCACCTATGTCGCCACGGACGACGCCGACCTGGTCACCGGGCGGGTGGAGCGCGCGGGCGGGCAGGTGGTCGTACCGCCGTTCGAGGTCTTCGACCGGGGTCGGATGGCGGTCTTCAGTGACCCGGCCGGGGCCGCCTTCAGCGTCTGGCAGCCGATGACCTTCTCCGGGGCCGAGGTCTTCGACGTGCCCGGGGCGATGTGCTGGACCGAGCTGGTCACCCCCGATCCCGATGGGGCCCGGATCTTCTACGAGCTGGTCTTCGGGTGGCAGCCCGAGGAGGAGCCGATGGGGCAGGTCGCCTACACCGGGTGGCGGCTAGGGGATCGGATGGTGGCCGGCATGATGCCCCCGCGCGAGGAGGCCTTCGCCCCCGACTCCCCCGCCTACTGGACCCTCTACTTCTCCGTGGCCGACGCCGACGCCACCGCGGCACGCGCCGCCGAACTCGGCGGCACCATCCTCGTCCCACCCCGCGACATCCCCGCCGGCCGCATCACCGCCCTCCGCGACCCCGACGGCGCCCTCTTCTCCCTGATCGCCCTAGCCCCACCCTCCTGACCCACCCCACCCACCCCACCCCGTTGATCATGAGCTTGGCGGCAGTTGTTGATCTCCACAATGCCGCCAACCTCATGATCGACGGGAGTCACTGGGGGTGGGGCGGGTGGGGAGGACCAGGGGGCCGTGGGGGCCGGGGATGACCTTGACGTGGGCGCGGTAGTGGTGGGAGAGCAGGTCCTCGGTGAGGACTTCGGCGGGGGTGCCGGTGGCAGCGATCCGGCCGTCGGCCAGCAGCACCATGCGGTCGGCGTACTCGCCGGCGATCGACAGGTCGTGCATGGTGGCCAGTACGGTCAGGCCCTCGGTCCGGCGCAACTGGTCGACCAGTTCCAGCACCTCCTGCTGGTGGCCGATGTCCAGGGCGCTGGTCGGCTCGTCGAGCAGCAGCAGGGTGGCGCCCTGGGCCAGGGCCCGCGCCAGAAAGACCCGTTGGCGTTCCCCGCCGGAGAGGGTCGCCAGCTCCCGGTCCCGGAAACCGGTCAGATCCAGCCGCTCCAACACCCCCTGCACGACCGCCAGGTCGGTCGCGGACTCCCGACCCAAGGGCGGAATGTACGGGGTACGGCCGAGCAGCACGTAGTCGAGCACCGCCATCCCGGGCGGTACGACCGGGGACTGGGCCACCGTGGCCACCACCCGGGCCCGGTCCCGACGACGCAGGTCGCCCAGGGGGGTACCGAACAGGCGGACCGGGTGCGGCACCGGCAGCAGGCCCGCTACGGCGCGCAGCAGGGTGGACTTGCCGGCCCCGTTCGGGCCGATCACGGTTACCCACTCGCCCGAGCGCACGGTCAGGTCGACGCCGGCGAGGATGCGCACCCCGTCCAGCTTGACCTGAAGATCACGCACCTCGACGGCGGGCGGGTCCGGCGGGGTCATGTCAGCACCCTTCGGGCGGTACGCAGCACGAGGACGAAGAACGGCCCGCCGAGCAGGGCGGTGACCACCCCGATCGGGATCTCCTGCGGCGCGGCGGCGGTCCGGGCCACCACGTCGGTCAGGGCCAGGAAGGCCCCGCCGAACAGCAGGGACAGCGGAAGGATGACCCGGTAGCTGGACCCGGCCAGCATCCGTACGGTGTGCGGCACGATGATGCCGACGAAGCCGATCAGGCCGGAGGCGGAGACCGCGGCGGCGGTGCCCAGCGAGGCGGCCGCGATCAGCAGGTACCGCGACCGTTGCGGATGCAGGCCGAGACTGGCCGCCTCGTCGTCACCGACCGAGAGCACGTCCAGTTCCCGCCGGTGCAGCAGGACGATCACACTGGTGATCAGGAAGTACGGCAGCACCAACCGGACGTCCTGCCAACCGGCCGTGGCCAGCCGCCCGAGCAGCCAGGAGTAGACGGACTGGATGCTCTCCGCGTCCCGTTGCAGCAGGTAGGTCTGCCCGGCGGACAGGAACGCGGAGACGGCCACCCCGGCCAGGATCAGCACGGCCGGGGAGCGGCTGCGTCCGCCGGCCGCACCGAGCAGATAGGTCATGATCACCGCGCCGAGCGAGCCGACGAAGGCGGCCAGGGGGATGGTCACCGGCAGCCCGCTCAGCGCCCCGCCCGCACCGACCCCACCGACCGTCAGCACCAGAGTGACCGCCAGCCCGGCCCCCGCCGCCACCCCTAGCAGGTAGGGATCGGCCAGGGGGTTGCGGAACACCCCCTGGTAGGCCCCGCCGGCCAGGGCCAGCAGCCCGCCGACCAGCAGCCCCAGCACCACCCGGGGCAGCCGCAGCTCGGTGACGATGGCGACTTCCCGTTCGGTCAGTCCACTGTCGAACTGCACCCCGGGCAGCAGGTTGAGCAGTTCCAGGGCGACACTGCCCGGGGGCAGGCTGACCGGGCCGAGGGAGACCCCGGCCACCAGGGCGACCAGCACCGCGCCGATACCGGCGGCGAGCCAGCGTTTCCGCAGGCCCGCCGGCCGGGATCCAGCTAAGGAAGGGCCCCTTTTTACCGTGTGGAGCATAGGAAGGGCCCCTTGTTAACTTCTGCCGTTCGTCACTCGGCGGCCTTGGTGGTGGCGTCCACGATGGTGCGCAGCAGGTCCACCACCCGAGGGCCCCAGCGGGAGGCGATGTCGTCGTCGAGTTCCACGATCTGGTCGTTGCGTACGGCGTTGATGTCGGCCCAGCCGCTGCGCGCCTTGACCGTCGCGGCACTCTGCTGGCAGCAGGTGACGTCGGACAGGAAGACGAAGTCCGGGTTGGCCGCGACGATCACCTCCTGGGAGAGCTGCGGGTACCCGGCGCTCCTGCCGTCGGCGTCGGAGGGGTCGGCGATGTTCTCCAGACCGGCCAGGGCGTAGATCGAGCCGATGAAGGTCTTGCTGGTGGCGGTGTACAGCTCCGGTCCCAGCTCGTGGAAGTAGGTGGGGGCCTGGATCCGGTCCGGTACCTGGGCGACGAGTTTCTCGATGTCCTCCTTCATCCGTCGCACCACCTCCGCCCCGGTGTCGGCGTTGCCGGTGAGGATGCCGAGCTCGGTGAGCTGCCGGTAGGTGTCGTCGAGGGTCTGCGCCGCCGAGGTCTGGTAGACCGGGATCTTCAGCGTGGCCAACTGGTCGACGATCTTGTTGCGGTCGTCGCTGAGCACCACCAGGTCGGGGTTCTTCGCGGCGATCGCCTCGGCGTTGGGCTGGTAGCCGGACAGGTCCGACTTCGGTGCCTCGGGCGGGTAGTTGGACTGGTCGTCGACGGCGACGACCTGCGGCCCGGCACCGACCGCGAAGAGCATCTCCGTGGCCGTCGGCGCCAGCGAGACGATCTTCTCCGGGCGCTGCTCCAGGGTCAGCGACCCTACGGTGACCGGAAAGGCACCGCTGGTCGGGCTACCACCGGCGGCCGGGGTCTCGGTGGTCTTCTCGGCGCAGGCACCGAGGGTCAGCGCGGCCAGCGCCAGGGTGGCGGCGAGCAGCCGGGGGGTACGTCTGGACATCGGTCCTCCTGTCGGTCGAGGAGATCGGTGCTTCGCCGACAGGGAGCCGAGGGCACCCGTGGGCGAGGCGCCCTTCCTCGAGAGCGCGGTTCGCGACCCGCGCCACAGGCGACCTGGCTCGTCCCCCACGGAAGGGGGCATCACAGTTGCGGGACAGCGCCGGTTTCACACCGGCTTCGCTGTGGCGGGTCGGTAGAACCGTAGCGCACGCCCCGCCGGCACCCCGTCGCACCGGGGTAACCACGCCGATCGGCCCGGCGCTGGCAGCACCGGGCCGATCAGTCGCTTCCTGAAGACGGGGCCCCGCGCGAGGGGGTGTGACGGGGCCCGTCGGCTCAGGAGGCGGTGATGGTGACGTTGTCGACAGCCGCCTCGACCAGGCTGGCCGTCGAGGCGTCCGCGGCCTCCACCAGAATCCGGATCGACTGCCCGGCGTACGGGGTGAGGTTGAGGTTGGAGGTGGTCCAGGCGCCGTTGCGGTTGCTGGCCGCCCCGGCCTGGCTGAGCAGGGTGGTGGTGCCGCCGTTGTGCACCACGCTGACCCGGAGGTAGTCGGCCGAGGAGGAGTTCGAGCCGTGGGCCAGGTACCAGGCCAACGACAGGGTCAGGGTGCCGCTGGACGGCAGGGTGATCGCCGGGGAGCGGGCGCTGGTAACCCCGCCGTCCAGGTCGTAGTCACCAGCCCCGGATCCGGCCAGCCGGCCGGTGACCAGGTCGTTGCTGCCGGCGTACGGGGTCAACTGCTTGGCACCGCTGGAGTTGGTGGCCTGGGCGGCACCCCGCTCCCACTGGCCCGAGGTCGCGGTGTCCGTACCGTTGGGGTTGATCGTCCAGCCGGTGTTGGTCTCGAAGGTGTCCGACCAGACCGTCGTACCGCCGCTGCCACCGCCGCAGTACTGGGCCTGCTTGTTGATCGCCCGGTACGGGCAGTCGGCGTACTCGGCGAGGATGAGCACCGCCTCACGGTTGCGCGAGGTCTGCTGCGGGATCACCTCGTCGGGCGGGTAGAAGCCGCCGCCGGAGGCCGAGCGCGGGTACAGCTCGAAGGTGTACGCCCAGATGCCGTGCACCGCCCACATCCAGTCGATGCTGCTGCCGTCGGTGATGTACAGGTCACTGGACTGCTGCGGGGTGAAGTTGTTGGTCGCGGCCATCTGCCGACCGATGGTGGCGAAGGTGTTGTACTGGTCGGCGTTCATCCCGGTGGCGGTGTCGTTGTAGGTGTAGCCGTACGGCCAGAGCACCAGCTCGGAGTAGGTGTGGAAGTCGATGTTGGCCTTGATCTGCTGGACTCCACCGACCACCCGGCTGTTGACGAAGTTGCGCAGGGCCTGGGTCTCCGGGGCGGAGAAGGCCGAGGGGCCCCGGTAGGTGTCCGAGGAGGTCGAGCCGGAGGAACCGCCGCAGCAGCCCCAGTTGTAGCTCCAGTTGCGGTTGAGGTCCGTGCCGACGTTCGACGATCCGCTGTTGGGTTGGCGGTTCTTGCGCCACGACCGGTAGGAGCCGGTGGCGATGTCGTACTCGCTGCCGTCCGGGTTGACCGAGGGCACGATCCAGATCTCCCGGTTGTTGACCAGGTTGGTGATCCGGGAGTCCGATCCGTAGCTGTCCGTGAAGAGGTTCATCAGGTAGATGGCCATCTCGACGGTCAGGTGCTCACGGGCGTGCTGCTGTGAGTTGAACAGGATCTCCGGCTCGTTCTCGTCCGTGGCGACATTGTCGGAGATCTTGATCGCCACCAGGTCCCGACCCTCGTACGAGGTGCCGATGCTGATCTTGCGGGCGATCGCCGGGTGGTCCGCGACGACCCGGTTGACCACAGCGACCATCTCGGCGTAGTCGTGGTAGTTGGCGTCGGCCGGCGGGAAGGCCGTGACGCCGATGTCCCCGTGGTCATGACCCCGGTCGGTCGGCGCCGCGGCGATCGGCTCCAACTGGAAGCCGAGCCGGGTGATGGCGGCGGCCTCCGTACGGGTGGCCGAGATGTGCAGCACCCCGTGTTCGGAGTAGTCGATCGAGGCACCGGTACGGGCGACCGCGGTGCGGTCGGCCACCGTCCTCGGACCCAGCACCCGGTAGGGGGCGGCAGCCGGCTGCTCGTCCCGATCCGGTGCGGGGCGGGCGGAGACCGGTGGTGCGGAGAGGGCTAGTAGCCCGAGACCAGCAGCCATGATCAGCGCCAGTGCCCGGCGGACAGGGATGGATCGGAAGGCCATGGACAACCTCCTGGAGGCGCGGGGTTTCCCGCTCGGTAGCGGCCAGCCCACCACCGGTCACATGGTCATATCAATATCGCTCGCTGTTTACTCCATCCCAACCTGATCCCTACGTCGGCGGCATGTACCGCGAGGGGGTCGGGTGCCCAGCTCAGGCCGAGGGGCCGGGCCGGGAATCGGAGCCGCCCGGCTGCTCGGCGGAGGGAGCTTCGTCGCCGGTGTCGGCCTTGTCGTCACCGGCCAGGGCGGAGCGCAACTGCTCCTTCTCGGTACGGCGCCGCTCGGCGGCGACGGCCATCTCCTCGGCCATCTCGTCCCGCCAGCCCTTGAGCAGGAAGAAGGACAGGGCTGCGGAGAACAGCAACGCCACGATCAGCTTCAGGAAGATGTCGATGTTGACCGGCCAGAGGGCCGCCACCACGGCCGCGAACAGCCCGACCCGGCCGAGGGTGTACTTGACCGCCGCACTCACGTTGATCCACTCCACTCGTTCACGTCGCCATGTGTGTTCTGCGACCGGGCGCTGCGCCCGATCCGCGTACCCGAGGTCAGCTCGTCCGCTTGGCCAGCCAGCGCACGCCCGGGAACCAGACCAGCGCGTACACCACCGTGAAGGTCGCGGCGGCCAACCCGCCGGAGGCCAGCGGCGGCAGACCGGTAGCGATCCCGGCCACCAGCAGCCCGGACACCACCGCCACCGCAACGGCCACCAGCGCGGCCACCACCCGGGGGGCGCCGAACTCCCAGGCCCGGAAGTCCTCCCAGAACAGCCAGGCGGGCAGGATCACCGCGAGCCAGCCGTTGGCCTGACCGAAGTCACCGGCACCGAACCCGGCGAAGGCCGCGTCGAAGAGCACCAGCACCAGCATCCCGATGACCGCACCGGCCAGCGCCACGCCCAGCAGGTCACCCAGGGTCTGAATGCGTCCCTCGGCGTCGCGCCGTGGAAAGCCGCTCTGTTGCTCGCTCATCTCCCTGACGAGGGTACGCGAGGCCACTCGGCCCGCTCCCCGCCGGCCAGCACCACGGCGGCCAGCGCGTCCGAGGTCCCTAGGCCCAGACCTGCTGCGGCTCGGCCCGACGCTGCGCCAGGCTCGGCGCGGGGTCGTACTCGCGGACCACCTCGTAGCGGGTGTTGCGCTCCATCGGGCGGAAGCCGGCGTCCCAGATCAGGTGCAGCAGGTCGTCGCGGTGCATGGTGTTCGGCGTGCCGTAGGAGTCCGCGTCGTGGGTGATCTTGTATTCCACGACGGAGCCGTCCAGGTCGTCCACCCCGAAGTTGAGCGACAGCTGGGCCACCGAGAGCCCGTGCATCACCCAGAAGCACTTGACGTGCGGGACGTTGTCGAACAGCAGCCGGGAGACCGCGAAGGTCTTCAACGATTCGGCCGGTGAGGCCATCGTGGTGCGGGCCTGGATCCGGTTACGGATCTTGCCGTCCGCCGAGTCCACGAAATCGTGCTGGTAGCGCAGCGGGATGAAGACCTGGAAGCCCCCGGTCTCGTCCTGCAACTCGCGCAGCCGCAGCACGTGGTCTACCCGGTGCCGAGGCTCCTCGATGTGACCGTAGAGCATCGTCGAGGGGGTCTTCATGCCCTTGCTGTGGGCCAGCCGGTGGATCCGCGACCAGTCCTCCCAGTGGCAGGCGTGGTCGACGATGTGCTGCCGGATCTCCCAGTCGAAGATCTCCGCGCCGCCGCCGGTCAGCGACTCCAGGCCGGCGTCCATCAGCTCGTCCAGGATCTCGTCGGCGCTCAGGCCGCTGATCTTCTCGAACCACTGCACCTCGGTGGCGGTGAAGGCCTTGAGGTTGACCTTCGGCAGCGCCGCCTTCAGCTCACGCAGCACCTTGGGGTAGTAGCGCCAGGGCAGGGTCGGGTGCAGGCCGTTGACGATGTGCAGCTCGGTGAGCTGCTCGTCCTCCATCTCCTTGGCCTTGCGGACCGCCTCGTCGATACGCATCGTGTACGCGTCCTTCTCGCCCGGCTTGCGCTGGAACGAGCAGTACGCACAGCTGGCGCTGCACACGTTGGTCAGGTTGAGGTGCCGGTTGACGTTGAACATGACCCGGTCACCGTTGAGCTCGGTGCGCTTGTGGTGGGCCAGCCGGCCCAGCCAGGTCAGGTCGTCGCTGGCGTAGAGGGCGATGCCGTCCTCCCGGGTCAGCCGCTCCCCCGCGTACACCTTCGCTTCGAGCTCACGCTTGAGTCCGGCGTCCATCGAAAGCCCGTCCCCTCCTACTGCGGTCGCGACCGTGCCTGGCCACAATCTCAGAGCCTACGTCGGAGACCGGGGCAGCTCACAGCGCCCTCCGTCGGACCATCCCCGGCAAACCGGACTCTCAGCCTTCTGTGACCCGTTCGGACATCGACACTGTGGTGCCGGTGAGGTAAGACAGGGTGGGGGACGACACACCCTGGTACCGTCCCCGACCCACCGCGTGCCCACCACGACGCGGAGCAGCACCACCGGACGAGGAGCACAATGGTCGGCAGCGAGCACGGGCGACGGCGGCAGCGGCAGCGGCAGCGGCAACATCCGGTGGTCTCGCCGGTGCTACGACCGATGCTCTGGTCCGCGCTGCTCAGCGCCGTCGCCACCGCAGTCCTCTCGGCACCGGCGTACGCCGAGCCAGGGGTGCCGGTGACCGTGCCCGACACCGGTTCCCGCCCGGTGCTCACCGGCCCGCTGAACCTGCCCGGCGGAGCCCCGGCGACCACCGCCCCCGGTGTGATTCCCACGACCATCTCGCCCGGCGGCAGCGCCCTCGAGCAACAGATCAACGCCGCCGAGGCCCGGATCGGCGAGCTGGGCACCCAACTACTCGATCTGCAACAGCAGCTCACCGAGGCCGAGACCCAACTGGCCACGGCCGCGCGTGATCTGGAGTTCGCCACGGCCGCGCTGCAACAGGCGCAGCAGCGCGCCGACCAGGCTGCCGCCCAGGCGATCAAGCTGCACGCGGCCCTGCCGCCCGCCGACTTCGCCGCCGATCTGCTCGATCTGGACCTGCTCCGGCGCGCCAATCTCGGGGAGCGGGCCGAGCACGACACCGCCCCGGCGGCCGGTGAGCTGACCCGCGCCCAGGCCGACGAACGGGTGGCCATCCAGGCGCACACCGCGGCCGAGTCCCGGCGCAACGGGGTCCGGGACCAGCACACCGCCACCCAGAAGGCGCTGCGCGACGAAGAGGCCAAGCTGGTCAAGCTGCGCGAGCAGAACGCCACCCAGTTGGTCGAGCTGGCCCGCCAGCAGGAACGCGCCGAGCAGCAACTGGGTGCCGACTACCCCACCCAGTCGGCGGACGGGCTGGTCGCGCACCCCACCGCCCTGGCGGCCCTGGCGTACGCGCGCCGGCAACTGGGCGACCCCTACGTCTGGGGGGCCACCGGTCCGAACTCCTTCGACTGCTCCGGGCTGGTCTGGTCGGCGTACCGGTCGGCGGGCTACTACAAGCTGCCCCGGGTCGCCCGGGACCAGTACTACGCGACCAGGTCCCGGACGGTCTCCCGGTCCGCCCTGCTCCCCGGCGACCTGGTCTTCTTCGCCAGCGGCAGCAGTTGGCGGACCATCCACCACATGGGGATGTACGTCGGCAACGGCAAGATGATCCACGCCCCGACCAGCGGTGACGTGGTGAAGATCTCCACGGTGCGCTGGTCCCGCCTGTACGCGGCGACCCGGGTGGTCGGCGCGGTGCCCGCCCCGGCGGTCACCCCCACCCCGCCGGCCCCGAAGCCGACGCCGACCCCTTCGAAGCCGACGCCGACCACCCCGGCGCCGAAGCCCACCACCCCGAAGCCCGACCCGACCACCCCGAAGCCGGACCCGACCACCCCGAAGCCGACGCCGACGACCCCCTCGCCGACCCCGGCACCCACCCCCTCGGAGACCCCGCCTCCGTCGGTCACCCCACCGGGCACCACGACGCCGAGCCCGACCCGGACTACGCCGCCTCCGCCCGAGAACGACGAGGGCGACAACAGCCCGACCACGGCGGCGAGCAGCCTCGCTCCCCAGGAGAGCGTCTCGGCCACCCCCTCGGCGGCCACCACCTCCTCAGCGGCCGGTGGCCGCTGAGGAGGGCGAGCCGCGCCTGACTGAACAGACCACCCGGCCGACACCGTACGGCCGCACTCGGAACACTGTGGGCACTCCGGCTGTGCCGTACCGCCGGAATGTGGCACGGTGTCACTCAGGGCACGCCCGGTCGCGTTGAGGATCCGGGTGCAAGCGTGGCGCGGAGGCGAGGATGACCGAGCACGAGGTTCCGGCGACGGCCGACCCTGGATCAACTCCCACCCCCAGCACCGAGCCCGCCCCGGGCACGCCGAAGGCCGCGACCGGTTCAGCCACCCAGACCAGCCAGCCTGCCGTGGGGCGAGCGGGCGTCCCCCGCCCGACCGCACCGTACGGGTCCAGCGCGCTGCACGGGCCCACTGGACCGCAGGGGCTGGCAGGGCCGCAGCGGCCCACCGGGTCGCATGAGCCGGCCGGGCCGACCGGGTCCGCCGGGTCGGACGGCAGGGAAACCGCGCCGACAGCTGCACCGGCCGCGACCGGATCAGGGGGGTCGGTGCGCGCCAGTGTCCGGGTGCCGGGGATGAGCCGGGTGAGCGTGGACGAGGCGCAGGCCGCCGGGGCCGGTAGCAGGGCCGCCGGGGTGTACCGGTCGACTCCGGTCAGCCCCGAGCCGCCGGAGCCCGCGCAGCCGCCGGAGCCGGCCCAACCGCCGACGCCTCCGACGCCGGAACCGGAACCCGCGCCGCAGCCGCCGGCACCACCCGCCCCTGTACCGGCGCCACCGCCACCGCCGCCCGCACCGCCGTCACCTGCACCTGCACCGCCGGTTCCGGGCCCGCCGGTGCCCTATCCGCCGGGGCCGGTGCCCGCGCCGCCGCCCGCCCCCAGGCCTGCCCCGCCGTTGCCGGGTCCGCCGACCCCGATGCCGGGCCCGCCGATACCGGCACCACCGGCTCCGCCGGGCCCGATGCCCGCCCCGCCCTTCCCGCCCCCACCCGCCACCAGCATGGCCCCGGCCTCCAGGCCCGCTCCGCCGCCCGTCGGGCGGGTGATCGGCACGGCGCCGGGAACGACGAACCGGGCTGGCGGCACCACCGGGACTGAACCTGCCGGGGCCCCGCCGGTCGTACCGGCCCCGGCGCTGCCGACCTGGCCACCACCGGTCAGTGCCACCGGGCGCCGGGACGAGCCTGCCCCCGGTTCGTCCGGTGCGGCGCCCCGCCAGTCGACCCGCCCGGGTCTGCTGGCAGCCGCCGGGTCGGCAACCGCAGCGGGTACCGCCCCACCGGCTCCCGCACCGGAAGCCGCGTCCCCGGGAGCCGGCGTCACGCCGGCCGCGCCGCGTACCGGTGACGGTGATCTGAGCGCCTACTACACCGGTGGTACGAGTTCCGCCACGATCGCCTTCCCGGCCGCAGAGGCGGAGAACTCCGGATCGCTGACCGGGCACATCCTGGCTCAGGGCTGGGCGGACACCGCCACGGAACGCTCCAGCAGCACCACCCGGGTGCTGATCGTGATGGCGGTAGCCCTGGTCCTGCTGGTGGCGATCAGTGTGCTGGTCGTACTGGTGGCTAACAATGCCCTCAGCAGCCTGCTGGAGTGACGGCTGTCGGTGGATCGGCGGGTGAATCCGCCCACTACCCCACGCCTACCCGGGTGGCGGAACGTCCGCCGCCGTACACTTGTAGGTGATCACTGACCCGGCGCGCTACCGTGCGCGCCCCTGGGCGTTCTTGCTGAAGATCCGGCGGCGTCGTGCCGCAGCGGGACATCGCAAACGTGCGCCCCGCTCGAAAGGCATTTCTTGACCACCTCTGCTGTCTCCGGCACGCCCCTGTCCGCCCCCGACGCCGACCCGGCCGCCCAGCCGACCGACATCGGCACCGCCTCGCCCGCCGCCTCCGCCGAGGCGGTCAGCTTCGAGGCCCTGGGCCTACCCGAGCCGCTGGTTCGGACGCTCTCCCGCCAGGGCATCACCCAACCGTTCGAGATCCAGCGCGCCACCGTGCCCGACGCCCTCGCCGGGCGGGACGTGCTCGGCCGGGGTCAGACCGGCTCCGGCAAGACCCTGGCCTTCGGGCTGCCGCTGCTGGCCCGGATCGGCGATGGGCACCGGGCCCGGCCGTTGCGCCCCCGGGCCCTCGTCCTGGTGCCCACCCGGGAGCTGGCCATGCAGGTCAGCGACGCCCTGCTGCCGCTGGGCCGCGCGGTCGGGGTGTTCGTCAAGACCGCCGTCGGCGGGGTGCCCTACGACCGCCAGATCGACGCCCTGCGGCGCGGCGTGGAGGTCATGGTGGCCACCCCCGGTCGGCTCGGCGACCTGATCGAGCGTGGCGTCTGCCAGCTCGACGACGTCGAGATCACCGTGCTCGACGAGGCGGACCAGATGGCCGACATGGGCTTCCTGCCCGATGTCACCGAACTGCTGTCGAAGACTCCGGCGCACGCCCAGCGGCTGCTCTTCTCGGCCACTCTGGACAATGATGTGGACTCGCTGGTGCGGCGCTTCATGACCGACCCGGTCACCCACTCGACCGCCCCGGCCACCGCTGCGGTGTCCACCATGGATCACCACATGCTGCTGATCCCGCCGAGCGACAAGTTCCCGGTGACCGCCTCGATCGCGGCGCGGGCCGGCCGGACCATCGTCTTCGCCCGCACCCAGCTAGGTGTGGACCGACTCGTCAGCCAACTCGCGGCGGTCGGTGTCCGGGCCGGCGGGCTGCACGGCGGCAAGACCCAGCGGATGCGTACCCGCACCCTGGCCGAGTTCCGCGAGGGACGGACCACCGTGCTGGTCGCCACGGACGTGGCGGCCCGGGGCATCCACGTCGACGGGGTCTCCCTGGTGCTGCATGTCGACCCGCCGAAGGATCCCAAGGACTACCTGCACCGGGCTGGCCGCACCGCCCGCGCCGGGGAGACCGGTGCGGTGGCCACTCTGGTGCTGCCCAAGCAGCGACGCACCACCCTGGCGATGATGGAGAAGGCCGGGGTGCAGCCGGCGGAGACCCGGGTACGGGCCGGGGACCCGGCGCTGACCGAGCTGACCGGGGCGCGGGAGCCGAGTGGGGTGCCCGTACGCGAGGAGCCGGAGGCCCCGCGTCGCAGCAGCCGCCCGGGTGGCCCGCGCCGCTTCGGCGACGGACCCACCGCGGAGCGCCGTTACCGTGACCGGCCCACCGAGCGCCGCTACGGCGACGACACCCGCAGCACGGCCCGCTACGGCACCGACAGCCGGAGCGAGCGCGGCTACGGGAGCGACAGCCGGGGCGAGGGCGGTTACCGCGACCCGAGCCGTAGCGAGCGGGGTTACGGCGGTCAGGGTCGTGGCGAGCGCCGGTACGGCGACCGGCCCCGCTCGGACGCTCGGGGCCCGCAGGACCGGCCGCGCGAGGAGTGGCGTGGGTCGGGTGGGCGCCCCCGGGTGCGTACCCACTGACCTGAGTCCCTGTCTGAGATAGAAGATCGCGCTCGATCAGGGATCGAGTGGTCTGAAGGTTCGCCTTGGCCACTCGATCCCACATCGAGCGCGATCATGCTTTCAGGGGTGACAGGCCCCTCGTACGACCGGGCCTTCGGGGCAAGGCGCTGCCGGGCGAGGGCCGGGTGGCGTAACGTCCGGTTCATGCCGACCATGCCGAACTCGTTGCTGTGGACCCGGATCGACACCGCCGGGGCCGAACACGCCCTGGCCGACGACAGCCACGGACTGGCGGCGCACGGCACACAGGTGGCTGCGGATCCGATCCCGTACACCTGCCGTTATCAACTGCTGACCGACCCCCAGTGGGTGAGTCTTCGGCTGGAGGTCGAGGTCGAGGGAGCGGGCTGGCGGCGGAGCGTACGCCTGGAACGGGCCAGCGACCGATGGCGGGTGACGGCCGCCGAGCAGGGTGATCTGGACGCTGCCCTGGCCGCCACCGGCCACGCCCCGGCCGGGCTGCCGGGGGTGGAGGATCCGGACCGGCTGGCCGATGCCCTGGATGTCGATCTGGGCGGCTCGCCGCTGTTCAACACCCTGCCGGTGCGCCGGCTCCGGCTGGCCGATCAGCCCGCCGGCACCAACTTCCCGATCAGCGTGGCCTGGGTGCTGGTGCCCAGCCTGACGGTGCTGCCTGCCGAGCAGGTCTACACCGCGCTGGGCGGCGACCGGTTCCGGTACGCCAGTGGCAGCTTCAGCGCCGAGATCGACATGGACCCCGGCGGCTTCGTCCTGCACTACCCGGGTCTGGCCCGCCGGGGCAGGTGACTCGGCGTCCTCAGGCCGGCCAACTGCCGTCGGTCAGGAAGCGTTCGATCGTGGCCAGGTGCGGGGCCAGGTCCAGGCCCTGCGCCGCCACCCACTCGTCGGCGTAGTAGGTGTCGGCGTACCGGTCACCGGCGTCGCAGATCAGGGTGACCACCGAGCCGGTCCGACCGGCGGCCAGCATCTCGGCGATGAGTCCGAAGGCCCCCCACAGGTTGGTGCCGGTAGAGCCTCCCACCCGCCGGCCCAGCACCGCCGAGCCGGAACGCATGGCGGCCAGCGAGGCGGCGTCGGGCACCTGCACCATCCGGTCCACCACCGAGGGCAGGAAGGAGGCCTCGACGGTGGGTCGGCCGATGCCCTCGATCCGGGAGCCCCGCCCGGTGCACACCGACCAGTTCGCCGCCTGCCAGGCGGGATAGAAGGCGGAGTTCTCCGGGTCGACCACGCAGAGCTTGGTGGGCAGTCGCCGGTAGCGGACGTACCGGCCGATGGTCGCGCTGGTGCCGCCGGTGCCGGCACCGACCACCACCCAGGCGGGTACGGGGTGACGCTCCAGGGCCAGCTGCGCGTAGATCGACTCGGCGATGTTGTTGTTGCCCCGCCAGTCGGTGGCCCGCTCGGCGTAGGTGAACTGGTCCATGTAGTGCCCGCCGGAGTCCTCGGCCAGCCAGCGGGCCTCGATGACCACCTTCGCCGGGTCCTCGACCAGGTGGCACCGACCGCCCTGGAACTCGATCTGGGCGATCTTCTCCGGCGAGGTGGAGGCCGGCATCACCGCGATGAAGGGCAGGCCCAGCATCCGGGCGAAGTACGCCTCGGAGACGGCCGTGGAGCCGGAGGATGCCTCCACGATGGTGGTGTCCGGGCCGATCCAGCCGTTGCAGAGCCCGTAGAGGAACAGCGAACGGGCCAGGCGATGCTTCAGCGACCCGGTCGGGTGGACCGACTCGTCCTTGAGATAGAGGTCGATGCCCCACTGTCGGGGCAGCGGAAACGGCAGCAGGTGAGTGTCGGCGGACCGGTTGGCGTCGGCCTCGACGGCGGCGATCGCCTCGGTCACCCACCGTCGGCTCGCCTCGTCACACCGGTCGAGTTGAGTCACCTTCGGAACCTAGCAAGCGCGCCTGAGCGCTGGGCCTTCAGGAGGAGGGCCCGACCGGCTGTGGACGGTTCTCCCACTTGGTCGACAGGGCGATGCTGGTCCGGGTCGAGGCCACCCCGGGGGTACGGTTCAGCCGCACGATCAACTGCTCCAGCTCGGCGATGGTGCTCACCCGAGCCTTGAGCAGGAAGGACTCGACCCCGGCCATGAAGTAGCAGGACTCGATCTCGGGGATGGCCCGGAAGGCCTCCAGCACGTCGTCGGTGTCCGCGTTGGAGTCCTCGACGATGCTGATCAGAGCGGTCACGGCCAGCCCGATGGTCTCCGGCTCGACTTCGGCACGGTAGGCGCGGATCACCCCACCGGCCTCCAGCTTGCCGACGCGTTCGTGCACTGCGGGCGCGGAGAGCCCGACCTGGCGGGCGAGTTCGGCGTACGAGAGGCGGGCGTTGCCGCGCAGCAGATCCACGAGGGCGAGGTCGATGGCGTCCACGGACTGTAGACCCTAGTCGTCGCCGGGTGGCACCAGGACGTCGGCATCCGGGGTGAATTACCTAGCGCTACAGTTCGCATACCAAAGGTCCTGAGGGCGGGGCGCCGGTACCATTACTAACTTCCCACTCAGTGCATTTTTCGCGTTTGACGGACACGCCAGGTCGGCGGTGCTGTAATTGCCATACGTCCCTCATGACGGCTCTGGGCTCGCACCGGCCGGGGGCAGTGTGTTCAGCCGGGGGCTTCGTCGACGCGAGGAGGGGGCTGTGGACACTGGAGATCGCCTGCTGACACCGGGTGAGGTCGCCGCGTTGTTTCGGGTTGACCCGAAGACCGTGACGCGCTGGGCGGCGGCGGGCCGGATCGGCAGTATCCGGACTCCAGGAGGGCATCGCCGGTTTCGGGAATCCGAGGTGCGGGCCCTGCTTGAAGGGGAGGGCATGCTGGAAGAGGCGGATGACATGGGCAGACCGCGCAGTACGGGCCCAGCCGCCCCGACCGGACCGGGCCCGGCCAACGCCGGCATGTACTGAAGTGGTGCGGATCGAACGCGGACCGGCTCTCAGGTCCGGTCCGCGTTCACCTTTCCGGCCCATCTGCGGAACAGGGTGTGCGGCACCCCCAGGGCGTCGAGCACCTTGCCGGCCACGAAATCCACCAGCTGGGCGGCGGAGGCGTCAGCTCCGGCACCGTAGAAACCGGGGCTGGCGGGCAGCACCACCGCCCCGGCGTCGTGCAGGGCTATCAGGTGTTCCAGGTGGCTGCGGGTCACCGGGGTCTCCCGGGGCACCACGACCACCGGCCGGCGTTCCTTGAGGTTCACCTCGGCGGAGCGCTGCAACAGGTCCTTGGACAACCCGATCGCGATACCGGCACAGGCCGCCGTGCTCGCCGGCACCACGGCCATTCCGCGTACCGGATAGGACCCGCTGCTGGGACCGGCCGCCAGGTCGCCGGCCGGCCAGTGCCGCACATCCGCGTCGTCGAGATCACGACCTAGCCAGGCGGCCAGGTCCGCGGCCCAGTGGGCGTCGCGGAACGGACGCCCGGTCTCGTCCAGAACGGTCAA
Source organism: Micromonospora sp. NPDC047134 (assembly GCF_040643455.1). Lineage (NCBI taxonomy): Bacteria > Bacillati > Actinomycetota > Actinomycetes > Micromonosporales > Micromonosporaceae > Micromonospora > Micromonospora sp. NPDC047134. The sequence goes on from NZ_JBEYUI010000003.1 coordinate 285,113, forward strand.
CCGGGCCGCCCGGGAGACGATCAGGTCCACCGACTGCCCGGCGTCCAGCAGTCCGCGAAGGACCGCAGCCGCGTACGGCGTACCTGACGCCCCGGACACCCCGATCACCCATGGTTCGCGCATGTCCCCAAGCCTGCCTGGTCGCCACCGCCGTCGGGTCGGCACCCCGCCAAACGGGGAGGGAACCGGCCGGGGTCAGGGCCGCAGGCCCAGGCGGATCACCAGGTCGAGCAGGGCGAAGAGGAACAGGGCGATGCCGACGAAGCCGTTGGCGGTGAAGAATGCCCGGTTGACCCGGCTCAGGTCGGTCGGCTTGACCACCACATGCTGGTAGGCGAAGGCGACCGCGGTCAGCGCCAGCCCGATCCACCAGAGCCAGCCGAAGCCGACAAGCACCCCGAACCAGCCGAACAGCACGAATGTCACCACGTGCGACACCGTGGAGGCGTGCAGGGCGAACCGCAGCCCGTACCGGGCCGGGACGCTGTGCACCCCGATCTCCCGGTCCACCTCGGCGTCCTGGCAGGCGTAGATCAGGTCGAAGCCGCCGATCCACAGGCCGACGGCGGCGCCGAGCAGCCAGGCCGGGCCGGAGCCGGCGAAGGTGCCGGTGACCGCCAGCCAGGCGCCGACCGGGCCGACCATCTGGGCCAGGCCCAGGATGGCGTGCGGCCAGTTGGTGAACCGCTTGCCGTACGGGTAGACGATCAGCGGCACCACCGCCAGCGGGGCCAGCACCAGGCAGAGGGGGTTGAGCAGGGCGGCTGCGGCCAGGAAGACCGCCAGGGCGACGCCCGCCCCGGTCCAGGCCGTCCGCAGGCTGACCGCCCCGGTCACCAGCTCCCGATTGGCGGTACGCGGATTCCGGGCGTCGATCCGCCGATCCAGGATCCGGTTGGCGGCCATGGCGAAGGTCCGCGCCCCCACCATGGCCACGGTGATCAACGCCAGATCCCCCCACCGCACCCGCCCCCCGTTGACCGCCATGGCCGTCAACGCCGACAGGTAAGCGAACGGCAAGGCGAAAACCGAGTGCTCGATCGCCACAAGCCGCAGAAACGCCTTCACCCGCCCCCGCGATCTTGCACTTTCCGTCGGGACAGACCCGGACGAAGCAGACGAATCAGCGACCGAAGATGCAAGATCGCGGCGGGAGGAGGGGTCGCGGGGGGTGGGTGGGGTGGAGGGGGGCGTCATTGGATGCCGTATTCCTTCCAGCGCTTGTCTACCAGGGAGACGACCTCGGGGGTCATGGTCATCTCCTCGGGCCAGCCCCGGGTGTAGCCCTCGCTGGGCAGCTTGCGGGTGGCGTCGATGCCGGCCTTGCCACCCCAGAACTGCTGGTACGAGGCGTGGTCCAGATGGTCCACCGGGCCCTCGGTGAGCAGCAGATCCCGGGAGTAGTCGACATTGCCGAAGGCGCGGAAGGCCACCTCGTTGTAGTCGTGCACGTCGCAGTCCTCGTCCACGATCACGATCAGCTTGGTCAGCGACATCATGTGTGCGCCCCAGATCGCGTTCATCACCTTCTGCGCGTGCTTGGGGTAGCGCTTGCGGATCGACACGATCGCGCAGTTGTGGAAGACCCCGGCGGCCGGCAGGTCGTAGTCGACGATGTCCGGGATGAGGAACCGCAGCAGCGGGGCGAAGATCCGCTCGGTGGCCTTGCCCAGGCCGTGGTCCTCCTGCGGAGGCTGCGAGGTGACGATCGAGTGGTAGACCGGGTCGCGCTGCATGGTCATCGCCTCGACGTGCAGCACCGGGAAGGGCTCCACCGGGGTGTAGAAGCCGGTGTGGTCCCCGAAGGGTCCCTCCGGCAGGCGCTCACCGGGCTCCAGGTAGCCCTCCAGCACCACCTGGGCGTGCGCCGGCACCTGCAACGGCACCGTCAGGCAGTCGACCATCTCCACCCGCTCGCCGCGTAGGAACCCGGCGAACAGGTACTCGTCGATGTCGGCCGGCAGGGGCGCGCTGGACGAGTAGCTGACCACCGGATCGCAGCCGATCGCGATGGCCACCGGCAGCCGCTGGCCGAGCCGCTCGGCGACCGCGTGGTGGGCGGTGGAGTTCTTGTGGATCTGCCAGTGCATGCCGAGGGTGTTGTGGCTGTGCTGCTGGAGCCGGTACAGCCCGAGGTTGCGCTTGCCGGTCTCCGGGTGCTTGGTGTGGGTCAGCCCGAAGTTGTGGAAGATCCCGCCGTCACCCGGCCACACCTGAAGGCCGGGCAGCCGGTTCAGGTCCACGTCCTTGCCCCGGTAGACCACCTGCTGGCAGGGGGCGGTCTTGACCTTCTTGGGGGGCATCGACTTTAGCTGCATGACCTTGCCCAGGCCGCCCATCATGCCGGAGAAGCCCATCGGCAGTTCCGGCTTGAGCATCTCCCCGATCCGGTTGCCGATCTCGTCCAGGGACTCCACCCCGAGGGCCATAGCGGTCCGCTTCTCGGTGCCGAACAGGTTGATCGCCACCGGCATCTCGCCTCGGGTCGGCCGCTCGAACAGCAGCGCCGGCCCATTGGCCCGGACCGTACGGGTCACCACCTCACTGATCTCCAGTGTCGGGTCGACCGGGACCCCGACCCGGCGCAGTTCACCGGCGCGCTCCAGCGCCACCAGGAAATCCTTGAGATCGGTGTACGGGAACCCACGAGCAGCCATGACAGCAAGTCTCCCCCACTGCTATGCCGTGAAAGGAAGGGCCCCTTGTTAACGCCTCCGGTAGAGCAGGGGTCCCCTATTAACACGCGGCGGCATGAGAGTGGGCCAGGCGGGTAGTCGTCGACGCCGGAGAGCCGACCACCGGACGAATCGCCCGGACGAGGCAGAGAGGTGACGATGGGTGAGCGACGGATTCCAACGAGCTTCGCCGAGCAGCGGACGCAGGTCGGTGACGTCACCATCAACTACGTCCGGGGCGGCATCGGGCCCACGCTGGTGTTACTGCACGGCTATCCGCAGTCCTGGTACATGTGGCGGCACGTACTGCCGGAGTTAGGGCGGGCGTTCGAGGTGATCGCGCCGGACCTGCGGGGCTTCGGCGGCAGCGACGCCCCGCCCGACGGCTACGACAAGAAGACCCTCGCCGCCGACCTGCACGGGCTGCTCACCACCCTGGGCTTGGACCGCGACCTCCGGTTGGTCGGCCATGACATCGGCACCATGGTCGCGTACGCGTACACCGCAGCCCACCGGGACCGGGTGAGTCGGTTGGTGCTCAGCGAGGCACCGATCCCCGACGAGAGCATCTACACCTTCCCGGCACTGACGGCCGCCGGTCCGGCGGTGTGGAACTTCGGCTTCTTCAACCTGACCAACGGGTTGCCCGAAAATCTCGTCGCCGGCCGCGAGGCGCTCTGGGTCGACCAGTTCACCGACTCGTTGATGATCCGCAAGGACAGCCTGGACGCGGCGGACATCGAGGAGTACGCCCGGCCCCTGCGCGACGAGGCCCGCCTGCGGGCGAGCTTCGAATGTTTCCGTGCGTTCGGGCAGGACATCGCCGACAACGCCGAGTACCGCAAGTCGAAGCTGGCCATGCCGGTGCTCGCCATCGGCGCGCAGGCGAGCCTCGGCGGCCAGGTGGCCGATCAGGTCCGCCAGTACGCCGACTCGGTGACCGGCGAGGTGATCGAGGACAGCGGCCATTGGCTCTTCGAGGAGCAGCCGGCCGGACTCACCGCCCTGCTGCTGCCCTTCCTCCGGGCCTGACGGGTCGTCGGCCGGTCAGTGGCGACGGTCGGGCCGCCCGGGTGGGTGCTCGTTCGGCGGGCCGCCGCGCTGATCGTCCTGTCGCAGGCCCGGGGCGTACGGCTGCGGCAGGCCGTGCGGGTTCTGGCCGGTATCGCCGTCGGCGTGATCCTCGGTGAGGTCGTCGTCTGGGTGTTCGGCGCCCGCTCCACCGCCGCCATCTTCGTGGTCATCCTGGCCTCGGCCGGGCTGACGATCGCCGCCGGCGCCCCCGGCGTGGTCCGCAACCAGTTGACCACCCCCGCGCTCTTCCTGGTCGCCGTGGTGCCGCCGGGCGGGGAACTGGAGCCGACCCGCCTCTACGACGCGTTGATCGGCGGCTCGATCGCGTTGCTGATCACCCAGGTCGTCGGCGCGCAGTCGCCGCTCGGGCCTCTGGAAACCGAAGGTCGGCGGACGTTCGCGGAGCTGTCCGGGGTGCTGGACGACATCCGTCAGGCGGTGCAGCGGCACGACAAGCAGGCGGCCGTCACCGCGTTCGGGCGGGCTCAGCAACTGGACTCGCGTACCGCAGCGCTGCGCCGGGCCGTGTCGGTCGCCGACGAGAACCTGCGCCTGGCAGTCTGGGAGCGGCGCAACCGGTCCCGTGTCGATGCCGCGCGCAACGCCGCCAACCAGATCGATTACGCCGTACGCAACACCCGTACGCTGGCGCGCTCGGCGTTGGTGCGCTGCCGGTCAGCACGATTGTCGGCCACATCCGGATGGTGGTCATCGACCTGCTGCGCAGCGCCGGTGCGGACAAGCCGGAGGTGCTCGACGGGATCGACTTTGCACTGGACCTGCCCAGCGGCCGGGCAGCCCAGGGAGACGACTGACACCGCAGCATCAGATGCGCCTGGTTACCGCAGTTGCGGCGTAACCGGGCGCGTTCCGTCAGACGTCGGCGTACGAGTGCAGGCCCTCGAAGAAGATGTTCACGCCGAACAGGTTCATCATCACGGTCGCGAAGCCGAGGATGGCCAGCCAGGCGACCACGTTGCGCTTCACGCTCGGCGTAGCCCGGGCGTGCAGGTATCCGGCGTAGATCACCCAGGAGATGAAGGACCAGGTCTCCTTCGGGTCCCAACCCCACGGCCGACCCCAGGCCGCCTCGGCCCAGACCGCCCCGGCGATCACCGCGAAGGTGAAGAGCGGGAAGGCGAAGGCGTGCAGGACGAAGGTGAACCGCTCCAGGCCGGCCGCTGCGGGCAGCCTCTTAGCCAGGGTGTACGGGAAGCTGCGCTTGCCCTGCTCGTACCCGGCCCGCATCAGGTACGCCGAGGCCGGCACCGCGCCGAGCAGGAACAGACCCGAGGCGAAGACGACCGTCGACACGTGCACGATGAACCAGTACGAGTTGAGCGCGGGCACCAGCGGCACGATCGGGGTGTAGAGCACCAGCTCGGCGGTGGCCACCAGCAGCACCATGACCAGGGTCAGGAACAACCCCAGCCGGCGCAGCGAGGGCACCTTCACCAGCACGGCCAGCCAGCCGGCCACCCCGATGAACGAGACCGTCAGCACGAACTCGTACATGTTGCCCCAGGGCATCCGCTCGGCGGCGATACCCCGGGTGATCAGCCCGACCAGGTGCAGCACCGCGCCCAGGGCGGTCAGTCCGATCGCGATCCGACCGGCCAGGTCGGCCCGACGGGCGGTGCGTTGGGCCGGTCCGTCGGGATCGACGACCGGGGTGTCCCGCTCGGCCACGGCCACCCCACCGGCACCCACGGCCGCACCGACCAGTTGCCGGGCGGGGGCGGCCACGGCCCGCGAGTTGCCCAGGGCGTACTCGACCGCGTGACCGATCATCGCCAGCAGGTACACCATCGTGGTGATGGAGACCATCTGGTCGGAGAGTTCGGACATCACTCGGCTCCTTCTCGCGTGTCCGGTACACCGTCAGCCACCCGGTCGCCGCGCATCGCCGCCACCAGTTGGGCGAACTCCTCGGCGAACCCGGGATGCTCGGTACGCGGCAGGCCGCCCACCTCGATCAAACTACTACCGCCCGTCGGAGATCCATCTGCGGGGTCGATCGCACCCGCCGGCAGCAACCGGACGAAGACCCGCCGACGCCGGACGAACAGCGACCCCATCAACCCGAACACCAGGCCGATCGAGCTGACCAGCAGCAAGGTCGTACCGGGGTCGTAGCGTACCGAGATCACGATGTACGGCTCGGAGCCCAGGAACTCGACAGTGGTGCCGTCGTCCAGGGTCCAACTCTCCCCGAGCCGCAGCTCCTTCGCACCGATTTCGGTGAGCCGACCGTTGCGCACCTGACGCTGGTCGAGTTGATACACCGAGCTGGGGATGCCGGCGTCCAGCCCCATGTTGCCCCGGTAGGCCACCAGGCCGAGCAGGGGGTTCTGCTCGGTCGGGTGCTCGGAGCGGGTGAACGGCGGTTCCTGCGGGGCGGTCGGCAGGTACAGCCCGTCGAAGGCCACCTGGAGGTTCGGGTCGCGCTCGCCGGTGTCCGGATCGACATTGGCGTCCGGGAAGGCGGCCAGCCCTTCGCTGGTCATCCCGACATCACCGTTGCTGAGGAACGGTACTGCGCTGGTCTGGGTACCACCGAACCGGTCGGTGTAGCGGATCACCGGGGCGTACCCGTGCCCCAGCAGGTAGACGTTCGCCCCGTCCAGGCGCAGCGGCGAGTTGACCGAGAACTCCGCCGTCCGGGGGGCACCGCCGTTCTCGTCCACGGTCACCTTCGCGCGGTACGACGAGGGCTGACCGGTCGGCAGGAAACGGGCGTCGAACTCGTCCAACTGCATGCAGAACCGGGGCAGGTCGTCGCCGACCCGGGGACCGAGCTTGATCTCGGCGTACTGCTGGCGGGTGTTGCAGAAGACCCGGTCCTCGCCCGCGACCAGCAGGCGGTTGCCCTGCCAGCCGTACCAGGAGCCGAGCGCGACACCGAGCAGCACCACCACCATGGAGGTGTGGAAGATCAGGTTGCCGGTCTCCTTGAGGTAGCCCTTCTCGGCGGAGACCTCGTCGCCCCGGACCACCACCCGCCACCGCCGACGCCGCAGGGCCTCGGCGACCGCGGCCACCCCACCCTCGGGGGCAGGCACCACGGTGTGCTGCGGCAGCCGACCGAGCCGCTTCGGTACGGCCGGGGGCCGGGCCCGCAGGGCCCGGATGTGATCGGCCAGCCGGGGGGTGATGCACCCGATCAGCGAGGTGAACAGCAGCAGGTAGATCGCGGAGAACCAGACCGAGCTGAACGCCTCGAAGGCACCGATCCGATCCAGCCAGGGGGCCAGGTCGGGGTGCTCGGTGAAGAAGTCGCGGACATCCTCCGGGTTGACCCCGCGCTGCGGCAGCACCGACCCGGGGATGGCCGCGACCGCCAGCAGGAAGAGCAGCACCAACGCCGTACGCATGCTGGTCAGCTGTCGCCACGAGTTGCGCGCCAGGGCCAGCAGGGGGTTGGGGCGACGGGGCTTCTTGGCCGGTGTGTCGGCCGGCCGGTCGTCCACAGCGGTCATCAGATGCTCACCTGGAAATCACCTACGCCGATGGTGGTCTGCAACCAGATCACCACGTTGGTCCAGCCGCCGGTGACCAGTGCCAACCCGATCAGGATCAGCAGGGCGCCACCGATGCGGGTGACCCAGCGGCTGTTGCGCCGGATCGCCTGGAACACCCCGAGCAGCCGGTTGAAGCCCAGCCCGAAGACGACGAACGGGATGCCCAACCCCAGGCAGTACGCCACCGCCAGCACGACCGCCCGATCGGTCTGCCCGCTGGTGGCGGCCATGCCGAGCACGGCGGCGAGGGTCGGCCCGGTGCAGGGCACCCAGGTCAGGGCGAACACCGCACCGAGTACGGGGGCACCGAGCAGACCGGCGGAGGGCAGCCGGTTGATCCGCAGTTCCCGCTGGAGACCGGGCAGCACCCCGAGGTAGCCCAGCCCGAGCAGCACCACCAGGGCGCCGATGACGATCTCCAGCGGACGCTTGTAATCGAAGAAGACCCGGCCGATGGTGCTGAACAGGATCGCGGTGCTGACGAAGACGACAGTGAACCCGAGGACGAAGAGCAGGGTGCCGGCCAGCACCCGCCCCTTCACGGCGGCCCGCACCCTGGGCTGTTCATCCCGTACGACAGTGCCGACACCGCCGCTGCGGGCGGCGGCGGACCCTTGCGCTGCCGCAGGGGTAGACGAGGTACCCCGGCCTTCCAGGTCGGCGCCGGCCAGGCCGGTGACGTAGGAGAGGTAGCCCGGCATCAACGGCAGTACGCAGGGCGACAGGAAGCTGACCAGCCCGGCCAGGGCTGCCGCGCCCACCGCCAGCAGCAGCGGGCCGGAGACGGCGAGTTGTCCGAAGGTCTCGCCCATCAGCGTGGGCCGGACGCTGCGGGTGACTCCGCGGCGATTCGCTCGACGATGGGTTGCAGGCCCTCCTGCCGGACGGCCGCCCGGATCACCGTGGCGATCCGACCCTCCCGGTCGAGCACGACCGTGGCCGGGATGGTGTTCGGCGGGACGTCCATGTCCAGGGCCAGCCGGCTGCCCGGATCGAAGATGCTCGGGTAGCTGACCCGGCCCTCCTCGAAGGCGATCGCCTTGTCCCGGCTGTCCTGCACGTTGATGCCGAGGAAGGTGACCCCGGAGTCCCTGGTCGCCTGGTAGGTCTTCTCCAGGTCCTCGGCCTCGGCCCGACAGGGCGCGCACCACGAGCCCCAGAAGTTGACCACGACCACCTGGCCACGCTGGTCGGCCACGTCGTAGCTGCCACCCTTGAGCAGCTCACCGCTGATCTTCGGAGCGGCGGAGCGTTGGTCGGGGGCGCACTGCACGATGCCGCCCTCGCTGTCACATTCCGGCCTCCCTCCGCCGCCGGAGACACAGCCGGCCAGCAGAGCCACAGCGGTGCCGGCGGCCAGCAGACCGGCCACCGACCTCCTGCGGAGCCCCATCAGGCCCCCTTCGCCGTCCGGGCGGTCGCCGACATCGCCACCAGGTGCGCGGCCGGTTCGGAGTAGCCGATGCCGACGACCTTCGCGCCGTCGAAGTGGAAGGTGGTGAGGGAGGCCAGCCCGCACTGACGGCGGCGGGGGTCGTGCCAGAGTCGCTTGCGCTCGACATGCCGGCGCAGGGTCCAGATCGGCAGTTGGTGGGAGACCAGGACGGCCTCCCGGCCCTCGGCGGCCACCCGGGCGGCGTGCAGGGCGGCGAACATCCGCTCGGCGATCGCCCGGTACGCCTCCCCCCAGGAGGGGGTGACCGGGTCGCGCAGCACCCACCAGTTACGCGGGTCCCGGAAGGAACCGTCACCGGGCGAGACCTTCTTGCCCTCGAACCAGTTGGCGCTCTCGATGAGCCGCTCGTCCACCCCGACGGGCAGTCCGAACTGGGCGGCGATCGGTTCGGCGGTCTGCTGGGCCCGTTCCAGCGGGCTGGCCACCACATGCACGACCTCGCGGTCGGCGAGCCCCTGCGCTGCGGCCTTGGCCATCTGGACACCCAGCTCGCTGAGGCGGAACCCGGGCAGTCTGCCGTAGAGGATGCCCTCCGGGTTGTGTACCTCACCGTGCCGAAGCACATGGACCACCGTCTTGCTCACCGCTGTGCCCCCTTGGCTCGCGACTGCGGGGCTCGCAAAACCGGCTCACTCCTCGCGCTCACCGTGCTCCCCTTGGCTCGCGACTGCGGGGCTCGCAAAACCGGCTCACTCCTCGCGCTCACCGTGCTCCCCTTCGTTCGCGACTGCGGGGCTCGCAAAACCGGCTCACTCCTCGCGCTCACGTGCTTACCCCCCTGTGCCCGCCGCTGCCGCTGCATTGGCCGCCACCGGCAGGGCGGCGGCGATCTGTTCCAGGGCGGCGTCGTCGATCGCCGCCGACACGAACCAGGATTCGAACGCGCTCGGCGGCAGGTACACCCCGGCGGCGAGCATCGCGTGGAAGAACGCCTTGAACGCGGGCACCTGCTGGGTGCGGGCGCTGTCGTAGTCGACCACGTCGGCGTCCGTGAAGAAGATCGAGAACATGCTGCCCGCGTACGACAGCCGGTGCGGGACACCGGCGGCGGTCAGGGCCTCCGTGGCGAGCTTGCCCACGACGGCGGCGGTCTCGTCCAGCTTGCGGTAGAGCGCCTCGTCGGCCAGCCGCAGGGTGGTCAGTCCGGCCGCGCAGGCCAGCGGGTTACCGGAGAGGGTGCCGGCCTGGTAGACCGGGCCGGCCGGGGCCAGTCGCGCCATGATCTCCGCGCGCCCGCCGAAGGCCGCCGCGGGCAGCCCACCACCCATGACCTTGCCGTACGTCCACAGGTCCGCCTCCACCGGGTCGAGGCCGTGCCACCCGGAGCGGGAGACCCGGAACCCGGTCATCACCTCGTCGATGATCAGCAGCGCGCCGTTGGCGTGGGCGATCCGCGCCAACTGCTCGTTGAAGCCGTCCCGGGGGGCGACCACCCCCATGTTGCCCGCCGCCGCCTCGGTGATCACGGCGGCGATGTGCTGACCCTCGGCGGCGAAGGCCTCCTCGACCGCGACGATGTCGTTGTACGGCAGCACGATCGTCTCGCTGGCCGCAGCGCCGGTGACACCGGGCGAGTCGGGCAGGCCCAGGGTGGCCACGCCGGATCCGGCGGCGGCCAGCAGCGCGTCCACATGACCGTGGTAGCAGCCGGCGAACTTGATGATCTTCGAGCGGCCGGTGTATCCACGGGCCAACCGAATCGCCGACATGGTCGCCTCGGTGCCCGAGTTGACCAGTCGAACCTGCTCGACCGGAGTCCGCTCGACGATCTCGGCGGCCAGGTCCACCTCACCGGGGGTCGGCGTACCGAAGCTGGTGCCCTTGGCGGCGGCGGCCTGGACCGCCGCGACCACCTCGGGATGCGCGTGGCCCAGAATCAACGGCCCCCACGAGCACACCAGGTCGACGTAGCGCCGGTCGTCGGCGTCGTACAGCCAGGGGCCCTCACCACGAACCATGAAGCGGGGGGTGCCACCGACGGCCCGGAAGGCACGCACAGGTGAATTCACCCCGCCCGGCACGATGGCGCGAGCGCGGTCGAACAGGGCCGCTGAGGCCGGAGCGTCGACCGGGTAGCGGTCGGATCCGGCGGAAGTCACCTCGGTCACGATGTCGCCATTGTGTCAGCGCCGATCGGAGCACCGGCAGGTACCCCGGATCGGGGTTACCAGGCTCACCTGCGAAAGGCCACCCCGGGCCGGCTCGCCTCGGAAGGCCGAAGGGGCGAGATCGCGATAGGCTGACCCGGTGGATCGTGCCGAACTGTCCATCACCGTATATCGAGCGGGCGACGAAGCAGTGTTGCGCCTTGCCGGTGAGATCGACATGCTCACGGCCGCCCAGCTGTCGACCGTCGTCAACGAGGTCCTCGCCGAGCCGCCGCCCCGGATCGTGCTCGACCTGGGTGGCGTCACCTTCTGCGACTCCCAGGGCCTCGGCACCCTCGTCGTGCTCAGCCGCAAGGCCAGTCACGCCCAGAGCCTGCTCATCCTGACCAACGTCGGCGAGTTCCTGCTCCGCGTCCTGGACATCACCGGCCTCCGCAGCGCCCTGATGATCCGCAACGACGCCCCCACCCCCTAACCCCCCACCCCCACCCCACCCCACCCACCCCACCCACCCCCATCCGGCGGGTTGATCATGAGGTTGGCGGCACATTTTGATCTTCAATCTGCCGCTAACCTCATGATCAACGTGACAATTGGGTTGAGGGGGTGGGGTTAGTCGGGGGTGGGGCCCCAGCGGGCTTGTTCGAGGGTGGTCAGGGCTTGGGCGACAGCTTCGGGGGTGTCGGTGGCGGTGCGGAGGAGGGTGGTGGCCTCGTCCACGGCGTCGGTCAGCAGGCGCCACTGGGCGTCGCGCTCGCGGACCATCTCCGACTGGGCGGCCAACTGGCGGGTCTTGGTCCACAGTTCCACGAAGACGGAGACCTTGGCCCGCAGCACCCAGGGGTCGAAGGGCTTGGTCAGGTAGTCCACCGCGCCGACCGCATAGCCGCGCAAGGCCAGTTGGGCGTCCCGGTCGGCGGCGGTCAGGAAGATGATCGGTACGTGCCGAGTGCGTTCCCGCCGCTTGATGTGGCTGGCCGTCTCGAAGCCGTCCATGTCCGGCATCTGGGCGTCCAGCAGGATCACCGCGAAATCGTCGACCAGCAGTTGCTTGAGGGCCGCTTCGCCGCTCTCCACCGCCACGGACTGCACCTGCAGCCCCTGGAGGATCGCCTCCAGGGCCAGCAGGTTCTCCCGGCGGTCATCGACCAGTAGCGCCTTCGCCACCTGCGTCACGAGCCCTCCTCGGTGCGGCTGCCACTGATCCAGGAGCCCATCAGCTCGATCAGCTCGTCCAGGTCGACCGGCTTGGTGATGTAGTCGCTGGCCCCCGCCGCGATCGCCGACTCCCGGTCGCCGGGCATCGCCTTGGCGGTCAGGAAGACGATCGGCAGGTCCGCGAACCGGTGGTTACGCCGGATCTGCCGGGTCGTCTCGTACCCGTCCTGGTCAGGCATCATGGCATCCATCAGGACGATGTCGACCTCCGGGTGCTCGGCCAGCAGGCGTACCCCGTCGCTGCCGTTGTCGGCGTACAGCACCGTCATGCCGTGCAGTTCCAGCGCGCTGGTCAGGGCGAACACGTTGCGTACGTCGTCGTCGACGATCAGCACGGTGGCCCCGTCCAGTTGGCGGGTCTTCGGCGCCTCGGGCTGCGGTGGCAGCAACTCCACCGGCGGCATCAGCAACGACGAGGGCAGGCCGGCCCGTTGCGGGGAGGGCGGCGCCGGGGCCACCACGGCGTCCGGGGCCAGCACGTCGGGCAGGTAGAGGGTGAAGGTCGAGCCCTGACCGGGTACGGAGCTGACGGTGATCGTGCCGCCGATCAGCCGGGCCAGGTCCCGGCTGATGGACAACCCCAGGCCGGTGCCCCCGTAGCGACGGCTGGTGGTGCCGTCCGCCTGCTGGAAGGCCTCGAAGATCAGGGAGAGCTTGTCGTCGGAGATGCCGATGCCGGTGTCGATCACCGTGAAGGCGATCACCTGACGGGCGTTGGTCAGCGCCGGTACGTCGAAGACCGCCTGCTCCGGTGCCCGGGAGATGCGCAGGGTGACCGCGCCGTTGTCGGTGAACTTCACCGCGTTGGACAGCAGGTTGCGCAGGATCTGCTGGAGTCGCTGGGCGTCGGTGATCACCGCGGGTGGCAGATCCTCGCCGACCTGTACCTGGAATTCCAGGCCCTTCTCCTCGGCCTGCGGGGCGAAGGCCTGCTCGACGTAGCCACGGATCTCCGCGAACCGGACCTCCGTGGGCTCCACGTCCATCCGACCCGCCTCGATCTTCGACAGGTCGAGGATGTCGTCGATCAGGCGCAGCAGATCCGACCCGGAGCCGTGGATCGTACGGGCGAATTCGATCTGCTTCGGGGTCAGGTTGCGCTCCGAGTTCTCCGCCAGCAGCCGCGCCAGCAGCAGCAGCGAGTTCAGCGGGGTACGCAGCTCGTGGCTCATGTTCGCCAGGAACTCCGACTTGTACGCCGAGGCCCGGGTGAGCTGCTGCGCCTTCTCCTCCAGACCGAGCCGGGCCAACTCGATCTCCCGGTTCTTGGTCTCGATGTTGCCCTTCTGCTCCGACAGCAGGGTCGCCTTCTCCTCCAGTTCGGCGTTGGTGCGCTGCAACTCCGCGGACTGTTCCTGCAACTCGTGGGCCAGCCGCTGCGACTGGGCTAGCAGTTCCTCCGTACGCCGGTTGGCCTGGATGGTGTTGACCGCGATGCCGATGGTGGCCACCAGCCGCTCCAGGAAGGACAGGTGCAGCTCGGAGAAGGGGGTGACGCTGGCGAACTCGATCACCCCGAGCAGTTCGCCCTCGAAGAGGACCGGCAGCACGACCAGGTCGGCCGGTGGGGTGTCGGCCAGCCCGGAGCGCAGGGTGATCCGGCCGTCCGGCACGGCACCGACCCGGATCGTGCGGCGGGAGAGGGCGGTCTGCCCGACCAGCCCTTCGCCGGGGCCGAAGGTGACCTCGTGGCCTCGGGACACATAGCCGTACGAGGCGGTCAGCCGAAGCCGCATCACCCCCTCGGAGTTGTCCGCCAGGAAGAACGCCCCTAGCTGGGCGTCTACCAGCGGAGTCACCTCCATCATGATCATCCGGCAGACCTCGCCGAGGTCGCGCTGGCCCTGCAACAGGCCGCCGATGCGGGCCAGGTTGGAGTCCAGCCAGCCCTGCTCGGCGTTCTTGTGGGTGGTCTCCCGCAGGGTGACGATCATCTGGTTGATGTTGTCCTTCAGCTCGGCGACCTCGCCCTGCGCCTTCACCGCGATTCGCTGGGTCAGGTCGCCCCGGGTCACCGAGGTCGACACCTGGGCGATCGCCCGCAGCTGGGTGGTCAGGGTGGAGGCGAGCTGGTTGACGTTCTCGGTCAGGTCCCGCCAGGTGCCGGAGACCCCCTTCACCTGGGCCTGACCACCCAACTTGCCTTCGATGCCGACCTCCCGGGCCACCCGGGTCACCTCGTCGGCGAAGGAGGACAACTGATCCACCATCGTGTTGACGGTGTTCTTCAACTCCAGAATCTCGCCCTGGGCATCCACGGTGATCTTCTGCGACAGGTCACCGTTGGCGACCGCGGTGGTGACCGAGGCGATGTTCCGTACCTGACTGGTGAGGTTCGAGGCCATCGAGTTCACGTTGTCGGTCAGGTCCCGCCAGGTGCCGGAGACCCCCTTCACCTGGGCCTGACCACCCAACTTGCCCTCGGTACCCACCTCCCGGGCCACCCGGGTCACCTCGTCGGCGAACGAGGACAACTGATCCACCATCGTGTTGACGGTGTTCTTCAACTCCAGAATCTCGCCCTGGGCATCCACGGTGATCTTCTGCGACAGGTCACCCTTGGCCACGGCGGTCGAGACCTGAGCGATGTTGCGCACCTGGCTGGTCAGGTTGGAGGCCATCGAGTTCACGTTGTCCGTCAGGTCCCGCCAGGTGCCGGCCACTCCGCGTACCTGGGCCTGACCGCCGAGCTTGCCCTCGGTGCCCACCTCCCGGGCCACCCGGGTCACCTCGTCGGCGAACGAGGACAACTGATCCACCATCGTGTTGACGGTGTTCTTCAGCTCCAGGATCTCGCCGCGCGCGTCCACGGTGATCTTCTGCGACAGGTCACCCTTGGCGACCGCGGTGGTGACCGAGGCGATGTTCCGCACCTGACTGGTCAGGTTGGAGGCCATCGAGTTCACATTGTCGGTCAGATCCCGCCAGGTGCCGGAGACCCCCTTCACCTGGGCCTGACCACCCAACTTGCCCTCGGTACCCACCTCCCGGGCCACCCGGGTCACCTCGTCGGCGAACGAGGACAACTGATCCACCATCGTGTTGACGGTGTCCTTCAGCTCCAGGATCTCGCCCCGGGCGTCCACGGTGATCTTCTGGGAAAGGTCACCCTTGGCCACCGCGGTGGACACCTGGGAGATGTTTCGCACCTGGCTGGTCAGGTTGCCGGCCAACTGGTTGACGTTCTCGGTGAGGTCCCGCCAGGTGCCGGAGACCCCGCGTACCTGGGCCTGACCACCGAGCTTGCCCTCGGTGCCCACCTCCCGGGCCACCCGGGTCACCTCATCCGCGAACGAGGACAACTGATCCACCATCGTGTTGACGGTGTCCTTCAGCTCCAGGATCTCGCCCTGCGCCGCCACGGTGATCTTCTGGGACAGGTCACCCCGGGCCACCGCCGTGGAGACCTGGGCGATGTTGCGCACCTGGGCGGTCAGGTTGGAGGCCATCGAGTTGACGCTGTCGGTCAGGTCCTTCCAGGTGCCGGCCACATTGGGCACCTCGGCCTGACCACCCAGCTTGCCCTCGGTGCCCACCTCCCGGGCCACCCGGGTCACCTGCTCGGCGAAGAGACGCAGGGTGTCCGTCAGCGAGTTCATGGTGTCGGCCAGCTCGGCGACCTCGCCCCGGGCGCTCACCGTGATCTTCTGGCTCAGGTCACCCTTGGCGACCGCCGTGGCCACCTGGGAGATCGACCGCACCTGCCCGGTGAGGTTCGAGGCCATGGTGTTCACCGAGTCGGTGAGGTCCTTCCAGGTGCCGGCGACCCCCCGCACATCGGCCTGGCCGCCCAGCTTGCCCTCGGTGCCCACTTCCCGGGCCACCCGGGTCACCTCGTTGGAGAAGGACGAGAGCTGATCGACCATGGTGTTGACCGTGCGGCCGATGCGCAGGTACTCACCGCGCAGGGGACGGCCGTCGATCTCCAACGCCATGTGCTGCGAGAGGTCACCGTCGGCGACCGCGACGATGACCCGGGCGATCTCCGTGGTGGGCCGACCCAGGTCGTCGATCAACGAGTTGACCGCCCGCTGGCCCTCCGCCCACGAGCCGTCCAACCCCTCCTCGTCCAGCCGCTCGGTCAGCCGGCCGTCCCGACCGACCACCCGGCTGATCCGCCGTAGATCCAGATGCTGTCGCTCCTGGAGCGACACCACGTCGTTGAAGGCGTCCGCCACCTCCCCGGCCGCGCCGGAGCGCCGGGGAAGCCGGACCTTCAGGTCACCGCCGCGTACCCGGCGCAGTGCCTCCGCCAGCTCGGTGAGGACCGCCTCGTGGTCGGCGACGCTCATCTCCGCGGTCGCCGACTGTTTCGCCGTGGTCATCGTTCCTCGCTCACCTCGGGGTCCACCGGCCTGCGCCGGCCACCCCATCATTGTCCCCGTGAGCTCGAAACCGCCACGACACAACGCGGCCCGGGTCGCCGACGCCAACCCCGATCGGTTTGGCACACCACCGGTGTCCGTGGAGGATACGAGGGTGGCAGCGGAGGCGGGGCCCGCGGCGACCGGCGGCCCGAAGGAGCATGTGCGACGTGTCCGGCTGCCGGCTGACCGACGTACCCCGGCAGCCGCAAGAGCGGTCGTACGCTCCGTGCTGGCCGAGGCGAACCTGGACGAACTGCTCAACGAGGCGCTGCTGCTGACCACGGAGCTGTCCACGAACGCCGTCGAGCACGCCCGTACCGAACTGGACGTCGAGGTGAGCGCGGACGCCACCGGGCTGACCGTGACGGTCTCCGACTTCGCCGCCGGCCCGGTGGACGACCTGACGGTCGGGGGACGCAACGCGGCGACGGAGATCACCGAGGTGGCCGAACGCGGCCGGGGACTGCTGCTGGTCGATCACTTCGCCAGCCGCTGGGGCACCACCTACCTGCCCAGCGGCAAGGGGGTGTGGTTCCGGCTGGACCGGCACCATCCGGAGGACGGCGCCACGACCACGGAGGGCGACCCGGCCGGCACCGAAGCGACCACCGCCCCCAGCGCCGGGGCGATGAGTCTGCTGATGCAGACCCTGCCGGATCCCTACGCCGAGGATCCGCTGCCCGACTTCGCCACGAACCTGCTGACCCGGGTGGCGGAGATGGTCGGTGCCGCCGGAGGGGTGGTCCGGCTGGATCGTGGGGACGGGCAGGGACCTCAGGTGCTGGCCCGCTACGGCCGCCCACCCAGGACCGGTCACGACCTGCTCCGGGTGCCGTTGGCGGTGCACCGCCCGTACGCCGGGGAACTGGAACTTGATGCTGCGCCCACCGCGTACGCCCGCCCGCTGGCGGTGTTGACCGCCGAGCGGCTCTCGCTGCACCTGGAGAACGACCGGCTGCGCCGCGCGGACGTACGCCGACAGGCCTGGCTCACCTTCCTCGCCGAGGCCAGCGAGCTGCTCGCCCAGTCCCTGGACGTGGAGCTGACCATGGCCCTCGTCCCGCAGTTGGTGGTGCCCCGACTCGGTCAGTGGTGCGCGGTGCACACCACCGACGAGTGGGGTCGGCTGCGCCTGGCCGCCGCCACCCACGCCGACGAGGCGATGCTGCCGCAGTTGCACGCGATCCTGCGGCAGACCGGTCCGGACTCCGTCCAGGCCCGGCTGCGGGAGGCCAGCCGCAACGGCACCCAGACCCCGCTGGGGGTGCCGATGGAGGGTTTCGCCGTACCCCTGATCGCCCGGGGTCAGCGCCTCGGCACCCTGGCCGTGGGGCGACACCAGCGGCACCGGCACGACCCGGACGAGATCGCCGTGCTGGAGGATGTGGCCCGACGGGCCGCGCTGGCCATCGAGAACGCCCGCATCCACGCCGAACGGCGGCGGATAGCCCAGGCTCTGCAACAGTCCCTGCTGCCGCCGGTGCTGCCGGTGGTGGAGGGCATCGGTTTCGCCGCCGAGTACGTCCCGACCGGCGGGGACGCCGACGTCGGCGGGGATTTCTACGACGTGGTGCCGCTGCCGGACGGGTGCTGGCTGGTGGTGATCGGCGACGTCTCCGGCAAGGGGGTGCAGGCCGCTACGGTGACCGGGCTGGTCCGGGATGTGATCCGGGTGCTGGCCGGTGACGGGAAGCCGCTGCCGGAGTTGCTGCCCAGGCTCAACGAGACCCTGGTGCAGCGGGGGGCCGGCCGGTACTGCACCCTGGCCCTGGCCGTGGTCGCGCCCGGTGCGGACGGCCGGCTGGATGTCGGGCTGCACCTGGCCGGGCATGATCGGCCGTTGCTGCTGCGTTCCGGCGGGGGGCCGGCCACCTTCGTCGGCAGCGGTGGCACCGCCCTGGGCCTGCTGGACACGATCAGCTCACCCCCCTCGGAGCTCACCCTGGGCCCCGGTGACTGCCTGGTCTTCTACACCGACGGGGTGACCGAGCGCCGTCGCGGTCGGGAGCTGTTCGGCATCGGCCGGCTGCGCGACGCCGCCACCCCGCTGGCCGGCTACCCCGCCGACGTGGTGGCGGCCCGGCTGCGCGCCACCGCGATCAACTTTTCCGTGGAGGAGCCCCGCGACGACATCGCCATTTTCGTCCTGCGCAACGACGCCGGCTGATTCGAAGCCGCCCTGGGCGGTGCTCAGAGGCCACCGGGCAGTCGGCCGGGAGCCAGCCGGTGGGCCGGGTCAAGGTGCTGTTTGACCGCGCGGAGCCGAGCCAGGCCGACCAACTCGCCCCAGAGGTCGACCGCCCGCCGGACGGCCGGTGGTGCGGAGAGCACCACGCAGCGGCCCTGACGGGCCAGGAGCACACTGCGGACGGCGGCCAGGATCGCCGCCACCCGGTCGGGTGGCAGCACCCCGGGCAGGGCGGCGTGCACCACCCCCAGACCGGCCGAGCCACGGACCGGAATCGGCGCCCCGGCCGCGTCACGCAGCGCGTACACCGCCGCGTGCAGATCGGTGATGGGCACCTCCAGCCGCAGGGCGGTGTCGCCCGGGGCGAAGGGATAGCTGCGCCACCAGGCGGGAGCCGACCGGGCCACGGTGGTGCGGGCACCGAGCAGGGAGACCAGCCGGTCGCTCCGCTCCGCCACCTCGGAGGGGCCGCCCTCCAGCAGCACCACCAGCGACCCGGCTCCTCCCGGGCTGGCCGGGGACCGACCGGTCATGGAGGGATGGCGGGCCATCGCGGCGGTCCGCGGATCCCACTGTGGACGGTCCCTGCCCCCGGCCGGCAGGTCCAGCTCGATCGCGGCCGGTTCCAGGCGGGCGGCGAGCACCGCCCGGATCAGGTCGTGCACCTCCAGGGGGGTCCACACCGGTCGGGTCACCCAGACCCGGCTGGCCGGCAGGGCCTGCACCCGCAGGGTTGCGCTGACCAGCACGCCGAGGGCCCCTTCCGAGCCGCACAGCAGCCGGGCCTGGGTCAGCCCGGCGGCCCCGCCGTCGACCTCGGTCAACTGCCCGTCGGCGGCCAGGTAACGCAGGCTGACGAGTTGGTCGCAGGCGGTGCCGTGCCGGTGCCGCAGCGGACCTGCCTCGTCGGCGGCGAGCACCCCACCCACGGTGGCACCGGGCGAGGGGGCGTCCACCGCCAGGCGTTGACCGGTGCGTTCCAGGGTGGCCTGGACCGCGCGCAGGGGGGTGCCGGCGCCGACCTCGGCGGTGCGCTGGCCGGGCGGCCGGTGCCCGATGCCGGCCAGTCGCCCGGTGTCCAGCATGATGTCCAACCGCTCCGGCGGGGCACCCCAGTCGATCTTGGTCCCCGCACCCCGGGGAACAACGGCCAGGTCGTGTCGTGCGGCGAGTTGGAGCACCCGGGCGGCCGCCTCGGCATCGCCGGGCACGGCCACCCAGCGGGCCGGGCGCCCGGCCACCTCGTCGGCCGGGCCGGCGAACCGGGCGAAGCGGGGACCGCAGATCTCGGTCAGGCGGCGGGCGATGTCCAGGGCACCGGAACCGCCGGTGGAACGTGCTGGCACCATGCCGCGATCGTACATCTGTTCGAACGATTCGGTAGGTCTTTGCTACGTACGGGAGCGGAGCAGGGCCGGTAACGTGACGCCGTGACCACCGAGACCCCCGCACCCGTGGCTAAGCGGGTTCCCACCGAGCGAGTCCACCACGGCGACACCGTCGTCGACGAGTACGCCTGGCTGGCCGCTAAGGACGACCCGGACACGATCGCCTACCTCGAGGCCGAGAACACCTGGACCGAGCAGCGCACGGCCCACCTGTCCGGGCTGCGTACCGAACTGTTCGAGGAGATCCGTCGGCGCACCCAGGAGACCGACCTGTCGGTACCGACCCGAAAGGGCGGGTACTGGTACTACACCCGCACCGAGGAGGGCCGGCAGTACGGCGTGCACTGTCGGCGGGCCGTCCGTGACGGCGAGACCACCCCCCCGATCAGCGCCGACGGTGCCCCGCTGGAGGGTGAGGAGATCCTGCTGGACGGCAACCTGTTGGCCGAAGGGCACGACTTCTTCGCCCTGGGTGCCTTCGACGTCAGCCCCGAGGGGCGCTTCCTGGCCTATTCCACGGACTTCTCCGGCGACGAGCGGTACACCCTGCGGATCAAGGACCTCACCACCGGGGAACTGCTGCCCGACGAGATCCCGGGCACCTTCTACGGCACGGCCTGGTCGGCCGACGCCTCGGTGCTGTTCTACGTGACCGTGGACGAGGCCTGGCGGCCGCACCGGGTCTGGCGCCACCTCATCGGTACGGCCGCCGCCGACGACGTCATCGTGCACGCCGAGGAGGACGAACGGTTCTGGGTGGGGGTCGAGTTGACCCGCTCGGAGCGGTTCATCCTGATCGACATCGCCAGCAAGATCACCAGCGAGGTACGGGTCATCCCGGCCGACAACCCGACCGGTGAACCCGCGGTGATCGCCCCCCGTCGGCAGGGCGTCGAGTACTCCGTGGAGCACCACGGGCACCGGTTCCTGATCCTGCACAACGACGGCGCGGAGGACTTCGCCCTGGCGTACACCTCGGCGGACGCCCCGGGCGACTGGGTGCCCATGATCGGGCACTCCCCCGGCACCCGGCTGGAATCGGTCGACGCCTTCGCCGACCACCTGGTGATCACTCTGCGCAGCAACGGCCTGACCGGCCTACGGGTGGTGCCGCTGGACGGCGGCGAGGCCCACGACATCGAGTTCCCGGAACCGCTGCACACCGTGGCTCTGGACGGCAACCCGGAGTACCGCACGAGCCGGCTCCGGCTGCGCTACACCTCGTTGATCATCCCCGACTCGGTGTACGACTACGACCTGGCCACCCAGGAGCTGACCCTGCTGCGGCGCCGTCCGGTGCTGCCCGGCCCGGACGGACGGCCCTACCAGCCGGAGGACTACGAGCAGCAGCGGGAGTGGGCCCTGGCCGACGACGGCACCCGGGTGCCGATCTCCCTGGTCTACCGTCGGGACACCCCCCGCGACGGCTCGGCCCCCTGCGTCCTCTACGGCTACGGGTCGTACGAGGCCAGCATGGACCCCTGGTTCTCGGTAGCCCGGTTGTCCCTGCTGGACCGTGGGGTGATCTTCGCGGTGGCCCACATCCGGGGCGGCGGTGAACTGGGCCGACGCTGGTACGACCACGGCAAGATGCTGGCCAAGAAGAACACCTTCACCGACTTCGTAGCCTGCGCCCGGCACCTGGCCAAGGCCGGCTGGACCGCACCGGACCGGCTGGTCGCGCGCGGCGGCTCGGCCGGGGGCCTGCTGATGGGCGCGGTCGCCAACCTGGCCCCGGACGCCTTCGCCGGCATCGTCGCGCAGGTGCCCTTCGTGGACGCCCTCAACACGATCCTCGATCCCTCGCTGCCGTTGACCGTCACCGAGTGGGAGGAGTGGGGCAACCCGCTGGCCGACCCGGAGGTGTACGCCTACATGAAGTCGTACACCCCGTACGAGAATGTGGCGCCCCTGGACTATCCGGCGATCCTCGCGATGACCAGCCTGAACGACACCCGGGTGTTCTACCACGAGCCGGCGAAGTGGATCGCCCGGCTCCGCACCGTGGCCCCCCAGGGTGACTACCTGCTCAAGACCGAGATGGAGGCCGGACACGGCGGCCCCAGTGGACGCTACGACGCCTGGCGGGAGGAGGCGTTCATCAACGCCTGGACCCTGGATCGCCTGGGTCGCGCCTGACCGGTTCCGTAGCCCTCTCTCCGCGGCGCCGGCCGCTCACCCGCTGCCGGCGCCGCGCCGCCACCCTCCGGGGCCTGCCGGAGAGAATCTCATCTGCGCCCCCTGCCCTGACCTGACGTACGGTCCGGCCGGGGGGAATAAGGAGTCGCCGGTCGTGGGGGCGGGCTTCCCGCCGGCCGAGTCGGGCTGTGCGAGCTGGTGCGGCTCGCGAGGTGTGGATTACCGGACGGGACCCGCTCTGGCCGCGCGGCCCGCTCCGCCACCTGCTGTCCGGCGACGGACGTCCGGGCAGGAGTCCCCGGCGGGCTCACCGCCGGATGGTCGTCGTCGTACGTCCGCACAGGTGTCGTTCGAGCGCTCGCGGACGGGGTGTGCGTGGCCTCCTGTTGCTCGTCGGGGCGAGGGCTCCTGTCGTACCGGTCGGCGACCCAGTCGGCCAGCGCGACCATTCTCGCGACATCCTGCATCTGCCGGGGATCCTCGTAGAGTCTCTGCAGGTCAGGGTCGCCGGAGACGAGGTACGCGGCGGCGATGGCCTGCTGTAGTCGTTCCTTCTCGTGCTGGAGCAGGTTCTCCTCCTCGTTGAGGGTCGCTTTCCAGCTCTCCACCTGCGCATCGGTGATGGGCTTCCGGGGTTCCGGTGCCGGCTGACTAGGCGCGGGGGGCGACTCGTCCTTACCGGGTGCGGGTGGCTGGGAGCTTTGCGTCGCACCGTCCGGTCGGTTCGCCGCGGATTGCTCAGACCCGCGTGTCGGCTCACTGGACCCGGCCCCCCACGCATGATCATCTGACGCCTGCGGGCTCTGCCCCCCGGCACCGGCCTGCCTTGCCGCAGCGGCGGTTCGGGGCGTCGGCACCGACTCGCTGGTCTCGAAGCGGCGGAACAGGCGTTGGAGCCGGTGCAAGGCAACGCTCAGCCAGCCTGACCGGCCGTGCTTCAGGTGATCGTCGACCCGGCTCGCAGCGAGGTCACGGGCCTTCTTGATCTGACGTTCGCTCAGCTGCGGCGGGCCGTCGGCCGGGCCACGATCGGTCCCGCGACTCGCGCGATCGTTCTCCACCGCGAGCCGGAGATCCCGGTCCAGGGCTCGTTGCGCGTCGAGCAACCCGGGGGACGACTCTGTGGGCAGTTCCTGCATCCGTATCCACATGCCGTCACCAACGGGCCGACATGGTGGATGGTTCAGGTAGGGCCGGGCATACCCCAGTCGGTGGATCCAGTCGGCTGGGGCCGCGACAGACCGTTCAATAGCGTTATCGGCACGACACCGGTACCAGCGACCCACCTCGCCGCCCGGCTGCACGTCACCGAGGCCACCGTCGGCAAGCACATCGGCAACCCAAACTCGGTCTGCCGCCGGACGACGACACCAACCGCCGGGTGCTGGCGACCCTGACCTACCTGCGCGCCAACCCCGCCTGAGTCTCCGCTGTCATCCGAGGGCGACGAGGTCGCGGCTGAAGGATCGGCCGGTGCCGCCGATGCGGACGGTCCCGTGGTAGTTAAGCAGGTGTCCGCTGCCGCTGAGCGCGATGACCCGCGCCGGAACGCCCTGGGCGGCGATGACCGTCACCTGCTGCCCCCGTGCCATGGCCGCCGTCCGGACCCTCAACAGCGCGGAGAGGGCGGCACAGTCGAGAAACCGCAGGTTCTTCAGGTTGAGCGTCAGGTGGGCGACCCAGCGGGGGGTCAGGAAGGCGGTGAGGCCCTGCTCAAGCTGCTCGATGGTGGACAGGTCGGCCTCGCCGGCCAGGGTCACGTGCCGGATGCCCGGCCGCATGTCGCGATAGTCGAATCGCAGCAGTCCGTCCATGATGTGACTCGGTCCCCGCCCTGGCGAAGGGCATGTCGTGGGCCGGAGAGGTTGCCACCGTCAATCCGGCGCCGGGGAGGACAGAGCTTGCACGCGGCAGTGCCGACCTCGACGTGGTGCTTTGGACACCAGTTCCGACCGTACCCGGCCCTGACCTTTCCTGCCAGTGCCCACCCGTCTGCGGCCAGTGCCGGCGGCTCAGCGCCGGCGGAGGGCCACCACGGCTACATCGTCCTGGATCTCGTCGGGGGCCAGTTCGTCGAGCAGCCGCTGACAGAATCGGTCGAGGTCGGCGTCCACCCGCACGGCAGACCCGGCCAGCGCGGTCAGCCCCTCGTCGATGGTGGCGTCCCGCCGTTCGATGAGGCCGTCGGTGTAGAAGACGATCGTCGCCCCGCGCGGCAGCACGAACTCCAGGTCTGCCGGGCGCGGTGCCCGTACCCCTAGCAAGGGTGCGGAGTGGTGCACGTACTCGGTCTTCCCGTCCATGCTGATCAGCGGCGGCAGGTGACCCGCGCTGGCCAGTCGGACCTGCCCGGTGGCCGGTTCGAGCAGCAGTACACAGATGGTGGCCAGTTCGGTGGGCAGCAGCGTACGCATCAGCTCGTTGACCCGGTGCAGGATCTCACCCGGCTGGTGCCCCTCCACCGCGTACGCCCGCAGTGCGTGCCGCAGTTCGGCCATCACGGTCGCGGCGTGCAGCGAGTGGCCCGCCACGTCGCCGATCGCCATCAGCAGGTGACCGTCGAGCATCACCAGCTCGTAGAAGTCGCCCCCCACCTCGGTACGGGCGCTGGCGGGCTCGTAGCGGACGGCCAGATCCAGCCCGGCGATCGTCGGGATGCGCTGCGGGAGCAGACTGCGTTGCAGGGTCACCGCGATGCGGTGCTCCTCGTCGAAGGATCGCTGGGCCTCGACCGCGGAGGCCACCGCCTGGGCCAGTTGACGAAGCACCGGGGTACGGGCGGTCTGGGTGGCGGTCGGCACCACGACATAGAGGGGGGCCCGGTCATCGCGCAGCCGACCGGCGGCCACCGTCACGGTGTCCCCCGCCGGCCAGTCCACCAGGGCCCAGTCGGCCGGGTCCTGCACCCGGACGGTGGCGCCGACCGGGGTGTCGCTGTCGTCGACGACCCACGGCACGATGCGGCTGGGGGCACCCGGGCCGGCGCAGACCCCGGCGATGCAGTCGCCGTCGAAGGTCTCGGCTATCACCGCGGCGGGGCTCTTGAAGATCTCCGCAGTGCCGGCCGCCGCCGCTTCCAGCAGCCGGGCGAAGTTCGGCGCGGCGTGTACCGCCACCGTGGTGTCCGCCAGCCCGGTGAGTCGTTCCGCAAGCAGTTCGGCGCGCTGCCGTGCCTGGTAGTAGCGCAGCACCGCGTGAGCGGTGGCGACGAGTTCCTCCGGGTCGATCGGCTCCGCCAGGTACGCGTCCGCCCCCCGGGTGAGGCCCTGGGCGCGGTCGGCGGTGTCGATGGCGTGTGCGGACACGTGAATCACCGGCAGGGCGGGACGGGCCGACTTGATCCGTTCGCAGACCTCGAACCCGCTGAGGTCCGGCAGGCGCACGTCGAGAACCACCAGGTCGATCGGATCCACCTCGACCTGACGCAGGGCCTCGCTGCCGTTCTGGGCCTCGATCACGGTGAACCCGGCCCGGGTCAGCCAGTTCACCAGCAGGTAGCGCTTGGTCCGGCTGTCGTCGACCACCAGCACGGTCGGCGGGGAGTCCATGTCACATCCCGTTCGCCGGCAGGGTGACCGTCAGGGTGCTGCCCCGGCCGACCTCACTGGACAGTTCCAGGGTGCCGCCCAGCAGGGTGGCCAACCGCCGGGCGTACGGCAGACCCAGGCCGGTGCCGCCAGCCCGGGAGGGGCCCGGCACCTGGTAGAACTCCTCGAACACCCGGTCCTGCAACTCCGCCGGGATGCCTGCGCCGGTGTCGGAGACGACGAGTCTCCAGCTGTCGCCGGACCGCTCGGCGCGCAGCCGCACCTCACCCCGGGCGGTGAACTTCAGACCGTTGTGCAGCAGGTTGCGCAGCACCTGGGCGAGCAGCATCTCGTCGGTACGGATGGTGGCGGGGGTGGGGGGTTCCTCCACCACCAGCTCCACCTCGGAGGCGGTGTGCAGGGCCCGGAGGGTGCCGCGTAGCTGCCCGAACAGGGCCCGCAGGTCCACCTCGGTCCAGTTCGGTTCCAGTCGACCGGACTCCGCCTTGGCCAGATCCAGCAGCTCGTTGACCAGCGAGAGCAGATCCGAGGCCGAGGATCGGATCAGGCCGACCTGGCGTTCCTGCTCCTGCGTCAGGGGGTCGGAGGCGGAGTCGGTGAGCAACCGGGCCAGCCCGATGATCGCGGTCACCGGTGCCCGCAGTTCGTGGCTGACGTTGGCCAGGAACCGACTCTTCGACTCGCTGGCCGAGCGCAGCTGCACGGACTTGTCGTCCAACTCGGCGTACAGGGCCACCACACCCCGGTTGGTCTCCTCCAGCTCGTCGGTGAGCTGGTGATAGAGCGCCAGTACGCCCCGGTTGGTCTGCTCCAGTTCCTCGTTGAGCCGCGCCAGTTCGTCGCGTTGGGTGCGTACCTCGTCCAGGGCGGCGATCAGCTGCGAGTTCTGGGCGGCGAGTTCCTCCTCCGCGGTCCCCGGTGCGGTCTGCCCCAGTTGGGCCCGCAACTGCTCAAGGCCCTGTGGGGTGAGCGACTGCGCGGTGGCCGGGATACGTCGTGACATCCTCACGACCGTATCCCCCGCCGGAGCCACCACGGTCAACGTGTCCACCAGGCGCGCCACCGCACCGGACTGCGGCTCGTACCGCCCCTGCGGCAGTGGACCGACCGGAATGAGGTCGACTCGCAGGTGGTGGCGCCCGTCCGGGGTGTCCGCGATGGCGAACACCACATCGGCGCCGCCGACACTGCGCAGCAGGTCCCGGGCCACCTCACTCAGGGCGGTGGCGATCCGGACCTGGTCCTGGTGCTCCAGGCCGACCGCGGTGGCCACCTCCCGGCCCCGCTGGCGAACCACGAAGATGTCCTGCTCCACCCGCAGGGTCATCTGCAACAGCGGTTCGGCGTTCATCACCAGGACCTCGCCACCAACACACCGGCGTCGTCGCGCCGGACGCCGGCCTCGCGCAACAGGGTGGCGGCCACCACCAACGGTGACCGCCCGGACAGTCCGGGCTGGTCGGCGAGGCGCCAGCGGTCGACCACCCCGTCGCTGTGCATGACCAGCAGGCTGCCGGGGTCGAACGGATACTCGTACTGTCGGATGGCCGGGCGTTGATGTCCGGCGATGCCGGGCAGGGAGACCAGCCCCCGCTGCCGACCGTCCCCGGTGGCAACCACCCCGCTGATGTTGCCCAATCCGGCGTAGCGCAGCAACCCGGTAGCCGGGTCCGGCTCGGCCACGGCCAGCGCCGCGCCACGGGTGTGCGACAGGGCCCGGTGCAGGTGGCCGACCACCTCGGCCGGGGCGGCGTCCGGGGCGGCCCGGAAGGCGGCAAGGGCGGCGTCGGTGGCGGCGGCGGCCAACGGCCCGTGCCCCAGGCCGTCGGTGACCAGCAGCTGACGGCGTACGCCGACGATCCGCCAGGCGTATCCGTCTCCGCTGACCGTCTCCCCGGTCAGCGGCCGGGTGATTCCGCCGGCCCAGGGCCGTTCGGTCACCGGGTCGGCGAACACCTGCACGACGATGACCGTTCCTCGACCCGGCCGCGAGTACGCGTCGAACCAGCTGGCCTGCCGGACGATCGCCCCCAGGCCGATACCCAGGGTGCCGGTGGTGGAGTGACCGTCGCGGGCGGAGTCGGTCAGGTCGGCCATGCCGGGCCCGGAGTCGACCGCTACCAGTTCCACCCCGGCGTCCAGCTCGCGGCGTACCGGCCGGAGCAGCAGCACCCCGTCGTCGGCGTGCTTGATCAGGTTGCTGGTCAGCTCCGCCGTGACGATGGCCAGGTCGGCGATCCGGCTGTCCGGCAGCCCCAACTGCGCGCCCAGGCGTTCGGCCGCCCGTCGCACCGCACTGCCGGCGCTGCCGGTCTCCACCCGGAACCAGGTGCCCCGGTCGGAGACCGGTTCGGCCGTCACCGGGACCACTTGGTGATGGTGATCCTGGTGCCCTGACCGGGCGCGGTCTGGATGTCGAACTCGTCCACCAACCGCCGGGCCCCGCTGAGGCCCAGGCCCAGACCGCCACCGGTGGTGTACCCGTCGGTCAGGGCGAGGTCCAGGTCGGCGATGCCGGGGCCGGAGTCGGCGAAGACGATGCTGATGCCGGGACGGCGGCCGTTGTCCACGACGGCCACCTCGACCGTGCCACCGCCGCCGTAGACCAGGGTGTTGCGGGCGAGTTCGCTGGCCGCGGTGACCACCTTGGTCTGGTCTACCAGGGAGAGCTTGACGGCCACCGCCACCGTACGCACCAGTTGCCGGACGCGTACCACGTCCTCGTCGCTGCCGACCGTCTGCGCCTGCGGCCGGCTCAGGTCGACCCCGCTGGTCACGGCGACGCCGTCAGCTCGGGGTCCAGACCCTCGTCGTGCTCGTCGTACTGGTCGTCGCGGTTGGCCGCGATGAGTTCCATGCCCCGCTCGACGTTCAGCGCGGTACGGATGCCGTTGAGGGACAGTCCCAACTCGACCAGGGTGATGGCGACCGCCGGACGCATCCCGACGACCACCGTCTCCGCGTCGAGCACCCGGGAGATCGAGGCGATCGTGGACAGCATCCGTCCGACGAAGGAGTCCACGATGTCCAGCGCGGTGATGTCGATGATCACCCCGTGGCAGCTGGTGGCGACGATCCGCTCGGCCAGGTCCTCCTGGAGGGCGATGGCCGTCTGGTCGGACATGTCCACCTGGATGGAGACCAGCAGGATGTCGCCGATCTTGAGGATCGGCACCCGTTCCATCACGCCTCCCGACGCGGCTGGCGGCGGCCGGTCTCGACACCGGTGAGCCGCAGCACATGGCGCAGCGCGTCGGCCAGACTGGCCTTGGTGGCGATGTCACCGAACTCGATGCCCAGGGCGACGATGGTCTGGGCGATCTGGGGCCGGATGCCGGAGATGATGCAGTCGGCGCCCATCAGCCGGGCGGCCACCACGGTCTTCAGGATGTGCTGGGCGACCTGGGTGTCCACCGCCGGCACCCCGGTGATGTCGATGATCGCGTACGGCGAGCTGGTGTCCACCAGGGTCTGCAGCAGTCGCTCCATGACCACCTGGGCGCGGGCCGAGTCCAGGGTGCCGACCAGCGGCACCGCCACCACGCCTTCCCAGAGCTTGACCACCGGAGTGGACAGCTCCAGCAGCTGCTCGGCCTGGTCGGCGATCAGGCTCTCCCGGGTCCGCACGAAGCTCTCGAAGGTGAACAGGCCCATCTGGTCGACCAGGGTGCCGAAGGCTACGTAGTCGCGCAGGGTCCCGGCGCTCTCGTCGGTCTCCATCACGCTCAACAGGGCGTCCTTGAGGGCGAACACACCGGTGGCGGTCTCGGCGGCGGAGAAGCCCTGGCGGGCCTGCCCCCGGGACAGCTCGGCGAGGACCGCACGCAGTTCGGTGGCCTCCTCGGCGGCCAGGTCGGCGGCGCCCTTACCGAGCGCGTCGACCAGGGCGCGGTGCAGCTCCTGCACCTGCTGACGCAGTTCGGTCTGGCTGAGACGGCCACGAAGCTGCGCCGCGACGACCTCGGTCCACCGTTGCGTGACCTGATCGACATGGCTGGTTAGCAGACCAGCCAGCCGGCCGCTTTCGTCAGTGCTCAACGCCATGACATAACCCCCTCGAACCGGACCGGCCGGACTCTATCACCGCCGACCCGAAAACTACTTGCCCCACAGCAAGTGAAGGTCGGCGGGCACTCGATCTCGTGCCCGTTCTGCGTACCGAGGCTCCGGTGGGATACCGTTCCACCGATAAACAGGAGGTCTGGCGAATGTCCTTGACGGTGCACACGGAACAGCGCGGTGACATGGTCGTTGTGGCGGTCGCGGGCGAACTGGACATGGCCACCGCGCCGCAGTTGCAGGACCAGATCACCGACCTGCTCGACAAGGGGCGCAGCCGGCTGGTCTTCGACCTATCGGAGGTCTCGTTCTGCGACTCCACCGGCCTGTCGGTGTTCGTCCGCGCCAAGAACAGCT
This sequence comes from Micromonospora sp. NPDC047134, assembly GCF_040643455.1. Classification (NCBI taxonomy): domain Bacteria; kingdom Bacillati; phylum Actinomycetota; class Actinomycetes; order Micromonosporales; family Micromonosporaceae; genus Micromonospora; species Micromonospora sp. NPDC047134. Next base: position 315,211 of record NZ_JBEYUI010000003.1, read on the forward strand.
GCGACGAGGCCGGCGGAGTGGTCCGGCTGGCCGCACCGCAGCGCGGGGTGCTGCGCATCCTTGAGGTCAGTGGCCTGGTGGAGGTGCTGCACACCTACCCCACGGTCGACCAGGCGGTGGCGGGCGAGGCCACCCCGGCCACCTCCTGACTCCGACCCATCAGCGCTCGTCCTCGATGTATCCGGGGCGAGCGATGACCATTCCCGCCCCCGTCTGCACCGCCAGAGCCAGCAGCAGCAGACCGAGCGGCGCCGTCCAGCCTCCGGTGGCCTCGTAGAGGATGCCGACCAGTAGCGGCCCCAACGCCGCGATCACATATCCCGTGCTCTGCGCGAAGGCCGACAGGGCCACCGTGCCGTCGGCGGTACGGGCCCGCAGCCCGATGGTGGTCAGGATCAACGGGAACGCCCCCTGGCCACAGGCCAGCAGCAGCACCCACAGCAGGGCCGCGTCCCGGGGCGCGAACGCCAGGCCCAGATAGGCCGCCGTCGAGGCGGCCGTCAGGGCGAACACCAGGGGACGCAGGTTGCTCATCCGGCCGGCCAGGGTCGGCATCAACATCGCGATCGGTACCCCCAGGGCGGTCACCCCGGCGAGCAGCAGTCCGGCGTCCTGGGCCCGGAAACCCGAGTCCCGGAAGAGTTGGGCCAACCAGCCCATGATCGCGTACCCGCTGAGTGACTGGGTGCCGAAGTAGACCGCCATCGCCCAGCCGAGCCGGGTACGGCCGGGGCGGACGATCAGTCGGGCGCCGGCGGCACCCCGGGTCGCGCGCCGTGCGGCACCCCGGCTGCGCAGCGCCGCCGGCAGCCACGGGAGTACGGCGACCGCCGCCAGCCCCGCCCAGACCCCCAGCCCCGCCCGCCAGGAACCGAAGGCGTGCGCCACCGGCACCGCCGCAGCGGCGGCCGCCGTCGTGCCGGTGACCAACGCCATCGTGTACGCCCCGGTGACCAGCCCGGTGCGGTGCGGGAAGTACTGCTTCACCAGCATCGGCATCAGGATGTTCGCCACCGCGATCCCGGCCAGCGCGAGCGCGCTGGTGAGCAGGAACACCAGCGCGGAGTCGGTGACCACGCGCAACACCTGACCGACGGCGAGGGCCAGCATCCCCAGGACCAGCAGGCGGGCTGCGGAGAGTCGGCGGACCAGCCAGGGGGTGGCCGCCCCCAGCGCGGCGAAGGCGATGGTGGGCAGGGTGGTGACGAAGCCGGCCAGGGTGCCGGACATGGCCAGGCCGACGCGTACCTCGTCGAGCAGGGCACCGAGGCTGGTGACGGCGGCCCGCAGATTGAGCGCCACGAGCAGCATCCCGACCAGCACCAGCAGGCCACCGTGCAGGCGCGGCGCGGTGGTCTTGTCCTGGGTGGTCGACCCGTCGGCGGTGGTGGCGGCCGCAGCGGGGACGGGTGACGGAGGCATGACCTCGAACCTACAATCATGGGATGAATTCCGGCGAGAGGTGGTGACCAGTGCCACCGGCAGTCGACTCCGCCCCGGCGCCGCCCCGGGGACGGCGGATCCAGCAAACGATTACGCAACTGCGGGAGCGCATCCTGGCCGGCGAGTGGCCGGTGGGCAGCCGGATCCCGACCGAGCCGCAACTGGTCGAGGCCCTCGGGGTGGGGCGCAACACCGTACGGGAGGCCGTCCGGGCCCTGGCCCACGCCGGGGTCCTGGAGTGCAGGCAGGGCTCCGGCACGTACGTCATCTCCACGGACGAACTGGCGCCCGTGGTGGCCCGACGGCTCACCGACGACCGGATGACCGAGGTGATCGAGGTACGCCGAGCCTTCGAGGTGGAGGCCGCCCGGCTGGCCGCTCGTCGGCGTACCCCTGAGGACCTGGCCGCCCTCGACGAGGCGCTGGCCGCCCGCGAGGCGGCCTGGCGCGGCGGCCGGGTCGCCGAGTTCGTCGAGGCCGACGCGGAGCTGCACACCGCGGTGGTCGCGGCCGCGCACAACGGCATGCTCGCCGAGCTGTACGCCTCCATCGGCGCCGTCCTGCGCAGCACGGTCACCCAGGCGATGGGCGGGGCCCTGACCCCGGACCGACACGTCGACCACGCCCGTCTGGTGGTCGCCATCCGGGCTGGTGACCCGGATCTCGCCGCCCGGGAGGCCGGCGCATTTCTGGAGCCCCGATCCGGGGGCATAGGTTGTCCTTGACGAACCCGGGACACCTCAGGAGTACGAATGCTCAAGGGTTTCAAAGACTTCATCATGCGCGGCAACGTCGTCGACCTGGCGGTCGGTGTCGTCATCGGTGCCGCGTTCACGGGTGTGGTCACCCAGCTCACCAAGTCTTTCCTGGATCCGCTGATCCGGGTCTTCGTGGTCCTGGTCACCGGCAGCGACAAGGGGCTGGAGGGCACCGCACCGACGATCCAGGGCATCCCGTTCGACTGGGTCGCCTTCGTCAACGCCCTGATCACCTTCCTGCTCACCGCGGCGGCGCTGTACTTCCTGGTCGTCTTCCCGATGAACAAGCTCGCCGAGCGCCGCAAGCGGGGCGAGGAGCCGCCGCCCGCCGCGCCGAGCGAGGAGGTCAAGCTGCTCACCGAGATCCGCGACGCCCTGGTGGCCTCCGGCCGGACCACCCCGGCCCAGCAGCGCAGCGCCCTGGACGACGCACTCGGCTCGCGGGAGGAACCGCCCACCGGGCGCTGAACCCGACAACCGCAGGTCACCCGTACGGGGAATGCCGCCACGCGCCATCCTGAATCGAACACATGTTCGATAGAGTCCCTGGCCATGGAGCAGCGAAAGCACTGGTGGAACGGGAAATGGGGGCGCCTGGCCCGGCGGGACGTCTTCCTCCGGACGGACGCCGACCGGTGGTACGTCGAACAACGGGCCGGCGGCGCCGAGGGAGTCTCCCGCTTCTACGAGTACGACACCCTCGACGACGCCGAGGAAACCATTCGCGCCCTGCTCCACCCCGCCGACCCCTGGCGCGAACTCTCCCCCCGCCCCCCATCCCCCTAAGCCCGCTCCCCGCCCTCCCACCCTGCGCTTGTTGATCAAGAAGTTTGCGTCTGGATTTGCCGGATCCATGACGCAAACCTCTTGATCAACTCGGTTTTGGAGGGGTTGGTGGGTGGGTTTAGGGGGGTTGGGGGGCGGGAAGGGGTGGGGGATGGAGAGGCAGGGGATCGATCAGCAGGGGATCGTCTCGCGGGTGACCACCGGGATGCGGGTGGTGGATGTCGCCGGGCGGGACGTGGGGACCGTCGATCTGGTGCAGCGGGGTGATCCGAATGCGGTGACGGTGCAGGCCCCGACCGCCGACCCCGGCGGCAGCCTGGACGAGTTGATCGAGTCCGCCAGCACCGAGGAACCGGACGTCCCCGCCGACCTGGCCGCCCGGCTGCTGCGCACCGGCTACCTCAAGGTCTCCACCGACCTGGTACCCACCGGCGCCGTCTACGTGCTCGCCGACCAGATAGCCAGCGTCACCGACCGCGAGGTCCTCCTCAGCGCCCTGACCGCCGACCTCCCCGCCGAGGACTGACCCCCACCCGGCCTAGCGACCGATCACGCGGTCGACGCTCTCCTGGCGCAGGGTCGGCGCAGGGCCGGTGGGCACGGCGGACGAAGGCGCCGCTGGCGTGGGAGGCGCTGGCGTGGGAGTCGCTGGTGCGGGAGGCGCTGGCGTGGCAGTGGGTGGCGTGGTGCGGCGGCGGCGGAAGATCAGCAGCATCAGGCAGCCGGCGATCAAGCCCCAGAAGGCGCCGCCGATGCCGGCCAGGGAGACGCCCGAGGCGGTGACCACCAGGGTGACGACCGCCGCTTCCCGCGCGTCGGGGTCGGCCAGCGCCGAGGTCAGTGAGGTGGCCAGGGCACCTAGCAGGGCCAGCCCGGCGACCGCCTCGATCAACACCGGTGGCGCCCAGCCGACCAGGGTGGTGACCGCTCCGGCACCCAGCCCGAGCAGGGCCAGGCCGACACCGTTGGTCACCGAGGCGATCCAGCGACGATTCGGGTCGGGGTGGGCCTCCGGTCCGGCGGCCAGGGCGGCGGTGATCGCGGCCAGGTTCACCGCATGTCCACCGGCCGGGGCGGCGACCAGGCTGGCCAGCCCGGTGGCTCGCAGCGCCGAACTGAGGGGCGGCCGATAGCCGTAGCCGACCAGGACGGCCGTGCCGGGCACGTTCTGCGCGGCCATGGTGACCAGGAACAGCGGCAGCGCCAATCCGACCATCGCGGTCAGGCTCCACTGCGGCGCGGTGACCTCGATCACCGGACGTAGTCCACCGCCACCCCCGCCCGAGGTGGTCAGGGCGATCGCGCCGGCCGCCACCACCAGGGCACCGGGCACCGCCCAGGGGCGGGCGAAGCGGTGCAGCACCAACCAGCACACCAGCACCGGGGCGGCCAACACGGGCACCTCGACGAGGGCCCGTACCGGCGCGGTGCACAGTGGCAGCAGCACCCCGGCGAGCATCGCCCCGGCGATCGGCTTGGGGATCGCCGCGACGGCCCGGCCCAGCACCGGGAAGAGGCCGGCGGCCACGATCAGCAGCCCGGAGACGAGGAAGGCACCGACCGCGACCGGCCAACCGCCGGGCATCGGGCCGGTGGCTACCAGCAGCGCCGCGCCGGGTGTGGACCAGGCCACGCTCATCGGCAGCCGGTGCCGCAGGCCCAGCCAGGCGGCGCAGAGGCCGGACATCAGGCAGAGTACGAGCAGCCCGGAGGCGGCCTGACTCTCGGTGGCCCCGACCGCCCGCAGGCCGGCCAGGACCACGGCGAACGAACTGGCGAACCCGACCAGCGCGGCCACCGCGCCGGCCAGCACCGGTTGCATCCGATCCGCCATACCCCACCCTCAATCGTTCCGTTTACGGAACAGCACCGTGTAGCACCATAGCGGGGTGCCTTACTCAGCAGCATCAGACCCCCTACCGGTCGCCGACTCCGGTCAGCCCGGGGCGGCAGAGGCGGATCCCGCGGCGATCGGCCGCCGGGTCCGTGCCCTGCGCGAGGCCCGGGGGATCTCGCTGTCCGCGCTGGCCCGGCAGGCCGGGGTGGGGAAGGCGACCCTCTCCGGACTGGAGAACGGCCTCCGCAACCCCACCCTGGAGACGTTGTACGCGATCACCGCTCACCTCGGCGTACCGCTGGCCGCCGTGCTCTCCGAGGCGACCAGCGAACCGACCGTACGGGGGGCGGCCGTCAGCGCCACCCTGCTGGAGGTGTTCGAGGACTCCGAGGTCACCTACGAGCTGTACCGGATGCGGGTGGCCCCCGGGCCGGGGCAGCTCTCACCGGCCCACCAGGCCGGGGTGACCGAACATGTCACGGTCTTCACCGGAGCGCTGCGCGCCGGTCCGGTCGACGCCCCGCTGACCGCCACCGCCGGTGGCCACCTGCGCTGGACCTCCGACGTGCCGCACATGTACGCCGCCGTCGGCGACGAGGAGGTCACCGCCAGCCTCCTCCTGCGCTACCCCCGGCAGTAGGCGTGCACCGGCAGTAGGCCCGCACCGTTACGCCGAAACGGCGGGGTACGGGGCTGCGGATGCCGCCGTATCGCCGAAACGGAGTCGATCTCCGGCTCAGCCGTCGCGGGTGGCGGTCGGGGCGGCGACGGCGAGTCGTTGGCGTACCGCCCAGAGCGCCGCCTCGGTACGCGAGGCCGCACCGGTCTTGCGCAGCAGGTTCGACACGTGCACCGTGACCGTGCGTACCGAGATGCCGAGGGCGCGGGCCACCTGCTTGTTGGACATCCCGGCCACCAGGCAGTCGAGCACCTCGACCTCCCGACCGGTCAACTCGACCGTGGCAGCTACCGGAGAATCCGGACCGTCAGCGATCCGCGCAGCGGGCACAACAGCAGCGTCCGACACCCCAGCGGCGAGCAGGGTGGTGGGATCCGCTCCGGCGTGTGCGGCCAGCAGTTCGGTCAGGGCGTACGGGTTGCCGCCGGTGTGCTGCCAGACCCGGTGCACCAGCCCGGGGTCGGCGGCCGACCCGGCGTACACCTGGTCCAGCACTTCGGCGACCTCGGCGGGGCGCAACGGGCCGAGATGCTGGCGCACGACCCCGCGTACCCCGCAGAGGCGGGCCAGGGTGCGGCCGGTGAGGGCGGGTGCGACCGCATGGGTCGCGGGCCTGGTCGCCACCATCAGCAGAGCCGGCAGCCCGTCGGCGGTGGCCAACTCACCGACCAGGTTGAGGCTGGCCGGGTCCAGGGCGTGCAGGTCCTCCACGACGAGTACCGCCGGGCCGGTGCCGACCAGGGCCCGCACGGTCCGTACGGCCAACCGGAGCAGGGTGCCGGGGGCGTAGCGCTCCGGCGGGGCGGTGGGCTGCTGGGCCAGCCAGGCCAGCGCGTCGGCCGGAAGATCAAGTCGACTGGTGTCGCGCCCGCTCAGTACGGCGGCCAACCAGTCGTACGGGGCGGGACTGTGCAGCCGGGCGGCTCCGCTGAGCACCACCTCGGGCCGGGGGGTGAACCCGTCCAGGGCGGCGGCTACCAGCAGGCTCTTGCCCACTCCCGCGCCGCCGGTGACGACCGCGACAGCCGGGGACCGACGGTTGCCGTCCACCACGGTGGACCACGCTCGGCCCAGCTCAGCGAGCTCACCGGCGCGCCCGACCATGGACACGGGCAACATTCCTCAACCCTACGCAGTAGTGCGTAGAGACGCGGGACAGGTCTTCTTGGCAAGCTTGACCCCATGACGCTGATCCTCCGCTCGGCCATCCTCAACGACATCGGCCTGGTTCGGACCAACAACGAGGACTCCGCGCTCGCCGGCGAGCGCCTCGCGGCGGTGGCCGACGGTATGGGTGGGCTGCCTGCCGGTGAGGTGGCCAGCGAGATCGTCATCCGGATCCTGGACGAGCTGATCCCGCCTACCGCCCCGGACGCCGCCGCCGACGCGCTGCGGGCCGTGGTGAGCACGGCCAACCAACGCATCCACGCCGCGATCGCCGCCGAGCCGGCCCGCGACGGCATGGGTACGACCCTGACCGCGGTCCTGCTGGCCGGGAACACCCTGGTGCTGGCCCAGGTCGGGGACTCCCGCTGCTACCTGTTCCGGGAGGGTCACCTGACCCAGTTGACCCGTGACGACACCTTCGTGCAGGCGCTTGTCGACCAGGGGGCGCTGACCCCGGACCAGGCCCGGCACCACCCGCAGCGGTCCCTGGTGACCCGCGCGGTGCAGGGCGCGGACGCCCCGCCGACGATGGGGATGTTGACGGTAGCCGCCGGTGACCGGCTGTTGCTGTGCAGTGACGGGCTCTCCGACTATGTGACCGACGACGCCATCGCGGCCACCCTGGGGCTGCACGCCGATCGCCACCAGTGCGGCGAGCAACTGGTCAAGCTGGCCCACCAGGCCGGTGCGCCGGACAACGTCACCGTCGTGATCTCCGACGTGATCGACGACTGAGGCCACCCGAGTTCATGACCCGAGGGCTGCCGCACGCCATCGGGTCACCGCCCTGCTGATCGTGACGGTGGCCGGGGTGTTCGGGGTCCGCCTGCGGCGACGCCGACACCTGACCTGAGATCAGTAGGGGTTGCCGTGCCCGGCGACCCGGGCCCGGGTCAGGGCGGCCGGACGACCCGGCAGGGTGGGGGCGTCCGACAGCGGCGGGCCGTCGGTGTGGGCACCCTCGGCCATGCCCGCGAACAGCTCCTTGAGGGCCTCGATCGCGGTGACCCGGGGCCGCCACCCCAACTCGGTCTCGGCCCGCTCGCTGGACATCAGGGGCACGTTCAGCGCCAACTCCACCCACCCGGCGTCGACCGGTTGCAGCCGGGCCCGCCAGGTCAACGCCGCGGCGGTACGCAGCACCGGGGCAGCCACCGGCACCGTCCAGCCGTGGAAGTGCCGAGCCACCAGCTCCGGGGTCAGCACCGGGTCCGCAGCGACATTGAAAGCGCCGCGCACATCACCCAGAACCGCCCGGGCGTACGCGTCAGCCACATCGTCGGCATGCACCGCCTGCATCCGCAGCCGCCGGTTCGCCGGCACCAACGGCAGCCGCCCGAACCGCAGCAGCCGCACCGGCACCAGCGGCCCGAGAAAGTACCGGCTGATCTCCGTACCGGCCTCCCGCTGAAAGATCAGCCCGGGCCTCAGCCGTACCACCCGCAGCCCCGGATGGGTCCGCTCGATCCCGTCGAGCATCTCCTCCACCGCCGCCTTGTCCCGGCTGTACGACGAGGCCGGCACCCCGGTCGCCGGCCATCGCTCGCTGACCGGCGCGTTCTTCGGCCCCGGCGCGTAGGCGCCGACCGAGGAGGCGTACACCAGGGCCGGCACCCCGGCACGCAACACCGCGTCGACCACCGCCCGGCTACCCTCCACATTGGTACGACGCAACACCCGCTGGTCGTGGCTGGGCTGAATCTGCCAGGCCAGATGCACCACCGCATCCGCCCCGGTGAAAACCTCGGTCAACTCCTCCGCCGCACCGGGCAGACCGATGTCACACGAGTGCCACCGCACCCCGTCGTACGGCTCCCCGGCCCCCGCCGGAGGCAGCCGCCGGGCCACCCCGACCACCTGGACGTCACGCTCACGCCGCAACCGGCGCAGCAGCGCCGTACCCATGTTCCCGCTCGCCCCCACCACCACGATGCGCATCCCCGGCCCGTACCCGATAAGTCGCCGTCCACGCCTGCGCGGATCACGGCGTCGGGAACCACACCGATCCGGGTTTGCTCAGGCGAGGTCGACGACGACCTTGCCTCGGGCCCCGCCCTGCACTGAGCACAGGTCCGCCCAGACCTCAGCTCGGCCTTACCGAGCGAGCAGTGCTCCGATCAAGCAGGCGAAGGCGGCGACCGAACTGACCGTACGGACCAGGTTCCACCGCACCCAGGGCCCCTCGAACCGCCGCCGGATCCGTGCTCGCGTCGACCGACCCGGCGGCGTCCAATTGATCATTGAGCGGCACGTTCGACCGCATTGTCACAGCGAAGGTGACCAGATGGCAGACCAGTGCGGCAACCAGCCAACCGAGCACCGCACCGCCGGCACCGAGGTGACCGAGCACCGCCGCCACGACCAGCAGCGGCCCGCCGAGGAACACCGACAGGAACCAGCCGTTGAGAATCTTCCGGTTGATCGACTGCATGGCACCGACCAGGGTCCGGTCATCGGTCGCCCCAAGACCCGGCATGACCGAGCAGGCGTACGCGAAGAACAACCCGGCCACCAGCCCGGTGCTGAAGGTCGCCCCAGCCAGCACGACGACGCGGATCGGCTCCGACATGATCAATCTCCCCGCATCCCGAGTGACGACCGCCCGATCCTGCCAGCCGTGTGCGAGTCGCTGATGGCGCGGCACTGTCGTCCGGCCCGATCCGGGGGGTCTGAGCATCGCGCGCCGGGCCACGGGGGTCAGGTAGCCTGTGGGCCGCGGGCCGCTAGCTCAATGGCAGAGCTGTGGACTTTTAATCCATAGGTTCAGGGTTCGAGTCCCTGGCGGCCCACTTTCCCGCAGGTCAGCGGCCCTTTGTGGGTTGTTTGGGTCGTGTTTTCGGCCCGTACAGCAGCGAAGTACAGCAGTAGGCCCCTTCACCGGTCGAGCGCGCTGCCGAGCCGCTTGAGGGCGTCGCGGGTGGCCGTCGAGGACACCACCGTGTAGATCTCCATGGTGATGGCGAACTGGGCGTGCCGGAGGATCTGCATCGCCACCCGGGGGTGGACGTCCAGGTCCGCCAGGAGTGAGGCGCAGGTACGCCGGGCGTCCCGCACGGTGATCCGCCGGACTCCGGCCGCGTCACAGCGCCGGTCCCAGAAGCGGTTGAAGTTTCGCGGCTCGACCGGCCGGCCGTAGCGGGTAGTGAAGATCAGGTCTGACGGTTGCCAGGCCGGACCAGCGGCGTCCCGGGCGGCAGTCTGCGCGGCACGGCGGCGGCCGAGCGCCACGGTGCAGATGTCGGGCAGCGGCAGGGTGGCGTCCGAGGCGGCCGTCTTCGTCTCCCGGTGCAGCAGTTCGGCACCGACCCGCTGGAGTTGCCGATCGATGGTCAACTCCCCCGCGTCCAGGTCGACGTCCGCCCAGGTGAGCCCCAACATCTCGCCCTTACGCAGACCGAGCACCAGGACCAAGACGTACGCCGCATAGAGCGGGTCGTCGTCGGCGCGGGCCGACTCCAGGAAGCGTCGCGCCTCGTCGCTCGTCCACGCCTTCCGCTTGCGCTTGCGTACCGGTGGCAGCTTCACCAGCGACGCGACGTTGCGGCTGATCAGCCCTTCGGTGATCGCCTGCGACAGCAGCGTCCGGAGCACGGTCCGCAGGTGCGTGACGCTGGTCGGCGAGGGCAGATCCTGGCAGCAGCGGCCGAGGGCACAGCAGCGACGCTGCGCCGGCTTGCGCCGCTCGTCCTTGCCCTGGGCACAGCACTGGCAGGTCCGACCCACCTCGTTGATCCAGGTCTGGACGTCGCTGACCCGGAGCTTGTCGAGGCGCTTCCGGCCCAGCCCTGGCACGAGGTACAGCCGCACCACCACCTCGTAGGTGACGTAGCTGCCGGGCGCCAGGTTCGGCTTGACGATCTCGCGCAGCCAGTAGCCGGCGTACTCCCCCACCGTCGGGGAGCGCGTCGCCACCGGACCGGCCTTGGCCTGCCCGTGCAGCTTGATCCACTTGTCGTGGACCTCCTCACGGGTCTTGCCGTAGACCCACTTCCGGCCCCGCTTACCGTCCGGCTTCTCCACCCAGACGTACGCGGCGAACCCGTTCCGGTACGGGAAGATCGACCCTTCCCCGTTGGCACGAGCGCGTCCCGACATCAGGCCGCCTCCTGCCGGTCGACCTGGTCGCGGATGTAGTCGTCGACCCATTCGGGCAGGATGCGGCGGTACTTGCCGTCCTTGATGGAACGCAGCTCACCGGTGGCGATCTTCATCTTGACCTTGGAGATGCCGAAGCCGAGCAGGACGGCGACCTCGGCGGGCGAGTACCAGCGGGGGCGCAGGTCGTGGTTCATGCGGCGGCTCCGGCGAGCCAGGCTTCGTGAGCGAGTTCTTCCCGACCGACGCGTCTGCTCTCCCGTCGCTGTCGGGCGGCGGTGTTGGCGAGCAGCGCGTCACCGTCGGTGCGCCAGCCGGCCCCGAGGTAGGTGAGCGTGCCGACGGTGAGGGTGTCGGCGGTTTCGTTGTCTTCGGTGCGGCGGTAGGTGGCGCGGGTATCGCGGAGTAGGCCGAAGGTGATGGAGTAGCGGCGGGCTTTGGTGAGGAAGTGGCCGCCGAAGCCGAGCATGTGTGCCCAGCGACGCAGTCCGGCGTAAGGGTTGGTGTCAAGGTGGCCTTGACGGTCCGCGAGCTGTGCGGCGCTGCGGGTGGTCTGGGTAGCGGTGGGACGTCCGAGTCGCCAGCAGGCGTCGATGAGGCGGGCGAGGTGGTCGCCGTCGGGGTTGGCGTAGGCGTCGATGGTGTCCGGGGTGAGCCGGGTCGAGGCGTGGCCGGTGACCTCGGTGGCTTTGGTGGCGTACTTGGCGAGGTAGGCGGCCACCTTGGCGTCGGTCACGTCACCGTCGCCGCTACCGATGCGGCGTACGTCGACCTGCTTTCCCCAGGCGATCGGCCAGCCGTTCGGCCGGTCGGGGTGTGGTGGGGTGGTGACGGTGATCTGCCGGGCGGCGGCGTGCACGGCGTCGTCCAGGTCATCGGCGGTGATCCCGGCCGGCGGCGGCACCAGAGCGTCCTTGTCGCCGGGATCGACGCCGTCGAGGCGCAGCAGGACGTGGAAGTGCACGGCTCCCCGGCGCTGCATCTCGGCGACCTTGCCGTGCGACACCCGCACCGGCGGCACCCGACGCACCCGGCCGGAGTCGGTGACGACCTGGACGTGCCTGATGCCGCGTTGGCGGCAGAGAGCGGCGAGGTGGCGTTCGATGGCCTGTTTGGTGCGCCGCCACAGTTCGCCGGCGAATCCGTTCCACACGGCCTGGTGGTCGTGGTCGTAGCAGTCCAGACAGAGTGGCCGCCCGAGCTGCGGATCGTCGGCATCATGGCGGGCGAAGCAGGCCGCGGGCTGCCCGTGCTCGCAGGTACCGGCGTCACGGCGGGCGCGGCAGGGCGCGGGTCGGCAGTCGCACCGCTGGCGGTTGGCGCAGGTGTGCCGGGGGATATGCCGGTGGTGGACCGCGCCGAAGGACGGTGCGGTGAAGGTGGCGAACACGACCGGATGCCGTGCGACGGTGGCGGGGACGGTCTTGCCGCCGGTCAGGCCGGTGCGGACGATCTGGAAGGCGTCGCCCGCGTAGACCCAGGCGCAGTCGGGGCACTGCGAGGCACGGCGGTTGCCGCACGCCTTGTAGATCGACCGGTCGGGCAGCTCGTCGGTGTGTAGCTCTCGGATGATCCGGCCGGTGTCGGTCTCCACGGCGGTGAGGGTGCCGGTAAGGCGGATCGGGCGGGTACAGCCGCCAGCGGAGGCGGTGTGTTCCAGCCAGCCGAAGTAGTCCGGCGTGGCGGCACGGTGCAGGGCTTGGGTGATCCGGCCGGCGGCGAGGCTGGGCCGGGACAGGGCGAGTGGGGTAGACATCGACTTCTCCTCGCGGGGTGGCAGGGACGGAAGACGAAGCACCACCAGCCGTGGACGTGGGTCCGCTGGTGGTGTTCGTCGTGTCTCCTGGCACCGCCGAAAGGGCGGCTGACGCCGGAGGGCGGAATCGTGGTGGTGCCACACTCCGCCGATCGGTGATGTCCTCTCGTGGTCGTAGAGGTCATGGGGCCGGCACGGGTGGGGAGCCTGAGATACCGGCATCCGGCGGGATTGCCGCAGGCTGCCCCACCCGTGAAAGTGGGCGAATCCGGGCCATCGTGGACGGCGAAAGGCCGTTCTGGGCTGCTCGGCGGATTCAGAGAGCCGGCACTGTGGCCGGAGCGATGGAGAGGCGGCGGGATGTGGCCCGCATCAGCGGCAGGAAGGCCGCTCGGCGTCTCAGTGGTCGAGTCCAGCGATCCGGCCGAAAGGCCGCGCTGGCGTGCTCAACGAGGGCCAGAGTAGCACCGCGTACCGACACGTCAACCCGCCGTAAACCCGCATGGTCGAGGTGGAACGGCCGACTGCCGGCCGGCGTGGGAGGACTTTCTGTACGTCTATCAAGGCGGCCCTAGGCGGGCCGCACGCGCCGCCGCCTGGGCGCGCGTCCGTCGCTCCGCTGGCGCCTCCGACTCCGGCCACGCAACACGCCCGGCGGCTGGCGCGGAAGCGGGAAGCCCAAGGGGCCGCCGCATGACGACAGGGGTGTTGACCGGGTGGTGGTGAGCCGGCAGCCGGCCGGGCCGCGCGGCCACGAGCCCGCGCGGCGTTGGGCAGCGCACGCCGGCCGCGTCGGCGAGCTGGCGGCCGGGTAGCGGGGTTGCGGTTACTGCGCCTCCGGCGGGGGCGCTCGGGCTCCGGGATGGTCGGGGGGTCCGTCGGCGGATGCCGGGCCGTGGGTGGTTGCGGTGGGCCATCCCGCCTGCCATCGACCCGGGCAAGCCGAGCAGACCGCCGCCCGACCCGCCAGCGTCCGACCGTGCGTCAAGGCCGTCTTGACGTGGCGGGCCGGGCGGAGGCCCGCTCCCCAGGAGGGCGGGTCGACGGCAGACGGGATGGCAGGTGGTGGAGGCTAGCGCCTGTCTGGTGGGGCGGCAGGAGCTGTTGCCTGCTCTCTAGGCTGCTGCCGTGGATAACGGGCTGACTCACGGCGCTAGCTTCTTCATCAACTTTCGGCGCTACCTTCCGGATCCGAAGGAGCACGGGTTCCGGTGGGTCGACATCAAGCAGCTCCACTTCTCTAACGAGTACCTGGACGATAGAGCGTTGCTCGCCGCACTCATCGCGCATGAGCAGTTCCGCGATGACTATGCAGGTGGTGGAGTGCTGCCGGATGGGTCCCGGCATGGTCCGTACTGGCTGCGGTTGATCACTCCCGAACTCTATGAGCCCATTAGCCAGGAGAAGGCCGTACAAATCCTGCGCGAGTGGATAGACCCTCTCTGGGACGTCCCCACCGAGATGGAGGAAAACCTACAGCGAGAGGTGTTTGCCCGCCTTGCCGCAGCCAATGGCATTTACTACCTCGGGGAGCTCAGTGATGAGGCGATTCATGACTGGGGCCGTGTGCACGACTACTTCCACGAGTTCGTGCTCATCGACCGCTCGACTTCGCAGATCAATCTCATCGTGGCCGCCGACGACTGAGGCAACCACTGGGTGACTAACTGGGTGACGATCGGCTTGGGCACCACTGGACGAGTACGGACGAGCACGGACCATGCCGGCAGCGATTGGCCAATAGAGCAGCAGGTAAGAGCCCCATCATTGTTGCCTGGGGGTCAAGGAGTGCTCGGGGCACACACGGGGCACAAGACAGCGTGAAACGTCGGCAACCAGCCATCAACGACGTGAGCCCAGGAGCGAGCGTGACCAGCGCGTCGACCAGGCCGCAGCAGGTCAGGCGAGAGTACGTCTAAGTTCCGCTTCAACGTCTGACAGTCGTGGCGCCTTCGGGTCCATGGCTCCCGGCGATGAGTGCGAAGCGACGAGAGAACTCGACGGCCTCCTCCAGGTGGAGGGTTTTGACGGGCGACTCGCTCAGCGGTGGCGTATCCATGCAGATTGAAAAGCGGGTTCGCACCAGCGTGTCGTCCGGGCCTTCCTCATCGATGTCGACAAGCTCGGGCGGTGTGCCAGGGGAGGCAGTGCCCGAGACTGTCCAGATGTACTGGAACTCCACCTCTGCTTCGTGCGGGCAGCTCCAGGTTAGTTGACTTAGTGAGGCACCACCGGCGGCATTGGCCCACGCGCTCCAGCCTGTGCCGTCGCTCCGAAGGTAGATCCAACTCGACTCCATCGACCCGTAGTCATACGGGCCGCTGTCCCACAGCCCTACGAGGTCCTCGTTCCGCACACATCGCATGATCTCAACTGGTACGTGCTTAGCCGCCCACATCCGCGCCCGTTTCGTCTGCGACGACGCGGTGGCAGGCGGCCGTTGACAGCAGCAGTGACAGCAACGACCCCGGACCGAACCGAACTGAGAAAGCGATCGATGGCCGGCAGTCTGAGAGGGCGGTTAGGAGCGAACCCGCCGGAAGGCCACCAACCAGACGCAACGCATAGATCGGATCAAGTTACTGCGGACCGCCCTCTGAGGTCAGCGACGCTCGCAGACAGCAGCGGACGAGACACACAGAGCGTGTAAGCGAGGCGTCAGCAGCGAGGCAGCGAGAAGGCAGCAAGAGCGTCGGCAGGGGTTGACCCTGAACGCGAACCGCCGGCGTCCGGCACCTGCTCGCCAACGCGGACCGCCACCAGTTACTACCGGCTGACAGCTTGAGACCGCATCCCCCCAGCGGGGGTCGACGACCGACACGCGAGGAACGGGCTAGCGACCCACGCGTACGCGGTCGGCGGCGTACAGCTCGCGGGAGCCGTCGGCGCGGAAGATCACGAGCACCGGGACGCCTTCGCCGATCTCCAGCTCACGACGCTCGGTAGGCGTCGGCATCCGGGCGGAGGCGGTGTCGCCCTTGCGTAGGGTCACCGTCTCGGTCGGTTCGACGGCTCGGACGAAGGTGCCGCGCGGCGGTTCTACGATCACGAGCCCTTCCGACCGGAGTAGCGCTATCGCCTGCCGCACACTCGTACGGCTCAGCCCGTGCTCCTGAGCCAGCCGCAGTTCACTCGGCAGTGACGCACCGGGCGCGATGTCGCCAGACGTGATCCGGTCCCGCAGGAGGTCTGCGAGCTGCCGGAACACGGCCCGATCCGCGCTGGGGTCGATCACGAATGTGACGCTACGTGTCCAACAGTTCTACATCTTATTGTATCTACAGTCCTACGTCGGTACGGTGAACGTGCAGGTGCGGCGGTCGGATGACCAGCTCAGGCCCGGCCGCCGCGCCGTCGACCCGCGCCCGAGGGGAGATCTGGTGCCGCGCGTTTCGTACGAGGAGTACCTGATAGCCACCGCCCTCACCTTCGCCCGGCGGCACCGGCCGGTCTGGTCCTGGCAGAAGTGGCGGCGAATCTGCCGGTGCGGAGCCGATCTGGCCTGCCACGCCCGGCACCGCATCCCCATCAACCGTGGCCACTGGCCGGGAGAGGAGGCGCAGTGAAAGACGACCAGGAGCACACGATCCTCGCAGTACACATCCGAGGGCTCGACGGCATGTGTGCTGGTTGTCGGGCGTGGTGGGCGCGGCTGGCCCCGTACCCGTGCTGGCAGGTGGACTGGGCGACCAGCCGGCAGGCCCGCGCGAGCGTCGCCCGGTTCCTGGGCGGTGGTGTGCGGTGACCACCCACGGCCCGGTGCTGCCGATCTGGAGCTGCGGCGGCTGCGACCTTCCCTGGCCCTGCCCGACCCGACGCCAGGAGCTACGGGCGGAGTACGCAGGCGCTCCGCTGTCGCTGGCCCTCTACCTCGGTGCCTACCTCGTCCAAGCCGCCGAAGACATGCCCTGGGCACCGGCCGGCGCGCTCCACCGACGCTTCATCGGCTGGGCCAGACAGCCTGCGGAAGTACAGCAGCGAAGTACAGCAACCGTGCCCACCGAACCCGGCCGAGAAGTGCGTCAGCAGCCCGGATGACCTCGAACCACACCCCAGGAGGCCGGTTCGCCGGCAATCCATAGGTTCAGGGTTCGAGTCCCTGGCGGCCCACCGATTGCACCATTGTGCGAACCGGTGGTACTTCTGAGGTGCCCCCGTCCGTTTCGGGCGGGGGCATTGTCGTGTCGGTGGGGATCTTGAACACGGGTATGACTCCCTGGTCGGTGAGTTGGACTTCGGCGATGAGGGTCTCGATGGCGGCCTTGCGTTCGGTGTCGCTGCCGCTGGCCATGATCCTGGTGAGGTAGTCGCGGATCAGGGCGATGGTGCCGGGTGCCGGTGGGGCGGGCTGGGCCGCGAGACCGGCTGCGAGTTCGGCGTGCCGAGCATGGAGTTGAGCCAGTTGTTGGCGGAGCTCCCGGATACGGGGGCCGGCGGTGGCGTCGTCCATGGTGCCGTTCTCGAACGCGGTGTGATACCGGTCGATGGCCGCCTTGGTGGTGGCGATCTGGTGGGCGAGGGCGGTGAGTTCCGCACTGCGGTCGTCGGTGGTGGCGGCGCGTTGGGCGTGGGCGCGTTCGATCATGGCGGTCAGGACGGGTTCGGCGGTGAGGTAGAAGTCGTGCAGCGCGGTGAGGATGGCGTTGTCGAGGTCGTCGGCGGGTAGGCGGGGTGCGTCGCAGGTGGCGTGTTTGCCGTAGCGGGTGCGGGTGAAGCAGGTGTAGTAGCGGTAGCGGCGGGTCCGTCCGTTGGCGCACGTGCCGATGTAGCGCTGTCCGCAGCGTGGACATGTCAACAGGCCGGTGAGGTAGTAGTCCGAGTCGGACATCGCCCGCTGGGTTTGGACGTCACCGCGCGCTGCGGCGATGTCCTGGGCACGCTGGAAGGTGTCCCGGTCGATCAACGCGTCGTGGGCGTCAGGGACGTAGACGTCGCGGTAAGCGATGTCCCCGACGTAGGCCGGGTTGTCCAGGATCCGGTTGATGGTGTGTCCGGACCACTTCTTCCCGGTCCGGTTCGGGACGCCGCGTTCGTTGAGGATGGTGGCGATGGCGCGGGTGCCGACGCGGTCGCGGGTGTAGAGGCGGAAGATGTCGCGGAGGATGGGGGCCTCGTCGGGGTGGGGGACGAGGCGGTGGTCGGGGTTGACGAGGTAGCCGTAGGGGCGGGTGCCGCCGGCCCACTTGCCTTTGCTGGCTTTCGCGGTCATGCCACTTTTCACTCGGTCGATGATGATGTTGCGTTCGAATTCGGCGAACACGGCGAGGAGTTGGAGCATCATGCGGCCGAAGGGTCCGCCGGTGTCGACGGGTTCGGTGGCGGAGGAGAATCGGACGCCGGATGCTTCGAGGATGTTGATGAGGTCGAGTAGGTCGGCGACGCTGCGGCTGAATCGGTCGAGTCGGTAGACAAGCAGGACGTCGTAGAGGCCGGCTTTAGCGGCGTGGAGTGCTTTCCGAAGGCCGGGTCGGTGGGTGGTGGCGCCGGAGGCGTCGTCTTCGTATTCGGCGACGATGGTCCATCCGGGCTGGGACTTGACGTATTTCTCCAGGGCGGCGCGTTGGGCGTCGAGGGAGAAGGGTTGGTGTTCGTCGTCGGTGGAGCGGCGGATGTAGACGCAGACCCGGCACGGGCCGGTCGGCCGCTCAGCTGTGGTGGGCTGGTGGGCGCGTCGGCCGCGCCGCTTGGGCGGTGCGAGGGGTGGGGCTGTCAAGGGGGTGTCCTTCGCGGTGGAGGGGTGGTGCCGGTGGCGGCCGGGCGGACCGCCACCGGCAGGGCGGGTTACGGGAAGAGGTCGGGGTGGTCGTCGATGAAGTGGTTGAGTAGGACGGCGAGTGCTTCGGCGGCGTTGTCGAGTTCGGTAGGGGACATGGGTACGGTTTCGATCCGCGCGATCCGCATCGGAATAGCGGTTTCTTTGTTGCGGGTGCGGGGTGTTTTCGCATCGCCGTTGTTGGTGGCGGTACCGGGATGTGGTGCGTCAGGATAGCTCCGGACGTCGTTTTCGTGGTGCGGCTTGTGGGCCACGTTCCTCCGAAAATCGGGAAAGCCGGCTGGGGTCGGAGGATTCCGTTCATACGTTGCTCCTCTCGTTCGAATTGCAGCCCGTCGAGTTGGGCGGGAGGGTAGCTCGGTGATCTGTCAGCGGCTGGGACTTCGATCTCTCGGTGATCTGTCAGCCGCTGTCGGCAGGCTGTCGACAGATCCGTGACAGACCGGTGCTGCTGTCAGTCGGCGGCGTCGCGGTGGTGGTCGGATGAAGGGTGTGGTCGGCCAGGTCGGCGAGGCGTAGCCGATGCGGCCCGCCGACGGTCCAGACGGCGTCGGCGGGGCACAGGCCGGCGGTGGTGGCGTAGTCGCGGGCTGCGGTCGCGACGGGCAGCCCGGTGGGTTCGGCGGCCAGCCGCAGCCGCAGGTTGCGTTCCCGGGTGGTGGAGTGCAGCCAGAACAGCACGGGCCAGACCTGGCCGAGGGTGCCGAACAGGTCCCGGTAGCCGGCGAGTTTGCCGGTCAGCACGTCGAGCTGCTCACCACCGGTGTCGTACTCGACGAACACCGGCACCAGGCGGCCGTGTTCGGCCCACAGGGCGTAGCCGTCGGGCCGGACCCGCGGCTGGTAGGCGCGGACCAGAGCGGGGTCGTCGGGTCGGGTGAACGCGCCCGAGCGGGCGCACGCGGCCTCGGGTAGCCAGCGGACCAGGTCCGTGTCGGGGCGGGTGCGGGCGTAGCCGGCCAGGTCGGTGAAGAACTGGTTCACCCCGAGCCGGTGTGCCAGTGTCCGGGTGGAGGTCCACCGCCGCCGCTGGATGCGGGCGTGGTCGCGGCGGGGTGGGCGCTCGTCGCGGTCCGCGGCGACGACGTCGGCGCCGAGCTGGTCGAGCAGGTAGTGGTAGGGGTAGGAGCCGCCGTCGGGCCGCTGCGGCCGGAACCGGTCCACCAGCCCCAACTGGTGCAGCTTGCGCAGCCGCCGCTGGCAGAAGTCCAGCGACGGGAACAGGGCATGGGCGATCTGGAACGAGGTCAGCACGCCGTGGTCGTACAGCCAGCCCAGCAGGACCCGGTCCCGTCCAGTCAGCTGGGACTGGACCCGAAGCACAGGATCAACCATCAGCGGCGGTCACCCCCTTGCAAGGGATGCGGATGACGCACCCTCTGGGGGAGAGACCCGAGACGTGGAGGGTCTGTCGGAGGACAGGTGGCAGCCGGTGACAGCCGGACCGACCTGCACTGTGAGGAGGGGACGGGGGTCCGTTCGGGGGTCAGGTTCAACACTGACGTCAACACGGACGCCAACCCTGACCCCCGAAC
Organism: Micromonospora sp. NPDC047134; assembly: GCF_040643455.1. Taxonomy (NCBI): domain Bacteria; kingdom Bacillati; phylum Actinomycetota; class Actinomycetes; order Micromonosporales; family Micromonosporaceae; genus Micromonospora; species Micromonospora sp. NPDC047134. The sequence continues at coordinate 335,040 of NZ_JBEYUI010000003.1, forward strand.
GGAGATCAAGACGGGTTCTGTCAGCACCCGCCGCCCGCGATGTCGAGCCGGCCGGCGGTGCAGGTAATCGGGAAAGTGGGTGAGAAGCAACGAGACTCCTTATGGAAGGGGTAGCGAGAGTGGGCCGCCGGGTCGACGGCTCGCAGGGGCATTCCGGTGGTGTCGCCTCCGCGCGTCGGGCCGGGCAGGATCTGGGCACGGCCCTGTCTCAACCGGCGAGCGAGACGGCGCGAGCGGTAGCGGGGGTTGGTCGCTGTGTAGTTTTCAAGGAACACGGCCATTCCCGAGCGGAGCCGGGCGGCCAAGGCGGAAGCGGACAGCACCCATCGCCCACGGCCGTGGAACCAGGACCATGGGTGACAGTTGCTCGACAACGGCGAGAACGATCCAGCGGACCACCCGGTCTTCAGCCCAGGCGAAGGGCGGGACCGGGGCTACCGGGCGGCGCGCGTCAACGCGTGCAGCACGATGGGCCGGCTCAGCTCGCCGGAACCAGATCCTTCATCAGGGACCTCCCGTCAGGTAGCTCGCACGCCAACGAGGGGTCGAGGACCGCGACGACAGCGGGTGCTCTACCCGGGAGCGCCCGCCCGTACGCTGATCGGCCCGGTAGCCAGGTCGTCGCACGAGGACGTGCCTCTATTGCGCATCAGCCGGTCACGCCGGTCAAGTGCGATCGGCCGGCCGGGAGCGCTGGCCAGAGCGATGAACGTACGCCTCTGTTCGCCTGCGTCCACCCACGGTGTGCAACAGTCCGCTCCAGTCCCGCTCCATCCAGGCCAAAGAATCTTGAGGAAATCGTTCGGCCTCCCAGGATATGAGACGCCAGCCGGTCGACCGCAGACAAGCGGCGGTCTGTCCGCACCGGTCGGGATGAGATACGTTCGCCATCATGGCCTTCGATGAGCAGGACGGCCCGGTAGGGGCGTGGATCAGGCGGACCGAGTACGTTTCCTGCCCTGTATGCGGTCGGTACGAAGCCAGTCCGGCCGCCGACGCCGTGCTGAGCGCCGACAAGACGAAGGAGCTGCGTCCGTGCCCGTCCAGGGCCGAAACGGGTTGCACCGGGGTGGCTGAGGTGGACGCCTACTTCGAGGCGCCGCCGAGTGAGTGGACGCACACCAACCTCACGTAGCCGTCGGCGCGTTGATCAAGTGCGCAGATGCCCGCGCCGGCCCGGTTCCGCCGCGACTTTCTCAGACCGAAGCCCTACGCGTCACGACTGACATTTGCCTCCGGCAGCACGGGATTGCCGGCGAGCATCTGCGGAATAAGTAGTCCTCGTAGCGCTTGGGTGGCCTGGATGACGTCCTTGTGCGCGCGGATCTTTGTGTCGATGGCTCTGGCGACCTCGGTAATGCTCAGCTGCACGGCTGCGGGCGGCAGCACGAGGGGCATTGCCCGGATCTTCCGGCCGTTGAGGGTCGGCAGCACTCCACGCTGAGTGTGTTCGGCCAGCCACTCCTGCACCGCCGGGTGGGTGAGGTAGCACGCGATGTACTCCGCGGAGATGTCTTGCTTAGCGCGGATGCGGATGCAGGAGCCGCCGAGCAGCCAGCGCTCTTGTCGCTCGGTCACCGTCGCGTGCCGGGTTGTTCTACCGATGCGCACGAACACGATGTCGCCGGAACAAAGCTCGTACCGTGGCCGAAGGCGTTTGGCGGTTTCCTCGTCCACGCTGACGCTGGAGAGAATCCCCTCGGGGCCGATGTCGCCGGCCTTCACGACGGGGACACCTCCGATTACGTACGCGGAGGAACTCAACGTGGTGCCGGATGGGCCTGGTTGCACGTCGCAGCACTCGCCAAGCTGCCGCGTTTGCCAGTCGTCCGGGACGGGGCCAATCAGCGTGTCCACGACACCAACCTTTCGAGGCAGCGGTCGAGGGTCAGGTCGGCTGTTCTGGCCTCGTCGTCCAGCCGGGCCAGGTTGCTTCGCAATGCGGGAAGCGTGGGCGAGGTCCGCCGGTCGGTCACGACTTGCCGACCCTGATTCAGATAGGTGCTGGGCTGAAGGTCGTAGCTGTGCTCCCGGATCTCCGTCACCGTCGCTGTGGTGGCGGCGAAGTCTTCCGTCGCGATCGGGAGGGCGGCCGTCTTGTTCATCCATCCTTGATGCGCGTCGAGGACTGCTTGGCAGCCAGGCTCTGTCAACACTCGGTGGGTAGGGCCGATCTTGCGAGTCGCTCCCCGCGCATCGACGAAGAGAACCTCCTCACCTGCAGTGTCGCCAGGATGAGCCAAGATCCACACTGTTACCGGGACCGTGGTCTCGCGGAACAGGTGACTGGGCAGCGCGACAACACAGCGAACGGCTCCACGCTCGACCATCGCCCCCCTGATCTCCCGCTCCCGGACGGTGAGCGCGAACGTGGCGTTGTAAGGCATGATCACGGCAGCCCGGCCGCCGGGCGCGAGCGCCTCGACCGCCGCCTGCAACCAGGCCATGGTGACGTTGTGCGGGGAAGGCTCGCCGTACGGCCACGGGCGTGCCGATCGGGCCGTGGGAAGGCTCCAGTTCCTCATGCCGAACGGCGGGTTGAGCAGCACGACGTCGAACCGGCCCGGTTCGGCGTCGATCTCCCCGGGGTCCGACGGCGGCCCATCTCCGAGGTCGATCCGTATGCCGTGGATTGCGGCGTTCATCGTGGCGAGGCTCCAGGTCCTGGCCGTCGCAGCCCGTCCGGTCAGCGCCACTGGTGAACCCGATCCGGCCAGGCGCGTCATATGTTTCCCCGCCGCCACCAGCAGGTTTCCCAGGCCGCAGCAAGGGTCGTGCACGCGGCTCCCGGGTGCGGGATCGACCATCCGCACCATCAGACTCGCCAGCCCAGCCGGAACCAGGTATTCGTCTGGGCTGCTGTGGCGGAACCTGGCGAACTGGTCGAGCAGGTACTCGAACACCTTGTCGCCGGGTGTCCGGACGTCGTCGAGGATGCGAACGATGTTGAGGAGCTGATGCCGTCCATAGACGGTTGCTGGAGCGTCTCGAAGGACTGTTGTGGCAGTCGAAAGGGGCGCCGCCTGCCGCTGCCATGCCTGCGTGACAACCCCATGAATCGTCTCAATGGAGGATCTCGATATCGCCGCCCAGTCGACAGGGGAGGCATCTCGCAGGCACAGTAGGGACAGGACGATGGCCTCGAAGACTGCCGGTACCTCGCTCTTGCGTAGCAGCCGCTCCAGGGGCGACCACAACCGCTCGTCGAGTAACTCCGCCGCCGGTTCAGGCATTGGATCAACGGTAGCTGGTGGTACTGGATACCCGACCGCGGAGCGGAACCGTTCCCCGTAGGTCCTTCCCAGACGCTCGCCGGGCAGCAACGCTGGACGCGGGATCCGGCGGCCATCGAGCCACGCCGCCACCGCCGACGTCAGGTAGCCATCCTGGGATCCGCGCCGAACGAGCTGAGGAAAGTTCTTGGGATGCCTACGCGCCCAGTTGCTCACCGCCTGGGTGGTGACGGCTGCGGCGTGAGCCACCTCCTCCTTCGTCATCAGCTGCTCCACCCTGGACATGGTCAGCGCCCCTCTCGGCTGCTGCCACGGGAGCTACCTCCCGGGCGGACCGATCCCCGCACCGCGCGGATCAGCTGCGTGAGGTGACGGGTCCGCCGCTCGCTCATGATGACCCAGCCAAGGAACAGCACCGGTAACAGAATCGCACCCATGATGTACGGCCCGGGGAGATCACCGACCAGCTGCGCCAGCCTCGCCGCCATGCTGCCTCCTCCTATGAGATTTCGTTGTCGCACTCGAAGCTAGGGGCAGCAGCCCGACGAACGAAGCGCGTATCGATGATACGCGGACATTTGTTTTGCCGCTGTCCGGGCGTAGCGGCGAAGGGCGGCGGTATCCCATCGTGGGCAAGGGAGGCCAGCTCAAACTCGCGCAAGGGTGTCGATCCTTGCGGATCAGGCCCTGGCAGTCGAAGGTCGAGGGCGTGCAGATATGGGATCCGCTGAAGGAACACCAGCTGCTGTTGCTGCGGCGGATCGGCGACGGAGACGACCTCAGCGGCTCCGACGGACTCGACCAGCGCCACTCGGCTCGAGCACTGCAGACCCGCCGGCTCGTCGACATCAGCCGCCGGGGCGGTGTGTGGCGGGCCCAGATCACCGACGCCGGCCGCTTCTACCTCGACAACGGCATCCACCCCGACCACCCCGACCGGCTCCCGCCCGGCAGGGCGACACCCCGCCAGCGCACCCGGACCGCCATCACCTCCAACCGCAGTGGGTCGGCTTCGAGCCGGTCGCCAGCCGGTGGCGGCGCCACATCGGCCGACTCGCCGCAGCCTCCGACCACCCCAACGGTCGAGCAGGCCCGGCAGCTCGTGGAACGCCTGCAGGCCGAGGGCGGGACCATGCGAGTCGAGAGCCCCGACTCCGAGGAACGTGCCCTGTATCGGCGGGTCATCCACGCGGCCAAGCAGCACGGTCTCGTGCCCGCCGGGTTCCACCTCAAGCACACCGGCCGCGCCGCCGGAGACCTAATCATTCGGCTGTCCAACGACGACGACCCGGACGACAAGGATTGGAACCGGATCCGGCTCAACACACGCCGTGTCACCACCGACCCGGACCTCGTGTTCGCCGCGCTGGAGAAGAACCCGGCCGGACTGGAGGTTACGAAGGCATCCGTCCCCCGGGCGCTGGGCCTGATCCGCGGCCTCGCCGCCGAGGCCCGACGGCGGGGCCACCGGGTCGGGGTGAACACCAAGACCAAGAACCCGTCGGTCTACCTCCAAGTCGACAAGACCCGTCGCAGGGTCAGGCTGATCGAGGAGTACGACGACGTCCCCCACGTCCCCACCGCCGAGAAGGCCCGGCAGTCGCGGCGCAACCGGTGGATGGTGCTGCCCAAGACCGACCGGGTCGCCTCCGGCCGTCTGCGGATGGAGATCGCCCGCGCTGGCTGGGACAAGAAGGACACTTGGACCGACGACAAGCGCACCACCCTGGAGAAGCGCCTCCCCCGCATCATCCGTGACGTCGAAGCCGGTATTGCTGCCGACGAGGAAGCCAAACAGGCTGCCCAACGGGCCCACGACGAATACGTCGCTGAGCAAGAAAGGAAGCGGGCAGAAGAGCGTCGCCGCTGGCAGGTCGCCCTCGACGAGGCCCGCCCCCAAGCCGCCGAACTCCTGCGCAAGAAGGCGTTCCAGCGGGCCTACGACTCCTGGATCTCCGCCAACGAGATCCGCGCTTTCTGCGACGCCCTCGAAACCGCGCCCGACGAACCAGCCGACTCGGACAACCGCACCCGATGGATCGACTGGGCGCGAGCCGCAGCCGACCGCCTCGATCCCACCTGCGGCGACGGAGCCCTCGCCGGCATCGAATTCGACATCACTCCCCAGCCCGACGACCTACGGCCCTTCATCGGCGACTGGAGCCCGCACCAGCCCCACCGCGAGTACCGGTCGGAGCGCGACCAGCAGGCCATCAACGCCACCCGGCTTCAGGCCGACACCTGGCACCACGGTATGCGCGGACGCCCCAGTTGGTGGCGCAAGTAGCAGCCATGTGCAGAAGCGCGCCCATGGTCGCAGACGGTCGGCTGGGCCCGTCCGACGGATGCGTTCGCCTACTGGTGGGTGAAGTGGCCGTACTTGGCGCCGGCCAGAAAGCTGGTCCAATCCTCCCGGCGGAACAGGAGGGCCGGGCCGGTGGGGTCCTTGCTGTCGCGGAGAGCCACCGCGTCGGCGAGGTCGGCGACCTCGACGCATTGGCCGTTTCCGCTGGACCGGGTGCTCTTTCTCCACTGGGCGCGGGACAGGTCGACTGAGGTCATCCCGTACCTCCTTTCTGACTGATCGCTGCGGCGTGTTCCTGGATCAGCTTGATCGAGCTGGTCGGGTCGAGTGCGGTGGCGCGGAGGTGTTCGAACGTGCTGGTGTAGCGGCGGACGTCTGCTTCCCGTTCGAGGAACAGGTCGCCGGCCATGCTGTCGACGTACACCAGAGCGGGGTCGGCTGGGTCGGGGAAGTCCATGACAACGAACGAGCCGGGCATGCCGGCGTGCGCGCCCGTGGTGAACGGGATGACTTGAAGGGTGACGTGCGGTTGGCCCGCCGCGGTCACCAGGGCGTCGAGCTGTTCGGCCATGACGGCTGGTCCGCCAGTCAGCCGGTGCAGGACGGCCTCGTCGAGGATCGCCCAGAGGCGTAGCGGCTCCGTCTTGCGGAGCGACTCCTGCCGCTGCATGCGCGCCTCCACCCGGGCCTGCACGTCCGCGTCGGTCGCCAGCGGCAACACGCCCCGGATGACGGCGCAGGCGTAGTTCTCGGTTTGTAGGAGGCCAGGGACGAAGAGCGACTCGTAGTTGCGGACCGAGCGGGCTTCGGCTTCGAAGCTGATGTACGTGGTGTAGAGCTCGGGCAGTTCCGACTCGTACGCCTGGAGCCAGCCCAACTGCGCGGCCTGGCGGGACAGGGCGATCAGCTCCCTGCGCTTGTCCTCGTCGGTGACGCCGTACTTGTCCAGCATCGCCATCAGGGTGCGCCGCTGTGGGCGGACCTTGGCCGTTTCGATGCGGTAGAGGGTGGCGGGATTGATGCCGGTCTGCTCGCTGACCTCGTCGCGGGTGAGGCCGGCAGCGGTGCGCAGGCTGCGCAGCTCCGCCGCGAGCCGCCGGAGGCGCACGGTGGGCGGTTGCCGTCGAGCTGACAACTCCATGTCCCTTCGCTCCTGTCGTAGTGAGAGTGTGCCCGCCGTTCGGATGCAACCTCCAGGCAGGCCAGGCAAGTGACGTACGTGCGAATGCAATCCTTGCATTATCACTAGTGCATAGGCACTATGGGCGTGAGCATGTCAGGCCGGTGCGGCCCACGAAAGCCGCGCGGTACGGCGGTGGGCTCGCGCTCCCAGGGGCTCACCGTCCGTCCGGCCTCGGACGCCTTTCGGCGGGACGCAGCCCGTCACCCGAAGCGGGCTGCGTCCCCCACGAGAGGCCGAGTCAGGGAGGCAACGCAGTGGTTCCATCCCTCGTCCTAGCGGTGGTCGCGGTGCTCGGCTTCGCCGCTGGACTGTTCCTGTTCAAGGTCAAGTCCCGATGGTGTCGACGGTGCGGGTCGGCACTGAACTGCCCCGACTGCGGCGGCCGTAGATCCCGCCCGCATCCTGGCCGGACGAGTTGGACGAGCGGACTGTGACCCCCACGCCGATCACACCTGTAGTCGCCGTCGCACCCGGCGACGTCGTGCACCTACGCGAACCGGACTACCAGCACGGCAGCGGCACGCTACGGCTGCGGATCGTCTGCGTCCGCCTCGACCTCAGCCTCTGGTACGACGGCCAGTGGGTGTGGCTCGAAGGCATCGAAATGCCCACGACCGGCGGCCCCGGACGCTTCCGGCAGGTACTCGCCCGCGTCGGCGCCCTCCCACAGCCGCAGGACTGACATGGCCACCACCGTCTACCTGTCCGCAGCGGCCATCGACCAGCTCACGACCGCGCAGCGAGCGCTCGACGAGCACGTCACCTCCAGCGCCACCGGCTACTGCCTGCGCTGCCAGCTCATCGGCCCCTGCCCCACCAACGAGCAAGCCGCCGCCACCTTCACCCGCTACGGCCGCCTACCTCGACGAACACCCGGCGCGACCCGACCGCAGCTCATCAACGCCCGCCGCATCACCGCCGGCCCCGATTCCGCAGCCCACCTCACCCGGAGGTACCAACCGTGACCCTGCCCGACATCACCGCCGCGCTCCGAGACCTGCACGTCTCCATCGGCCAACAGCAGGACCTGACCAAGGTCGTCATCCAGGACGCCGAGAACGCCCGAGCCGAGTTCCGCGCCCTGACCACCGGAGCCACCAACCCCCTGGTCAACCGGGCATTGGGCAACTACGCCCAAGGAATCGTCAAGCTCCGCGACGGCTCATGGCTGCTCGCCGAAGCCGGCGGCATCCTCGCCGAGTACGCCCGAGCAATCGGCATCGACATGCCGCCACGGCAACCGATCGAGGGCAAGCGGAAGGCCGAGCCGAATCCCGACGAGCACAGCGACACCGGTCCTCGCCAACCCGGCCCTCAACGGCTCCCGCAAGCCGACGAACCGGCACAGCGCGACCCGTCGGCTGGCTGACCCTCTATGACGTGGTGGAGTGCGGTGACGGCCGGCGCTCAGCCACCGGCCGTCGCCACCGCCACCAGATGCTTTCCGACGAGATCCTGAGCCTGCTTCACCTCGTCCACGCCCTCTTCGAGGCGGACAGGCGCCTGCCGGCAAGCACGCACCGCGCTGTTCAGCAGGTTGTTTCCCCCGCCCCGGCTGACCTTCTGGAAGTGGGCTTGAGCCTTGTTCACCAAGTCGACGACCTCGGCGATGCCGCGCCCCACCTGATCGAGCGTCTGCAGCACCATGCTCAACTCCGCCATCACGGAACCGATCGGACCGCCACCCCGCCCGGCGGTGATCCGATCCAGTCCGGCGTTCATGGCCCGTCCGACCAGGCCACCGACCTTCATGCCGGCGTACGCAGCACCCACCGCCACCAAGGGTGAGGGCTGGTGGCCAGCGGCATCGACTGCCGCGGTGGCCGCCACAGCGATCCCAGCCCCTGCCACCTTCCCGACCTTCTCGCTGACCTTGGTGATGCCTTCTCGAGCGGACTCGATGGCGGTGTCACGGAGGGCGCCGACCGTTGCCGTCAGCGCGCCAGCAGCCTTTTGCCGCGCCCCGGGTGTGCCCAGGTCCCTGGTTCGTCCCCGCTGGCCGCGCCCTCTCGTCCAGGCCATCGACAGCTACCGCACCAGGTCGAGGAATGCGCAGCCAGACGCGACCAGCATCGGAAGAGTCTTGGCGAGCTCGCTTGCCACCTCGGCGGCGGTAGCTGCCTCCACGTCCTCGCCAGCCCCGCGCTGCTCCTTCGCCCCTGTCTCGAAGTCAGCGCACGCATCCCATAGCGAGCCGACGCTCGAGGAGTAGGCCCACATGCCATAGACGGTGTAGTTGACCTTCACGTGCGCCTGCCCGTTATGCCCGATGAGGCGTCGGTCCGGCTCCTCGGGGGTGTTGCCCATGCCTTCCGCGAGCGGGTGGAGCTTGATCCGCCGGAACGGTTTCTCCAGCTCACTATCCGGGTCGAACTCGATCAGTAGCCCCCGGTCAAGGAGTCGCTCGATGACCGGCACCGGGTTGGCAGGTCCGTTGCCGGCTGCGATCACGTCCCGCTGAAGTGTCTCGCGGTTGACCTCCAAGCGAGCGTGCCGCTCTGGGTCGAGGAAAGCTCGTCCCCACACCTGGAACTCTTCGTCGGTCAGTTCCTCGGAGTCGTTGCCGAGGCGTACCTCCCAGTACTCCGGTGTCGGATCGGGCGGGGTGACGTACCGGTAGGAGGGGCCGAGGTTGAGGCCGACGGGGACGATGACGGTGGGCATGGAGGGAACCTTCCGGGGTTCGGTGTCAGAGGACGGCGTTGTACTTTTCGGTCTGAGCGATGGCGGCCTGGATGAGGCCGGCGCCCTCGCCGAACTTCTGCTTGGCGGCGCTGAGTTTGCCTATGGCGCCCATGACGGCGGGCTGCTGGGTGCCGGCGGCGAGGGCCTGGAGCACGGCTATGGCCCGGTCGACCTGGGCGTTGACGCCGGCGAGCTGGGCGAGTGCCTTGTCGGCTTCGGACTTGCCGTGGGCGAGGCCTGCCTTGATGTCTCCGATGGTGGCCACTGGATGTTCCTCCCCTGGGTCGTGGTGTCCAACGCCCCGCCACCGGTAGCGGGTGCGTCTGCGGGTTCAGCCTCGGGTCGCGGCGATGAAGATGAACCACAAGATCGGCATGCCGACAAAACAGATCACTCCGCCGACGCGGACGGACCGGGTGCCCCCTCCGCCGATGCGCGGCTGACCGACGAGGCTGATGGTGAGGTAGCCGGCGAAGAATGCCAGCGCGGGCAGCCCACACAGGGACCAGGGCACGAGTTGCCAAGGGATGCGGCCGAGGTCGGCGTCGGGGCTGACGGCGAACATCAGCAGTGACGCGAGGGTACCGAGGGTCGCTGCGGCGGTGTAGACGAGAGCGTTGCGGGCCAGCGGCGTGAATCCGGGCAGCAGTGGTGGTTGCGCGGCCTGCCGGTGGGCGTGCTCAGCGGCGGTGTCGGCCGCATCGGCGGCTGCGGCGGCCCGGCGCAGGGCTTCGGCCGGGTCAGGGACCGGGCTGGGGGCGATGCCGCCGATGTGCGGCTCGGGCAGGCGCAGCGTGGCGGCGAGCTGGTGGAGGTGTTGTCGTTGGACGGCGAGACGGTGGGTGATCTGGTCGAGGGCTGCCTGACCGCTGCGGCTCGCTGCGGCCCGCTGCTCGGCTCGCGAGCGTTCGTCCTGGAGCAGGGCGGCGAGGCGGCGGGCGTGGTCGGTGTAGGTGGCCCAGCCGCCGTCGCGGGGCATCGGGGTGACGGGGTCGGTCATGCGAGGTCGTCGATCTGGTCGAGGGTGCCGGGGCGGACGTAGGGGACGATGAGGGTGCGGCGGTTGTCGTTGCGGTCGATCAGCAGGGCCCGGTTGGGTCGGGACTGCCACTCGGAGGCGTAGTCGCCGAGCAGGGAGCCGATGTCGTTGCTGGGCAGGTTGAGCGCGACGAGGCAGGCGACCTCGCCGCCGCCGGTGGGGCCGAGGTCGTCGTTGAAGCGGCTCAGGGTGCGCCACCAGCCGAGCAGGTGCACGCCGTGGCCGGGACCGTTGGCCAGCACGGCCCGCAGGTCGTCGTGCCCCGAGCGGTAGGTGGTCGGGTCGCTGGCCGCGAGGAGGTTGCTCGTGGCGTCGGCGCCGAACACCACCAGGTACGTCGCCTGCCCGCCGCCAGGTTCGGACTGCTGGGCCAGGTCGACCAGGTGCGCCCGGTACTGCATGGAGGTGATCGTTTCGCAGGGGTGGCCGGCTGCGGTGATCGCCTCGACGGCGGCGTCGGCCGCCTCGTCTGCAGCGGCGACAAGCGGCGCGACGAGGAAACGGGCGGTGCCAGGGGCGTGCTGGCGGGCCAGGCTGACCGAGGCCGCGCACAGAACGTCGGCTCCGACCGGGGAGGTGCCGAGCACTGCCAGATGGCTGCCCGGAGTGGCGTCGAGAGTGAACCCGGCGGTCGGCAGTCCGACGTCGACGGCGCGGCCTACCAGGGCCCGCCGCCGACGCACGTCCGGGGAAAGGCCGGCGAAGGTGGGATCGGCGTCGGGATGCTGCTCGGCGTAGCCGGCGAACACCGCGGGTGGCGCGTCGCCCGGCGGTCGAGCGTTCCACAGCAGGTGCCGCTGCGCGGTCACCGACGCGGCATCGGCGTTCGGGAAGCGGATCACGCGGTTCGCTCCCGCTATCCCTGCCGCGGCGTTGACGACTGCCGCGCCGATCGGCAGGTTGTCCGCGCCGTCATTGAGCTGGTCGAGGATCCCGCCGCCGCCAGCGAGCGCGACCCGCAGCGGAAACTGCCCGAAGATCGACTCAGTCTTGGCGAACAGCGCCTCCACCCCCGAGATCGTCTGCGACGCCAAAACCAGGTGGATGCCGTACGAGCGGCCCTTACGCGCCAGCTCCTCCAGCAGCGCCACCGCCTGCCGGGCCACCGCGTCGTTGCCTTCGAACAGCACATGGAACTCGTCGATCACCGCCACCAGCCGCGGCATCGCCACATCCGGCCGCCCGGCACGAAGGTCGGCCAGCTTCGTCACCCCGGCCCGCTTCAGCTCCGTCGCCCGCCGGGTCATCTCCCGCGACAACGTGCGCAACACCGCCAGCCCGTACTCCCGGTCGGACTCGATGCCCACCGTGCGGGCGTGCGGGATCCACGACGGGTCCACCGCCGTCGGCGTGAACTCCGCGAACGACACCCCCTCCTTGAAATCCAGCAGATACAGGCCCAACTCGTCCGGCGAGTAGCGCGAGGCTAAGCCGTAGAGCACGTCCAGCAGGAACACGGTCTTGCCCGACCCGGTACGACCACCCACCAACCAGTGCGGCGTCGCATCATCCAGCGCCAGCACGCACTCGGCGCGGCCCTCCCGACCCACCACGGTCCGCAGCCCGCCGACCGACGACTCCTGCCAAATCTCCGCCGGCATCAGCGCCGCGAAGTCCGTCGAAGCCTGCACCCGCGCGGCTTTCGCCAACCTGCGACAGACGGCCTCGACCAGATCGTCCGGCGGGCCGCCGTCCAGCCGCATCGGCACCGCCAAGCCGGTGCCGTCATCACTGAACCGGTACGGACCCGGCGGGTCAGAGACCCGGAATAGCCCTCCACCGACCGCCGTCAGATGTGTCGTCCGTTCTAATCGAGGCGCCGCCTCCAGCCCCGGGTGTTGCGGCGGCGGATAGCCGGCCACCAGCAAGAACACCCCTGCGGCAGGACCGGCGTGCGCGATTGCCGCCAACCGCGACCACTCCGTACGTCCGGCACCCTGCGGCAGTGCCGCGACACCCAGCAGCAGCACCGACGGGTCCGTCTCACCGCCCTGGACGCGCTCGATCCGCTCCTCCGCCTCCGCGAGCACCTGGTGGAAACCCGGAAGGTCGATCGCGGGTCGCCGCCACGCCTCCGCCTCGACCATTGCGCGGAACGGACCGAACACCGCACCGAGAGTCGCCCCGTCCACGGCCGCAACCCGAAGCGCGCCGTCCGGCAACGCCGCCAGCACTCGAAGCAGCAGGCCGCGCAGCCAGCGCGCTACGGACGGATCGCGGGCGTCGCTGTCGACCGTCAGATGACCGGCACCCACGAACGGTACGACGACACCGAAGACGCTGCCGGCGACCGGTGACGCCTCACCCAGCCGCACAGCAAGCGGGCGACCCAATGCCGCATCGACACCTGTCGGAAGGCTGGCGGCGGCAGCTTCCAACCGGCAACCGAGCCAGCCCAGCGTCAGTCCCTCGGCCATTCGCTGCATACCGGCAGCGAAACGCCGAGTATCTTCGCTGGCCTGCGCAGAGACGCCGTCCGGCCCGGCACCAACGCGCAACCGCACACGGGCGGCCTCCGCATGCGACACCGCTTCTCGATGGGCCGTCACCGCCCGGCTGAAGGCCGACGCCACCGACTCCATGCCAACGTCTCCCCAGGACCGATGGACCGCGATCTCTGGCGCCGACCCTATCCAACGACACCACCCGCAGTCAGCCCCGTATTGCTCAGCGTGCTGAGCGATGCTGGTGAGGTGGCCTCTGGCAGGGCGAGGACACGCGTAAGCCATCGCACCACCGGCAGGGGTAGCCGGCCGCAGCCTGTCACCGCTGGGCGGCCTGCCCTCCCGGAGTCCACTCGTTGGCGAAGGTCTCCATCTGGCGGATGACCAGGTCGACGGCGGCGCGTTCGTGGTCCGGCGGATAGTCGTAGCGGGCCAGGAGGCGGCGGATGTGGCTGCGCAGCTTGGCGCGTACCGGTTCTCGGGAGAACCAGTCCACCGTGATCGACGACTGGATCGACTTGACCAACTGCCGGGCGATCTCCGCCAGGGTGCCGACACCCATGAGCTCCGTGGCCGCGCCGTTCTGCGCGACGGCGTCGTAGAAGGCCAGTTCGGCGTGGTTGAGCGGAGGGTCAAACTGCTGGCCGCGCCGGGCGTCCGCAGACACCTGCTTGGCCAGCTCAACCAGCTCGACGATTAGCTGCGCGCTAGTCAGCTGCTGGCGCATGTAGCGGTTCATCAGGTCTTCGAGCTGGGCGGAGAAGCGCTCCTGCCGCACGACGTTGTGCTTGGTGACCTCACGCATCTTCCGCTCGATCAGGCGACGGAGAGCGGAGGCGGCCAGGTGCGGAGTGTCAGAGTTCTGTAGGCGCTGCAGGGCAACCGCGTTGAGCTCGGTGATGTCGAGCTTGCCGAGGCCCGCCTCCTCGTAGATGTCGGTGATGTCGGCGGCGTCAACCACCTCGGCGGCGAGCTGGGAGAGGTAGCGCTCAACCTGGGCCGTGTTGGGCAGGCCCTTGGCCTCCCGGTCGGCGGCCTCTTCTTTGACGATCCAGACCCGGACGTCCCGGAAGAAGTGAATGTCTCGGCGCAGGCGCTGGATGTCGCCGGCACGGTCGACGAAGTCGCGGCTGGTGGCGCAAAGCGTGTAGAACCGCTCCAGCCTGCCCGCCGAGTCGCGGAAACGCTGGTGCAGCGGCTTCGTGCCGGGCTCGACATCGTTGCCGGGTGTCCGCGGGTCGCGCAGGAAGTTTGCGACTTTTCGTACCGCCCGAAGCCAGCGGGTCGGGTTCTTCTCGTCGTCGAGGATTGCCCGCCACTTCACCGTGGCCAACATTGCCTCGATGACGGAGATCTCGTTGTGCACCTCGCTGATCGCCCGGTCGATCTCTCTGCCGAGGGTCTGGTCTTCCTGGTCGCTTTGGGTGTATTCGGTGAGCGCTTTTCGAAGGTTCTCGGTCAGCGGGGCGTAGCCGACCAGCAGCCCATCCTGCTTGTCCCGGAAGCGGCGGTTGACCCGGGCGAGCGCCTGCATGAGGTTGGCGCCCTTCATCGGCCGGTCCATGTACATGGTGTGGATCGGCGGCGCGTCGTAGCCCGTGAGCAGCATCGAGTGCACGATGAGCAGCTCTAGCTCGTCGTTTGGGTCCTTGGCGCGAGCCTGGACGGTCCTCTGCTGTGATGGGCGCAGGTGATGCGGGCGTAGTTCCGCCTCGTCGCCTGGCACCCCGTGGAACACGATCTTCATCGTGCCTCTGTCGACGGCCGGGTCTGCCCAGTCGGGCCGCAGATTCTTGATGGCATCGAAGACGCGGACGCAGATCTCCCGGGTCGCACAGACGAGCATCGCCTTGCCCGGCCCGCCGAGCTGCGGTCGCACGAGCTCGCGTCGTTTCTCCCAGTGCTCAACCAGGTCCTTTGCAAGAGTCTCGACCCGGTCAGGAGCCCCGTAGATGGTGTTCATGGTGGCCGCGTATGCCTCGGCCTTACGCCGTTCCGCGTCGTCCAGACTGGCGGTGAGCGTCGCCACCTGATCGTCGATGCTGTCCGGATCGATGTCCGGCGACAGCGACAGCGGGATGATCCGGGGCTCGTGGTAGACCCGTACGGTCGCCTCGTCGTCGACGGCGCGCTTGAGGTCGTACATGTCGACTCTCTCACCGAAGACGGCACGAGTGTTCACTTCGGTGGTGGCGATCGGGGTGCCGGTGAAGGCAATGAACGTGGCATACGGCAGCGCGTCGCGCAGATGCCGAGCGTAGCCGTCCAGGTTGTCGTAGTGGCTACGGTGCGCCTCGTCGACGATCACCAGGACATTGCGCCGGTTGGAAAGCAGCGGATGCGGCCTCCCGGCCTCTCGCTCTTCTCTCGTACGTCCGAACTTCTGCAACGTCGTGAAGATTATGCCGCCTGATTTCCTGTTCAAGAGCTCGTCTCGCAGTTCGGCGCGCGAGTCGACTTGGATGGATTTCTGGCCGAGTAGACCCTGACTGTCCTGGAATGTGTCGTAGAGCTGGTCGTCGAGGTCGGTGCGGTCGGTGAGCACGATGATGGTCGGGTTCTTTAGAGCGGGGTGGCGCGTGGCCAGCGCCGCCGTGCACACCATCTCCTCGGACTTGCCGGAGCCCTGTGTGTGCCAGACGAAGCCTGCCTTTCCGTCGCGCTTCGACGCCCGCACGATGCACTCGACGGCCCGGATAACCGCGAAGTACTGGTGTGCCTTGGCGATCCGCTTGCCTTTCGACGTGAAGTTGACGAACCCGCCCATGAGCTCCAGGAAGCGCCGCTGGTTGAACAGGCCGTAGAGGGCGACGATCAGCGCCTCCGGGCCGTCGCAGTCAGGGCTGGCGGCGTCGACGCGCTCGCCCTCGTCGTCGACGTTCCATGGAGCGAAGTGTTCATACGGGGTGAACGGGGTGCCGTACTTCGCGGTAATGCCGTCGGAGATCAGGCACAGCACGGCATGCCGGAAGGCGAGCGGGAACTCCGCGAGGTAGGTCTGGACCTGAGCGTGCGCTCCGGTGAGGGTAGCGTTCTCGTCGGCAGCGTTCTTCAGCTCAATGATGGCGACTGGCAGGCCGTTGAGGTAGAGCACGATGTCGAAGCGACGCCGGAAGTCGCCGTCAACGATGGTGACCTGGTTGATCGCCCGGTAGACGTTGCGGCCGGGATCGTGCAGGTCGGCCAGGCGCACGGTGGGGTTGTGTTCGGCGCCGAACGAGTCCGTGTAGACGATTGAGCGGATCCCGTGGACCATCCGCTCGTGCGCCGCCCGATTCTCGGCGAACGGCTCCTGGGAGGCCACGTCAGTGGCGGCCCGCACCGCGTCGGCGACAGCCGACGGCGGCAGCTCGCGGTTGAGACGCTCGATCGCCGCCCGTAGGTCCTCGAAAAGCACCAGATCGGCCCAGTCCCGCCGCTGCCCCGATCCAGGCGCGAAGTTCTTCCCGGCCCCGGGCTCCCACCCAAGCTCACCGAGCTGCTCCAGCGCAAGCGCCTCCCAGCCGTCCTCGTTGATTCGTCCGTCCAACTCCATTGCAGCCTCTTCCCCTGGGCCTCTTCCTACCTAAACTGCTGCCCCCACGACCGACTCCGCGTCCTTGACCCGCAAACGCCCCGACATCAGCTCCGGCAACAGCGTGTCTCGCAGGCGCCCGAGCTTCATCGACTCAAGTAAGAGCTGCTCAATGCCGCGATGGAGCGGTGCCAATCGCTCTTCAAGTTTCGGCAGATGTTCCTCGGCAATGGACGGAACGGCGACGTGTTTGAAAGTCTTCATATTCACCGTGGAGAACACGGTGCCGTGCGCAATGCTCAACATTCGGTGGGATGCAGTTCGAATTATGTGGAAAAGGACGCCTGGCGGTACTTTACTGGGGATGAAGGCGTAGCACGACTGGTTGAATGACGAGGGGTTAATTACTCTAGCCACCGCGCCAACAGTTCCGCGAGCCGTTAGTACCACCGACCCGGGGGGGATAGGTTTGGCCCGCGTCCCTCGCGCCGCATCTTCAGTTATATGCTCCTCCGTCGATGCCACCACGCCGAAGGAGCTGCTGGCTACATCTTTTGCGGAGGCCCATGGCACGCTGCCACCCCAGTAGCTGCTGACTGCGCGGTCCGGAGTTGCACCCAAAATCGGGTCTGCAACATCGGCTAGGGGAATCTGCGGGCGCTGACGGGCCGCTTGCTCGAATAGGGCACCGGAGAGTGCGTCCATAGTTCCGGCGATGCGGTCGTTGACCGCAATTTTGTCATCGAGCGCGCCTAGGACGCCGACTACGGCATCTTGTCGGTCAAGAGATGGGATGCGAATCCGCATTCGCTGGAGATCCCCAAGGCTGACGAAGTCGGCCATGTCGGTCTGACCCTTGAGTGCATTAGCCTGAATCCAAAACTCGGCACTCTTGAACCAGTAGTAAAGAAATCGCGACCTCAGCGGGCCGTTAGCGGCAGGGCGGAAGAAGCAAAGTTGAGGGCTGTAGGCGAACGTCGGCCCATTGGGGGGCATCAAGGCCACTCGCCCTACGGTGCCCTTGGTTGTGAGAACAATATCGCCGGGCCTTGAAATCTTGGATCCTTCACCCTGCACATCTTGATTCGACGTGTGGGCCTGAAGCCCGTATTCGATCCTGCCATCCAAAACATCTGCGACACGCAGGATGGGAAGATCGTGCCCGTTCACATTTACGGTCCGGGGCCGTCCCGCGCCGATCTCGATCAGATTCTCGTTGACCAACTCAGAGAAGGTGGTGGTGTAGTCAGGCATCGAGGCGCTCCAGTTGCTGGCGGATGACGCTCTCGAGGTGGGTGGACTCCTCAAAGTGGGTGTACAGCTCCTTCGTGAGGCGGGTGATGCGGTCGGCGAGGGGCTCAGCGTCAATGTCTTGGTCGCTTTCGGGTGCACCCACGTAGCGACCGGGGGTCAGCACGTGTTCATGGGCTGCTACCTCATCGAGCTTCGCGGAGTAGCAGAAGCCGGAAACGTTCTCGTACGTCTGGCCCTTGGCTTTGGCGGATTTGGTCCCACGCCAGGCATGGTAGGTGTCCGCGATCTTGGCAATGTCCTCGTCGGTGAGGATGCGTTCAGTGCGGTCAACCATGGTGCCGAGGGTGCGGGCGTCGATGAAGAGAATTTCCCCGCGCCGGTCGGTCAGTGCCTTCGCGCCCTGCGGGGTCTTGTCCTTGGTCAAGAACCACAGGCAGGCGGGGATAGCGGTGGTGCGGAACAGGTTCGGCGGGAGAGCGACCATGCAGGCCACGAGGTCGGCTTCGACCATCGCGCGGCGGATCTCACCTTCACCGGACTGCTTGGAGGACATCGAGCCGTTGGCGAGGACAACGCCGGCGCTGCCGCGGTCGCCGAGCTTGGAGAGAATGTACTGGAGCCAGGCGTAGTTGGCGTTGCTCTGCGGCGGCACGCCGTAGCGCCAGCGTGGATCCGTCGCTCGGCGCGCCCAGTCGCTCATGTTAAACGGCGGGTTGGCCATGATGAAGTCGGCCCGCATGTCGTGGTGCTTGTCGTCGGCGAACGTGTCAGCCCAGCGGTCGCCAATGCCGACGGGGTCCATGCCGTGGATGGCGAGGTTCATCTTCGCCAGTCGCCAGGTGCGCTCGTTCTTCTCCTGGCCATAGATGGCGATGTCGTGGGTGTGGTCCCGCCCAGCGTGCTCCTCGACGAACTTCTTGGACTGTACGAACATGCCGCCGGATCCGCAGCACGGGTCGTAGACCCGACCCTCGTAGGGCTCCAGCACATCGACGAGGACTCGCACCACGCTAGGCGGCGTATAGAACTCGCCAGCCCGCTTGCCCTCGGCACGGGCGAACTTCTCCAGGAAGTACTCGTACGTCTCACCGAGGACGTCCTTCGCCTCCCGGTTGTCGTGGCCGGTGAAGCGGGCGTCGCTGATTAGATCGAGGAGTTCCTTCAACCGCTTCTGATCGACGTTGTCCCGGTTGAAGATCTTCGGGAGGACGCCGGTCAACGCAGGGTTCTCTCGCATGATCGCGTCCATGGCGTTGTCGAGCAGCTCGCCGACGCCACCGGGCGTGTTCTCCACCAGGTAGCCCCAGCGGGCGGTTTCCGGAACCCAGAAGACGTTCGCGGCGGTGTACTCGTCACGATCGTCCAGGAACTGGGCGTGGCGGTTCTCCGGGATGTCGGAGAGGCTTTTCTTGATCTGGGTGCGGTGTTCGGCGAACGCGTCCGAGACGTACTTGAGGAAGACCAGGCCGAGGACGAACTCCTTGTACTGTGCGGCGTCCATGGAACCGCGCAGCTTGTCGGCGGCCTTCCACAGGATGTCCTGAATCTGCTTGGTGCTGGACACGCCGAACAGCTCGGCCTGTCCGTTAGCGCGTTTACGTGGGGGCACTGTGTGTTCCGTTCTCTCGTTCAGGAGTTCGTACCGTATAAAGTCGTGAGGGTGCCGTCGGCGAACCCGGTCACGACGAGTTCGCGCAACCTCGCCAAGAGGTCGGCCTGCCGCTGCAGCAGATGCTCGCGATCTTCCAGACGGCGCAGCACCTCGTCCAGGCGGGCAGCCTCGTCCTGAGCAAGGTCGGGGATCGTGGCGTCCCGCAGTCGCGGGCCCCGCACCGCACGAGGGCTGCGTGCCATGTTGCGGGCGGTGCCCAGGAGTGCCGCCAGCACTCGGGGGGTGAGCGGGTCGCCAGATGAGATGCGCAGGCCGCTTGCGGGGAACTCGATCACCGAAAAGCCGTCGTCGTCGAGGAGGACGCCGAATCGAGGAACGCTGGTGACCACGACGTCACCAGGTTCGGTGAGGGCGACCTGTGGGTACTGCGCGGCGAGGGTGAGCCGGTCCATCCAACGCCCGGATGACTGGGCGAGTACCTCTGCCGCGCCGATGACCCGATGGTGACCCCGCGGGCCGACATGCTCGGGGTTCAGGCGGTGCCCGGTGAGGAAGCGGACCCGACGAGCCGTTCGTAGCGCCTCGCAAGAAAGCTCCTTCGGCCTGATTCCCTCGCGATGCACCGCTCCGGTGTTCAGGAAGCCATTCTCCTTCCCGTACCGGACGGCCTCTTGCTCAGCATCGGTGAGACGCCCCTCGACCTCGCCGACGAGTGCGGGGCGGTCGGCGGCCAGGCGGGCGCGGAGGGTAACTGACGCTGGTCCGGGCGGCCGGAGCGCGGCAGCCCGACGCAGGTCGAGGCTCTCCAGCGGGACGATTCGGCCGGTCCGAGGGTCGTGGCCGTCGCTGCGGTGCCCCTCGGCGCGCCACAGGAGGATGTCCTCGGCCACTGACTCGACAGTGGTGTGGTCAAGCGCGTGACCGCTGAGGTCGGCGAGTAGCACGCGGCCCTTGGTGGCGGGGATCGGGTCCCGGGTCAGCAGCCACAGGGCAGCGGGATGACCTGGCCTGGCCGGGTAGACGCCGCCCGGCAGTTGCACAACTGCCTCGACGATGCCGCTGCTCAGCAGCGCCGACCGGCGCAACGCCGCTGGCCCGTCTCGTAGTTGGTTGACGAGGCTGCTGGCAGGACCGACGACGATGGCCGTGCGGCCCGGACCGAGCAGATCGGCGATCGCTTCGACCCGGTTGAGGTCGGCGAGAGCGTCTCGACTCTCCGCCGGTTGGTACGGGAGCCTGGTGACGATGAGGTCCGGTTCGGCGAACTCGTCGTTCAGCTCATCGGCGCGCACGTCGAACTGGAACTCGGGCAACTCGGCGAGGAGTAACTGCCGGCGCACCAGGCGGGCGAGTTCCTCGTCGGCGACGACCGCGTTGACTCGTAGATTGTCGCGGTCCTGGTCGCTTAACAGCGCTGTCAATAGGTCGCCTGCGCCCGCGTTGCCGTCGGCGATGGTCAGGGCGCGGTGGCTTCGCAGCCGGGTCGGCACGTCGGCCACCCGACGGATCAAGGCCACCGTCTCTGGGGTGAGTGCATCCGCTGTCAGCTCGGGCCAGCCGAGGCGGTTGGCGGAGCTGAGCAGGAACTGACAGCTGCGCCAGGGGTCGAAGGCTCCCTCGATCAGTTGCTCGACCAGTTGGGCGAGCCCGGCTGGTTCAGGGGCGTCGGCCAGCTCGTGCAGCAGAAACTCGTCTTCGGGATCGAGGCGGCGAGCCAGCGGCAGAGGATCGGCGGGCAGCGCCCGGCCGGTGAGGTGGCGGAGGCAGAGCGCGGCGCCGAGGACGACGATCGTGCGTCGGCCGCCGTGCCGCCGGGCATACACCGCGAGCGTGTGCATGGACCGCTCGGCGCGCAGGGTATCCGGGTCGGCATGGCCGAGCCCGGTCCGGAGTAGCCACGCCACGACAGCGTCTGCAGGAAAGAGAGGTTGGCCGTGGTTGCCCGGCACGTGTGCAGGGAAGTCCGAGTGCCGCCGGCGCCAAGTGGTGACCGCAGGCTTGCTGACCCGCGCGAGCTGCGCGATCTCGCGCTGCGACATCAACTCCGCCTCCATGGCTCACCTCCTCGCTCTGGCGGTCACGGTACGAGTCGTGAAGTTCAAAGACGACCGCAAATCTGTTATCCCGGGATAACAGTGTGTAGGGCAGTGTAAGCGACCAATCTGCGGTTCCCTCGATGCGCCAACGACATCAGGGGGTCTGATGAACGACACGCTCACGCTCTACCAGGAACTCACCGACCGCCTTCAGCGGTCTCAGGTGCCCGGCCCGGTCAGCGACCTGGTTCTTGCCGCCTTCCACGGTGAGCAGGTTCTCGATGCCGTACTGCGAGGTGAGGCCCTTCCGGCGTCGCCCGAACCGGGTGAGACGGGCGACGCCGGGCCGCAGGCATTCCTGGAAGAAGTCCGGGTTGCCGGCTTCCGCGGGATCGGTCAGCAGGTCACGGTCGGCCGGCTGCCCAAGACCGGATTGACCGTGTTCGTGGGCCGCAACGGCTCCGGGAAGTCCAGCATCGCCGAGGCCGTCGAGTACGCGCTGACCGAGGACTCCCTTCGCTGGGCGCAGCGCCCGCCGGCCTTCCGCGAGGGCTGGCGGAACCTGCACCACGACGGTGCATCGGAGATCCGCCTCAGCCTTCGCCTCGACTCCGGCCAGCAGGTGACGACCCACCGCACCTGGCCAGCCGGGGCCACCGATCTGACCTCCGCGACGGTCACCACGACCACGGGCGGCGCCGCGATGCCGCCCGGTCAGGTGCCGCAGTGGATCGGTCAGGCCGCTAGGTTTCGGCCGTTCCTGTCCGCCCGCGACCTCGAACGGGTCATCACCGCGAAGCCGACCGAGCTGTACGACGCGATCGCGCCGATCCTCGGTCTGGGCCCGCTGCGCGATACCGATGCCCGGCTGCAGCAGCGGCGCAAGGTCTACGACGACCGGGCCAAGGCGCTGAAGGCGGCCTTCACCGAGCTGCGCGAACAGCTCGGCCAGATCGACGACGACCGTGCCCGCGAGGCCCTGAGCGCGCTCGGTGCCCGTCCGCTCCGCGCAAACCTGACCCTGCTGGCCGACCTCGCCTGTGGCGACACCGCCACGTCGGAGGAACCTGCAGCGGCAGCCGCCCGGCGGCTCGCCGAGCAGGACTTGCCCGACCTCGGTGGGGCGCTGGTTGCCCTCGCCGAGTCCGCGGCGGCGATGCGTGAGGCGACCGCGACCGACAGCGGCGCCGCGGATCGGAGCGCTCGGCTGCTGCGGGCCGCGCTCGACGTGCACCACGATCGTGGGAACGGCCCTTGCCCGGTGTGCCGCGTCGGGACCCTGGACCAGGACTGGCGTACGCGGGCCGAGGAGGAACTCGCCACGATGGCGGCGGTCGCTGCGGCGGCACGCGCGGCCCAGCAGGCTCACGCGCACGCCCGGCGCACGGTCGATGGGCTGCTCGGCGACATCCACCGGCTGCTGGAACCGGCCGCTGCCACGCTGGCGCCCAACATCCCCGGCGAGAGCGCGGCGATGCGCGAAGCTCTCGCCGGCCTCGGCCCCAATCGGGTCTCCTGGGAGAGTGTCGTCGCGGCGCACACCACCCTCGTGAAGGCGGTGGCCGGCTGGCTCGCCCAGCGTCACGACGCCTGGCGCGAGCCCGGGGCAGCGATCCGCCGGTGGGTCGACGCCGCGGCCATGGTCCGCGCCGAGGCGCCGGCCCTGGCTCTGCTCACCAAGGCTCGTGCGGCTCTCGACACCGCCGAGAAGGCGATCCGTGCCGACCGACTGGGCAGCTTCGCCGCGCAGTCGGACCGGATCTGGCAGAAGCTGCGGCAGGAAAGCAACGTCGAGCTGCGCCGGCTGCGGATGGAAGGGGTGAACAACACCCGCCGGGTCCTGTTCCCCGTAGCCGCCGACGGCGTCGAGACCAGCGCGCTCGCGGTAATGAGCCAGGGTGAGCTGCACGCCCTCGGCCTCGCGGTCTTCCTGCCCCGTGCCTGCGCCGAAACCAGCCCGTACAGGTTCGTGATCATCGACGACCCGGTGCAGAGCATGGACCCCACCAAGATCGACGGCTTGGCCGAGGTGTTGCGGGAGGTCGCCCTGACCCGACAGGTCATCGTGTTCACTCACGACGACCGGCTGCCGGAAGCGATCCGCCGTCTCGACATCGAGGCCGACGTCCGGGAGGTCACCCGCCGCGAGGGCTCGATCGTCGAGGTCCGCAAGGTCTGCGACCCGGCGGACCGCTACCTCGACGATGCCCGCGCCCTGGTCGCCGCGGACATCGCGGACGAGGCAAAGTACCTGATGGTCGCCGGGTTCTGCCGGTCCGCGATCGAGTCGGTGAGTATGGATCGCTACCGGGCCGCCGAGCATCGGCGCGGCACGCCCTACCAGCAGATCCAGGAAGGGCTCAGCCGGGCGCACACCGTCAAGGACCGGCTCAGCCTCGGGCTCTTCGGCCGCCTCGTACCCCGACCGGAGCTCTTCGCTCGTCTCGACCGTGACTACGGCACGCAGGCCACCCGGACGGTCAAAGCGGTGGCGGATGCGGTCCACGGCCACCGGAGCATGCCCGTCCGGGCGATGGTCGCCAATACCGCTGCGCTCGTGGGGCGGTTGCGATGACGACGTCCCTGTACCTCGCCACCGCCGACCGGATGCTCAGCAGCGTCATCCGAGGCACCCGGGGAGCCTGGCCCCGTGCGTGCGCGTGGCTGCTTCGCCACGAACTGGAAGCAGCGATGGACCGGTACTGGGCTCGCGTCTGCCCCGAGATCGGACGGACCCGGGTGCAGCGGCCGAAGCTGCTGCTGCTCGCCCACTACGCCGGCCCCGACCTTGGGCGCCGGGCCAGCTACCTGTGGTGGGCGCTGTCCCGCGCCGGTCACCACCACCACTACGAACTCGGCGTCACCGCAGCCGAGCTGACCCGGCTCCGCGCCGAGCTTCTCGACCTCATCGCGCTCCTTGACCACTCGGAGGCCCCCACATGCTGAAGCGAGATCAGGCCATGCTGATCCTCGGCGTTGAAGCGCTGGCCATCGTCGGCGTCGTCTACTACCTCATCACGCTCGACCTCATCAGCCTCGCCTGGTCGGCGTCGATCGCGATCGCCATCCCGGCCTGGCTGCTCGCCGTGAAGGCGCCGACGACGTGCGGCGTGACCACCCAGAAGGGCGGCCGGTGCGGACGGAAGGTCAACGGGGTGATCTTCGGCTGCGGCCGGTCGAACCACACCTGGGCCAAGTTCTTCGCCCGCTTCGGCTGGCGTCGTCAGCCTGACCCGAGCAACCGGCGGAGCCGGTCCAGCGAGGTGACCGAGGTGACCGAGATGGTGACCGTGAAGATCGCCGAGGACTGGAAGAGCAGCGTGACGTTCTGGCTCGCCCTCACCGCGACGACGTGCGCCCTGGTCAGTGCCACCGTCGATGCCACCAACTTTCTCCGTGCGCAGGAGTCGCCGAAGCCGCCGGTCGCCGTCTCCCGCTGAGCCTGACCTTCTCCATCGATAAATCGAAGATCAAATCCTGGCGAGGACCTCCCGCTACGGCCTCTCCCGCGCCGCGTAGCACCTGTTCGAGTTGGCCTTCAGCCACGTCAAGCTGCACCCCGGCACTGCAACATCTCGGCCTGCTCGATGTGCTGACAAGGCGCGGCGGTACTGAGGCAGGAAAGTGAAGGTTGCTGAGTGGGGTCCCTCCGATGACGTCGGTGTCGGAAATCTGATGCATAGATGAACGTGTCTTGCGCCCTATCCTGGAGGGCTTTGCCTCGGGCCGACGGCCCGGCGGATCAGCACTGGTGTACGTCGACTGACTTGGAGACGAGATGCTGTTGACCCAACCGGATGTACTCCACCTCGTCCAACAGGCCGCCGGCCGGTGGGCAGACCAACTGATCGACTTCGGCCCGCGCAACACGCTGCTCTACTTCAAGGAGCGACAGACCACCACTCTCGATCTCGCCGAGGCGGCTCCAGGCGCGGTCGCCGATCTGCTCCAGGGACAGAAAGTTCGCCTACGGACGCTGTTCCCGGAACAGGACCGGCACAACACGGCCTGCAACACTGCCCGCGGCCTCCGCCGGAAGCTGGTCGAGCTGGAGGAGGAGCAGGGCATCCAGGCCGGTTGGGTGACCCGCGGCCTGCTCTGCATGGTCGGCCAGTACACCCGGGGGTCCGTGCCGATGCAACCGCTGCGGGCGCCGCTGATTCTCCATCAGCTTGCGCTGGACAGCAGGACGGCGACCGAGAACGACTTCACGCTGGAGCTGTCGGAGTCACCCGAGATCAACCCGGTCCTCCTGTACGCGCTGGAGCGGCAGTACGGCGTGGAGACGGATATCAGCGTCCTCGGCGAGAAGCTGAGCGCGATGCTGTCCGAGATCGCTGACCCGGACCAGCAGCTCAGAGCCGCTTACGAGCTGATCGCCAAGGCAGTCGCTCCCAGCGGCCTGTCTCTCCGGCTCGAGCCCGCGGTGGTTGCCGGCGTCTTCAGCTTCGACAAGCTCCCCATGGTCGAGGACCTGCGCAACTCGGCCGAGCTGCTCGCATCACACCCAGTGATCGGCGCAATGGCGGGCGACCGCGACGCTCGGCAACAGCTGCGCACTGCGCAAGCGCAAGGGTCCAGCTCCAGTGCCGATCAGATCGATCCGGCCAAGGAGTTCCTGGTCCACGACGCGGACTCCTCCCAGCAGTCGGCGATCGACGCGGTGCTGTCCGGCCGGCATGTGGTCATCGAGGGCCCGCCCGGCACGGGTAAGAGCCAGACGATCGCGAACATCATCGCGTACATGGCCGCGATGGGTCGTAGCGTGCTGTTCGTCTCCGAGAAGCGGGCTGCCATCGAAGCAGTGATGAATCGCCTTGGCGACGTCGGGCTCGACAACCTGGTGTTCGACCTGCACGACCGCAAGATCAGCAAGCGACAGGTCGCCCAGCGCATCGCCAATGTCCTCACTCAAGCTGGCGCCGAACCACCCGTCGACACGGACGAACTGCACCGCCGCCTGCACAGCCGCCGGGCCGCGGCGAAACGGCACCCGGCCGAGCTGCACGAGGTACGGCAGCCCTGGGGGGTGAGCGCGTTTCAGGTCATCGAGCAGCTCCTCGCGCTTCCGGCTCTCGACGTCAGCGGCTACAACCTGCGCGCGTCCGAGCTGCGGAACCTTGACCGGTCGAGGCTTGAGTCCGCGCGGGAAGACCTTCGGACGTTCGTGGATCGAGGTGGCCTGAGGATCTGGCGCGGAGAGTCGCCGTGGGCGAAGGCCGCCATCCGCAACTCAGACGATGTCGGCAAGGTGCTGGTGCATCTCGACGAACTCGCGGCCGGTGCCCTGCAGGGCGCACAGTGCCAGATCCGGGACTTGGTCGACCGCGCGGGGCTGGACGTACCCGACGACCTCGCTGCGTGGAAGGATCTGTTCGACCTGATCAGCGAGGTCGACCGCACCATCGCCAGCTACGGTGAGCAGGTCTTCGGCCCGGATCTGGACGACTTCGTCTATGCGACAGCACCAGGGCGATCCCGGCCGCGCCGCTCGGAGCCGCTCGGGATCTTCCGCCGGTTCCAACTGCGCCGCGAGCTGCGGCGAACCTGTCCGGCACCTCCCAAGAGCCGATCCGAGATGTATCAGGGCTTGGTCGCCGCGGCGGGCCAGCGTGAGCGGTGGCGGAAGCTCAGCCGTCAGGACAGCGCACCAACTGCTCTGGCGGGCGCCGACCTGTGCATGTCGTCCTTCACGGAGGTGCGTAATCACCTCGCCGCTGTGGCGGCATGTGCCCGGATCGACGGTCTTGAGCGTGGGCCCACCGCCACCGCGGCCAATACGCTCGCCGAGTTGAACGCCGACCGCGAGACGTTGTTCCTGATGCCCGACCTGAACAAACAGCAGCAGATGTTCCGCTCCTTGGGGCTAAAACACATGCTCGATGACCTGGCCCACCGGCAGGTCTCGAGCGACGAGGCAGTCGACACGCTGTTGCGGTCCTGGTTGCAGGTGGTCCTCGACGAGATGCGCATGCGGGTCCCGTACCTCGGTCAGTTCGTCGGGCAGCAGCATGCCGCGGTGGTCCAGGACTTCCGCGCTGCGGACAGCCGGCACATCGAAATGGCCGCCCGGCACGTGCGCCGCAACGTGGCAGTGAACCTGCGGAAGGCCCGAGACGCCCATCCCGACCAGAATGGCCTCGTCCGGCGGGAGGCGGCCAAGAAGAGCCGGCACCTCTCTCTGCGGAAGCTGCTCAGCAGCGCACCGGAGGTGCTCCTCGCCGCATTCCCGTGCTGGGCCATGTCACCACTGGTGGTCAGCCGTATCCTGCCGCCCGAGCGGTCGTTCGACGTGGTGATCTTCGATGAGGCGAGCCAGATCGAGCCGCACGATGCTGTCGCCTCGATCATGCGTGGCACCCAGCTCGTCGTGGCCGGTGACCCGAAGCAGCTCCCACCCACGCCGTTCTTCCGGCGCCTCGTTCAGCAGAGCCCGGCTGGCGAAGACGATGATCTCGGCGACGAGAGCCTTGAGGACTACGAGTCCGTTCTTGACGTCCTCGGTGGGCTCATTTCGGACCGGTACCGCTTGACATGGCACTACCGCAGCCGAGACGAGCGTCTGATCGCGTTCTCGAACGTCGAGATCTACAACCGGTCCCTCGTCACGTTCCCTGGCGTGCAGGTCGACAGCCCGCTGCGTTTGGAGACGGTGGACGGCCGTGTCGCCCCCGGGCAGAGCGGCTCGTCAACGGAGGAGGTCAACCGGACGGTCGAGCTGATTCTCGAGCACGCCGAGCAGCGACCGAACGAGAGCCTTGGCGTCATCACCATGGGCCAGAAGCACGCCCTGCGGATCGAAGCGACCCTGCGCAGCCGACGCCGAGAGCATGAGCACCTCGACGACTTCTTCTCTCAGGACCGGGCCGCGAGCCAGCGGTTCTTCATCAAGAGCCTGGAGAATGTCCAGGGCGACGAGCGGGACGCCATCATCCTGAGTATCGGCTATGCCAAGACCAAAGACGGTCGACTTCCGCTGCGCTTCGGACCGCTCAACCAGGAGGGCGGTGAGCGGCGCCTCAACGTCGCGGTCACCCGAGCGCGGAGTCGGATGACCGTGGTGAGCGCCTTCTCCCACCACGACATGGACCCGAACCAGACCGCGGCGACTCGGAACCGCGGACCCGAACTGCTCCGCCGCTACCTCGAGTTCGTCGACCTCGGCGGCGACCTGGGCGCGCGACAGCATACTGGGGTCGAGCTCAACGGCCTCGAGCGCAGCGTCCTAAAGGCTCTCCAGCAGCAGGGCATCAACGCCGTGCCGCAGTGGGGCGTCTCCGGCTACCGCATCGACCTGGCCCTCGCCCACCCAGACCAGCCCGGCCGCATGGTCCTCGCTGTGGAGACCGACGGTCACTCGTATCACCAGGCACGCAGCGCCCGTGACCGGGACCGGCTACGCCAGCAGCACCTTGAGCGTCTCGGGTGGGAGTTCCACCGCATCTGGTCGACCGACTGGTACGTAGATCCGGCGGGCCAGACAGCCCGGCTCGTGGCCCGCTGGAAGCAGGCGGTCGACCGCGCCAACCACGCCGCGAGGAGCTACCCCGTACCGCCGGCACGCCGGCCCGCTCAGCAACCGACGCCGCCAGCGACCCGCCGTGGCCCCCGGCCCGACGTGCCGATCGGTCTCCGGATCACCGACTACACGCGGGAACAGCTGGTACAGATCTGCACCTGGCTGGTGAGCGACCAGCTCCAGCGTGATCGAGATGAGCGCCTCCAAGAGGCCATGAGCGAACTCGGCTTCCGCAAGCGGGGCTCAATCATCCTCCAGCGCCTGACCGAAGCACTCGACATCGTGCAGCAGCGCGCCGACCGGGAGGTATCCCGATGATTGCCCTCGACCCGCTGACCCTGGAACGCGTCGCCCGCCTGATCTGCGACGTCGATGGTCCCTACGAACGGACCGGCACGCAGGTCGAGCGGTTCCTGCACCGGGTCCGGTGGCCTGGCGATCCGCAGTACGACGGCTCTCCGCGGATCCCCTGGCTGACAGAAGTACTCAATTCCCATGCCGACGATGCCGCCGCCCTCGACCGGC
This sequence comes from Micromonospora sp. NPDC047134, assembly GCF_040643455.1. Taxonomy (NCBI): domain Bacteria; kingdom Bacillati; phylum Actinomycetota; class Actinomycetes; order Micromonosporales; family Micromonosporaceae; genus Micromonospora; species Micromonospora sp. NPDC047134. The sequence goes on from NZ_JBEYUI010000003.1 coordinate 364,389, forward strand.
TGCTCTGTCGCATCGGTGATCCGCTGGAGTACGACGGCGGCGTCGAGGCCGCCGACCCGATCACGCAAGAACTGAACCGCATCCTGGCTCCCGAGCAGCTCACCATCACCTACGTCGGCGGGCGCCCCGTGCTCGGTCAGATCAGCCAGAGCAGCGACGTTCCCCTGTACGGACCGCCGCCGGACCTCCACGAGCGGGTGCGACGACTGTCCCCCAACAGCAAGGCGGTCGACATCCTCATGGCGCGCGCCGACGAAGCGTCGATCTGCCAGAACAACGGAGCCTACGCACTGGCGATCATCGGCATCGGCAGCTTCGTCGAAGGCCTGCTGCACTTCGTGGTGACTGACCGCGACGAGACCGTCCGCAGGAGCGGCCTGGTCGACCGGAACGGCCGACGGGTTCGGGCCGAACGAGCGGGCCTTCACCTGCTCCTTGAGTACGCGCACCAACAGAAGTGGGTCCAGACCGACGCCAAGGACTTCATGGAGAAGGTCCGGGACTACCGCAACTTCGTCCACCCCCGCCACCAGATCGATTACGGGCTCGTGCCCGACCTGGACACGGTGCGGATGTGCTGGGCACCTGTACACGCGCTCCTCAACGACCTGGAATCCACACCATGATCAACAGCTCATCTCGGTGACCAGCAAGCAAGCGGATTGACCTCTCCTTGTCCAGATGCCGACCTCGACACCGCCGCTGCTACTCCAGCTTCCGAACCAAGACCAGGTGCTGGAGTAGCAGACGGAGGTCAGCGGGGCCGCATCGAGCGAGTGTGGCGACGCGTTCGGCGCAGCCCTCTCGCCTATAACCCCTCGGGACGGCGCAATGCTCGGTTTCAGGTCTGTGTTCACGACCCACCGCGAACGGAACCATCTGCAGCCACTGGTACGGGAACAACTCGACCGTTGGATCGCGGGCCCCAAGGGCTGGGATCCGTCCGCGCTTCAGGAGAATCGGTGGGCGACCATCGGCGACAACGTCAGGGCCCTCCTACTGCAGCACGAGGGGCAGGATGGATCGACGTCAACGCGCGTACGGATCGCCGAAACGAAGCCGGACGGGCAGTGGATCATCCAACTGACCGTACACTCGCCCAACGCGAGAGAGCGGGCGGCATGGGCCTGGATCGACATCGAATCCCCCGACCCCGACAGCGAGGACCCACGCAGCCGCCCCCGCCTCGCAGGCACACCCCGCTTTCTCGCGCCCATGCTCGAAATCATCGATGCCTGGGACGGTGCCGCACGCCTCACAACGCGACCAATCGTCATCCGCGGCGACGAAGTCGAGGAGGTCCACCGAGCCCTCATCGACACCGAAAGACGAGGTGTCGTCTTCGTCGCCGGCAACGACGACTCGCTGCCTTCAGTCCCATGGACTAACCGGATCGCCAACCTGACGCGGTTCACCATCGGCATGGCCTCGTGCTACGTGCTGGACGGGGAGGCCACACAGTTGCTCAACGACCGGCTCGGCCAGGCCCACGCCGTACTGCCCGGCCGGCTTCGTACCTACCGCTCTCAGGTGCAACCGGACTCCGTCGTCGACGGGCTGCGGCACCGGGTGCTGAGCGCCGAACGGATCGCCGACGACAACGAACAGCCCCGGCTCGCGCGGGTCCTCGCCTCCAACGCCCAACTTCAGGCTCTGGAACAGCCGCTACCCGCATCGGTGGCGCGGGTACACCGGATGCTGGAACGCATCGCCGACGACATGTTGGTGCACCGACTCGGCGACGTCAGTTCGAAGCGGCCATCGCTCGTTCCGTCGCAACCCAAGGCGGCGGCCGTCGAGACGCGAGAAAGTGATCGCCGACAAGATGACGCCAGCGCGCAGCAAGGCATGTTGCTGGACTACCTGAAGATCAAGGTAGGGGTCGATGACCTGACCGTCGACCGGATCGACGAGATCGTGCGTCTGATCGAGGTCGGTCGGTCATCGCAGGAGGCGCAGAAAGACATCGCATCCCGATTCGCGCAACTCCAGGCCGAACTCGATGAGACACAGAAGGCGTATCACGACGTCAAATGGCAGCTGGATGATGAGCAGATCGAGAACCGGGACGCGGTTGAACGCCTGACCCGGGCCGCAGAAACTGAACGGACGCTGCGCCACCGGCTCGCCTCTATGGGGCAAGCAGAGGTGGCCTGGACAGCACAGCCATCGGAAGCGGACGTCTCCCGGCCGGACAGCTTCGGCGAGTTGCTCCGTTGGCTGCCAAGACTCCAGCACGTCGTGTTCACGGGCGATCCTGACTGCGCTGAGGAACTCGACAGCAACGACCCCCTGGGCGCCTGGGCTTCGAAGACCTGGGACGCGATGTTGGTGCTCCAGGACTACGCAGCTGCGAAGGCAGACGGGCGCTGGGCTCGAGACGTGCATGGCTTCCTGGAGAACACTCCAGATGGCTGCCACGAGTGGCCGACGCGACGACACGCCCGTGACGAGAGCGAGGAGGTCCGAACCAACCCGGCGTTCCGGAGGAGGCGACTTCTCCCCGTACCAGCCTCCGTTGTTCAAACGGGCAGGATTTTCATGGGTGCACACTTCAAGATCGTTCAGTTCGCGATGATCAGCCCCCGCATGCACTACTACGACGACACGGCGCAGAGCGGACGGATCTATGTCGGCTACATCGGCCGGCACCTACCGACCGGACAGACGAACTGACGGCCCCGAGGGTAATCGCTGAGCCACGGCGTCGGCGGTTGCGGTATCTACGGCTGGCTCGGGTCGTACACCAGTCAGCTGGTGGCGCGGTAGAGCTTTACCCGCCGCTGGCATTCGGTGGGGGCTTCTCCGCCATAAGGCGTCGGACATGACGTTCGGACACGCCGGCGGCCAGAGCCAGCTCGGCCGGGCTGGCCTGCGGACGCTCGGCCCGCAGCCGGGCTACAACGTCTGCTGTCCGCTCCGCGTGTCCCGTCACCCGCTTGCGTCGTGAGGTTCGCCGTCGGAGGGGCGCCGACACCTGGCTCGTCGCCGGACCGTCGGCGGCCCCAGCCAGCTGCGCCTCCTTCATCTCGGTCACAACCTCCAACGGAAGCGACACCAGTGGCGACGCAGACGCAGCGTCAGAGACAGGCGGCTGGGCGGTGTCTGAAGCTCGGTGGTCGTTGCCCGAGGCCGGCTGCGCTCTCGTCAGCATTTCCACGACCAGCAGCAGCGCCACCGCCGGCCATGCCGCCACGATCCGCGCGCCGAGGCTCGGCTCGGCGGCGGCGATGTTCGCCGCCACACTCGCCGCTACCCCGACCGCGAACGCCGTCCGGGCTGACCAGCGCACCCTCCGACCGGCGCGTTTGTCCTCGACCATGGCCGCCGAAGCGACGACCAACATCCCGTCGACCGACAGCGGAAGTACGTAGGCGACCTCGGGACGCTCACCGAACCTCAACGCCACGGCGACCATGTGACTCCACGACGACCAGGCAGCAATCCCGGCCACCGCCACCGTACTCACGTCTCGAGCGAGCCGGGTCGGCGTCATCGAACCACCCCCGGCCCAAGCCGTTGCTCGATCGCCCGGACCTCGACGGGATCCACGGACAGGCGTCCGCCTATGTCCAGCCGCGTCTGGACATCAGCCCATCGCCGCCACCGCCGGACAACGTCGCTCGCGTCGAGACCGGTAGCTTCCGCGACGTCCGTTAGATCCGCGCCCGCCCACAGGGCGGCGTGGATCATTGAGGGTTGCCAGCGAGTCCACCAGGACACCACCGCGGCGGACAACGCCAGCTCCGCCAGGACGTCATCGAGTCCGGATTCCGGCGTCCGACCGACGGTGTGGTCATGAAGATCGAGAAGGAGTTGGAACGGGTTGATCTCTTCCGCGTCGGCGAATCGCACCGGCGGTTTGGGCGGTCGGGCCGGGTTCATCCGGCGCCGCCCGGTGCCCGTGAGCTGGGCAAAGTCAGCGGTAGCGGGTCACCGGCGATCGTGGCGGTGCGGTTCGCATGGTGGTACCTCCGGCCCACTCTCCCGCATGTCAGCGGCCCTGACCGAGCTTCTGAACGCCGCGATCAGGGCCGGTACAGCAGTAGGTAGTTCACCGGTCCAGCGCGTTGAGCGCGTCACGGGGGGCGGCCAAGCGCCACGGTGCAAGTGTCCGGCAGCGGCAACGTGGCGTCCGAAGCAGCCGTCTTTCGTCTCCTGGTGCAGCAACTCGGCACCGACCCGCTGAAGCTGCCGATCGATAGTCAACTCCCCCTCTAGGTCGACGTCCGCCCAAGTGAGCCCCAACATCTCGCCCTTGCGCAGCCCGGGCACCAGGACCAAGACGTACGCGGCGTAGAGCGGATCGTCTTCGGCGCGAGCCGACTCCAGGAAGCGCCGCGCCTCGTCGCTCGTCCACGCCTTCCGCCTGCGCTTCCGAACCGATGGCAGCTTGACCAGGGATGCGAAGTTTCGGCTGATCAGCCCCTCGTTGATCGCCTGGACAGCAGCGTCCGGAGCACGGGTCCGCAGGTGCGTGACGCTGGTCGGGACGGCAGGTCCTGGCAGCAGCGGCCAAGCGCACAGCGACGACGGTGGGCAAGCTCTGCCGCTCGTCCGTGCCTTCGGCACAGCAATGGCAGGTCCGCCCCACCTCGTCGTCCCGTTCTTGTACAAGCGAAAGTTTTGCGTCCGGTCCGGATGAAGATCGGAGTTATGCCAGGTCTGCCCTGTCCCAGCCTGGCGGAATCCTCTCCAGGCCGATAAGGACGTCCAGGCCGAGGTGTTCTTTCAACATGTGCTTAAGGTTGCGGCCCTCGATGATTTCGATGCGGCCATTTGCGGCGGCGAAGTCGCGGCTCGCCTTGCCCACCCACGATGTAGTGACTAACACACCTTTGGCGGCTCGCTTGTGATCCATCACTCCGGCAAGTGCGTGTACAGCTTCAAGGCCGACGATTTTGCTGTACCGCTTAGCCTGGATGATGCAAAGCCCGCCCACGATTGGATCTTCGTTGACAGCGACACCGTCGACGCCTTCGTCTTTGGACGCCTGCGTCACCCAGGACTTCATTCCAATGCTCTCGAATAGTCGACGGATAAGGTGCTCGAACTCTCCGGGAGAGAGCGTAAGTAGATCCGTCCGGCTATCCAGGCCAGCAACGACGTCCATCTCGTCAACGAACTTGTACTTCGAGAGGTCGAAGGACACTACTGGCCGGACGCCTTCCAGGTCGTACGGATGTGGGGAAACAATGGCGTTCAGGTGACTGCGAAGACACAGCACTGGATCCAACTCTGGCTCATCGAGCTGCACCATGGCGAACTTGTCCCGCTCCGCACCTACGCTCATCAGCAGCGGCCGAATGGCGCGGCCAGTCGCTTTGTCCTTGGTTGTGGCGTAGCCGTTGAAGACGATGCCGGTTACGAGTTCCGAAGGCGTTGCCTCAAAAGCTTCGGATATGGTGCGCAATGTTAGCCGCGCAAGGAGGTCGCCGTAGAGCTTCTTAGTCTCGGGTTCCTTGCGCGGGACGGCAACCATGCCCTTCCCCGTTGTGTAACGGTAGGCAACGATGGTTGGCACGACATCCCGGAGCGGCAGTTCGTACTCGATCAGCAGTTCTCTGGAGGCAGGGTCGTAGTGAGCGGCAGCCTTGCCTGTCAGGCCCTCCGGGTATCGGGACTGGGCGAGTACGTGTTGCAGGCGCTCAACAAACGCGGGTGGTCCGCCGTTCGACAGGGCCGCCGCAAGTTCTAGGGCATACTCGCTGGCTCGCCTGTTTCTCCGGGCCAGCAGCTGGCCGTACTCGGCAACCTTCGTACTGATGGCATCGGTCCGAAATTCGGCCTCTGCGATCTTGCGGGCGTGCGCCTCCCGCTCCGCCAGGCGCTTCACGGCGGACTCCTCCTGCGCCTTTGTACGGGCATCAGCAGCTCGGCGTCGCTCCTCGGTGCGTTCGCGCTGGACAGCTTCCCGGGCTGCCTTCGCCGCCGCCTGGTCGGCGAGACGTTTCTCCTGCAATTGATGCCTTAAGCGCGCTGCCTCGGCTTTCTTCGCCGCAGCCTCCGCTTGCTTTGCCTCCCGGCGCGCCTCCGCTTCCTGACGCTTTTGCTCGGCAATCAGCTCACGGTGCCAGCGTGCCTCTGCTTGCGCCTGCAACTTCTTGGCCTGCTTGCGGGCGTCGAGCATCTGAGCAATCAGGCCCTTACGTCGCGCCATACGTCCTCCGAAGCTCCACCAGAGACAGACACGACCGTAACCCACCGACAACGCAGTGAGAAGCTTGCGCAACTCTATGTAGTTGAGGTACCGCGGCGACTCCGTGCCGTTGGTCGGATACTGGCCGGATGGTGGAGGGACAGGACGTGAGGTCGACGCGGTGGACGATTCATGGTGAGCGGGTGGTGGACGGTAGCCGGCGGGCTCGGTTGAGCATCGCTGATGTGGAGTTGCCGGACGGGGTCCGCTTCGAGCAGTACGTGATTCGGGCGCCTCGGTCGGCGATGGTCGCGGTGCTTGACGGTCAGGGGCGGCTGCTGCTCATGCGGCGGCACCGATTTGTGTTCGACCGGTGGGTGTGGGAGCTGCCCGGTGGTTACGTCGATGAGGGTGAGGATGCGGCGGTGTGTGCGGTCCGGGAGGTTGAGGAGGAGACCGGGTGGCGTCCGGGTGCGTTGGAGCCGTTGTTGGCGTTTCAGCCGTGGGTGGCGACTGCGGACGCGGAGAATCTGCTGTTTCTTGCCAGGAGCGCGGAGCACATCGGTGCTCCGGTGGATGTCAATGAGGCCGAGCAGGTTGCCTGGATTCCGTTGGAGGAGGCTCGGCAGTTCGTCTCCCAGGGCGAGATCGTGGGTGCCGGTACGGTGATCGCGGTGTTGGAGTTGGTCGCGCGCAAGGCCCGGGGCGAGTTGTAGTCAGCGGCACTGGCCGAGGGCCGCGTCGATCCGGGTGATGAAGTGTCGTACGGCTGGTCGGCGGCGGTGTGACATGAGGTCCGTTTGTAGGTCGCGGATGTAGCGGACGGCGCGGGCGGACTTCAGTTGGGTGGCCAGGGTGAGGGCTTGGCCGCCGATGACGCTGGCTCGGTCGGGTTCGCCGTGGCGGGCTTGGGTGGTGGCCAGGAGTGCGAGGTTGAAGGCTTTGCCGCGTACGTAGCGTTCGTCCATGTGTAGGGATCGGGCGGCGAAGCGTTCGGCTTGGCGGTGTTGGCCGAGGGCGTTGAAGCAGTGGCCGAACTTGGCGGAGAGGTATGCCTCGTCGAAGTAGCCGAGCCACTGCGGGTCGCCACTGCGGTCGGCCCGGTCGAGGGCTTGCTCTGCCTGGTGTAGTGCGGTGGCGCAGGCGTGTTCGTCGCGGGCGGCGGCGTGGGCGTGGCCTTCCATGACCAGCGCTTCGGCGGTCAGCACGGTGATTCCGGCGCGGTGTGCGGTCTGTCGGGCGGCGCGGGCGAGGTCGACGGCGGTGGCGGTGTGGCCGAGGTAGGTGGCTTGGTGGCTCATCGCGGCAAGGATCTCGGCACCCAGGCCAGCGTCGTCGGCGTTTCGGGCCAGGTCGAGGGCATGGGTGAGGTAGCGCTGGGCGAGGCCGTGTTCGGCCATGTCGTACGCCTGCCAGCCGGCGAGTTGCGTCAGTTCGGCGACGGCGGCGAGCAGCTTGCGGCCGGTTGCCGGATCGTATCGGCCTTCGGTCACCAGGGGCCTGACCTCGTGATGGAGGTAGCGGGTGACGTTGTCGCGGGCGTGGCCGCCGCCATGCTGGTTGTCGAGTCGCCGGTATGTGGCGGTCATTTCTCGGATGGTGTCGATGTCGGGCTGACCGACCGTTCGGCGACCTTCCTGCGCGACGGGCTGCGTGCTGGTTGCGGTGAACCAGCGCAGGGCAGGCAGGGTGTACGCGGCGGAGCTGAATACGGTTTGGCGGAGCAGTTCTCGACGGTTCACGTCGCCTTCCCATAACTGCGCGGCAGCGCGGACATCCTCGCGCCAGGAGCGGTTGGCCGGCAGATCACTGTGCCGGGTGTTCCGGTGGTCGGCCATGTCCGCGCGATATGACCGCTGGCGAGGCGCGAGGCCGAGCGTCATCCGTGCCTCGTCAGGCATGGCGCAGCCGTCGGCGATGCGCTCCAGCACGTCGATGGAGGTCACCTTCCGGCCGGCGATGATCCGACTGACGTAGCCCTGCTCCAGGCCGACGGCGGCCCCGATGCGGGTCTGACTCGCGCCGGTGTGCCGAGTAAGCAGCCGGAACAGGGCAGCGATGTCGCGGGCAGCAAGAGCCGCGCGTATGTCCTGGTGCGACCAGAGGTCTTCGGGAATCCGTAAATGATCGAGCGGCACAGCGGCTCCAGGCGTCATCGGACGACTACTCATGGTGCTCAATCTGGAGCCTAGGGATGTTGTCCGGGCAGGTCGAGGCCGCCCATGTCACCGTGACATGACCAGCCGACATGGCCGCCACGCCTAGTCCGACGGAATCGTCTCGGACATGTTCTTCGATGCCGACAAGGCGGCTGGGGCTGGCGTGGGCGGGCACTCGCCACAACTCAGAGGCTCCTGTCTGGTCCGCCTTCCGGTAATGGGCGAGGAGGCGGGATCATCGTGACGCTCCGACCGCACCTGTACGTGCTGATCCGGTGGCTACTGCGGCAGCCCGAGTCACCACCCCCGCCGAGGACCGGACAGCGATACCAAGACGCCGAGCAGGCGGCGGCCCGGCGGCGGCTGCTCGACCAGGCGGCACGCCTGCGCTCCCCCTGCAGCCCCAGGCCGAGATTCAACATGTCGACCGATCGGTACGACGGGCCTGGGCGGGGGGAACTCCGATGAGCCGAACCGTGGCCGATTCAGCCGGCCGGTCAACTCCCAGAGGCCAGCGCGTCTCGTTCGACGAGTACCTCTCCGCCACCGCGTTGACGTTCGCCCGGCGGCATCGGCCGGTCTGGTCCTGGCAGAAGTGGCGGCGGATCTGCCAGTGCGGAGCCGATCTGCCCTGCCACGCCCGGCACCGCATCCCCATCAACCGTGGCCACTGGCCAGGAGAGGAGGCGCAGTGAACGACGACCAGGAGCACGCGATCCTCGCCGTACACATCCGAGGGCTCGACGGCATGTGCATCGGCTGCCGCGCGTGGTGGTCACGGCTGGCGCCGTACCCGTGCTGGCAGGTGGACTGGGCGACCAGCCGGCAGGCCCGCGCGAGCGTCGCCCGGTTCCTCGGCGGTGTGCAGTGACCACCCACGGCCCCGTCATGCCGATCTGGAGCTGCGGCGGCTGCGACCTGCCCTGGCCCTGCCCGACCCGGAGGCGAGAGCTACGCGCGGAGTACGCCGGCGCGCCGGTGTCACTGGCGCTCTACCTCGGCGTCTGCCTCGTGCAGGCCGCCGAGGACATGCCCTGGGCACCGGCCGGCGCGCTGCACCGACGGTTCATCGGCTGGGCCAGACAGCCGCCAGCAGTACAGCAGCGAAGTACAGCAACCGTGCCCGCCGAACCCGGCCGAGAAGTGCGTCAGCAGCCCGGATGACCTCGCACCACACCCCAGGCAATCCCAGAGTTCAGGGTTGCCTGCGGACGGAATCAGCCGGCGCTGAGAGGGCCGTCCGGTCACACCTTGAGGACGTCCACCTCGTACAGCGGTATCGACGCGTCGCGAGTGGCGAGCGTCAGGCCCTCGCTGATCGCCTGTGCCACGAGCATGCGATCGAAGGGGTCGCGGTGGTGGGGGGGCAGGCGGCCGGCTGCGATGACGTGGGCATGGGTCACTGGAAGTTCACGAAAACTCATGCCCCTTACTCGCTCAGCGATGTCAGAGGGACCTCCAAGCTTCCCGGCGCTCTGCTTCATAGTGATCTCCCAGAGGCTGACCGGGGAGAGAAAGATGTCTGGCTCGTGGCGTAGCTGATCGAGGAGTTCGGCACCAAGGGTCGCGTCGCCGGTGATGGCCCAGAGTGCGACGTGGGTATCGAGCAGCAGGGTCATGCGCCGATGCCGAAGTCGGCGGCGATCTCGGCGTTGGTCTGGGGCGAGTCCCAGTCGCCCGAGAGGCCCAGTTGCCCGGCGAGGGAGCCGATCGCCGTGCGGTTGGCCCGTCGGACAAGCGGCACCACCTTCGCCACCGGAGTTCCCGCCCGGTCGATGATGATCTCTTCGCCCCGTTCCACCCGTTCGATGATGCGCGACAGGTGAGTCTTGGCATCGTGCATGTTGTAGTGCACCGCTTCACCCGACATCATGCGATCCCCTCGTTTAGCTAACAGCTCAGCCAACCCGACCGGGCCCGTCACCGAGCGCCACCAAAACCAGGCAAACCCATCAGGGATCGAGGTACAGTTTTCTGTACCTTTCTGGAGGTGGCCATGCGGACCTCGAACTTCACCCAACTACGACAGAACCTAGCCGCCGAACTCGACAGGGTCATCAACGACGCCGAGGAAGTGGTGGTGACCCGCTCCGGCCACGAGCCGGTTGTGATCGTGTCGCTGGCCGAGTACGAGTCGATGAAGGAAACCGAATACCTCCTGCGCAGCTCCGGCAATGCCGCAGCCCTTCGCCGATCGATCGAGGAGCTTGGACGGGGGCGACACGGCCGAGCGTGAGCTGACTGATCCGAATACGGCGCGGGGCCTCGGGTGAGGCTCGTCTTCACCGCGACAGCGTGGAGCCAGTACCTCTGCCACACCGACCGCAAGCTGGTCAAGCGCATCAACGACCTCATCGCGGACGTGATTTGCAGCGGCTACGAGGGCATCGGCAGGCAAGGACGACGTCGAGATCATCGCCTGCCGGTACCGCTACGCCGACAAATAACGGACCGCGGTGGAGCCGGCAGCGCGCGGCCCTCATCGGTCGGCGTCTGGCCAATTCGCTCAAACCGCGGTTCCGATGGCGCATGTCGCAGGGCAGGACGGGTGCTGACTGACCAGAGTGGGGAAGGATAGGTTCCTGCGCATTAGCCGCTGGCACTTACTCGCACGTGGAGGTTCGGTTGGCCGGGATGCTGTACTACCCCTTCGCAAACGCTCCGGATGCAGTTCTGCATCAAGCGGTTCTGTACTGGGATGACCTCGCAACAGTCGTCGCTCCTGGATGGGAAAGCCGCCTCAGTGCACGAATGCGTGAGGTGCAGGACGCCGGACTCTATCGACCGCTGGAGGCCAACATGGCCTTCGGGCCCTACGAGCTGAGCGAGATCGAGGGAGAGCTCGACCACGCTCTCAAGCAAGTTCCACCCGACGACCTGATCCCACCTGCTAGTCCGACGGACGCTGAATTCAGCACACTTCACGTCGACAAGCTGCACAAGAGCGTCGTCGCGGAGCTGCTCGCTCGTCGGCTCGTCTACCCGCACCCACACAGCTCATCCCGGCTTGTCGCCGCGCCAGCCTTGCTGCACCTCGTCGTCAGCCTCATTGCCGAACGTATTGCCTCTGACAGCAACAGGCGGTCAGGATGCATCGGTCCTCAGGGACTACGGCCGCACACCAACGTTGATGTCGCTTATCGCCTCAGCACCGAACCCGCACCAGGCTACGACGTGACCGCCTGCTGGCAGGTCGACCTGGGCCCCCTTCTGCCTGTGCCACGTGATGTCATGATCAGCGACCTTGTGGCCTTCAGGGCCAAGTACGACGCCGAGAGGCGCCACCTGATGCTCACCATCGACAAGCTTCTGCACGAGCTCAAGCAGGCCAACCGCCACCCTCAGGATGCCTTCCGCCTGGTCGAACAAGAACTGTCCAGCGCGGTCGCCGAACTACACGCTGCCGCTCGTGCCACGAAGTGGGGTTGGGTTAAGCGATCACTGGCCGTCACTGTTGCAAGCGGCGCTGGCATCGGCGCGTCTATGGCGATCGCCCAGCCAGAGCTGGCCGCACCGCTAACGGTTATGTCCGGTCTAGCGGTCAACATGGCGTCCAGCCAGTCCCGACGAGGCGTCGGCAGGGGTGCGCTGGGCCATCCAGCCGACTACACGTACCTGCATCGGACAACGAAGCTGGTCCGAGAAGACACCTGATCAAGGCAACAAGAAGGCAGCACATGCTCGACACGGGTCGACTTCGAGCGCAACGTGGTTGGCAGCCTCGGCCCTAGAAGCCGTTGACGGGCAAGAGCGACTACTTGTTCCGATCGACGGAAAAATGTAGACAGAGATCATTATCCCCGCTAGCTTGGCCCCACTGGAAGAATGATTTGGAGGGCTGGATTGCTTATCGGGTCTAATTCGGGTACGCATACCCGTTCCACTTATCGCAAGGTCATTACGATGGCGGCATCGCTCGTGCTGTTGGCCGCCGGCTCGATGCTGCTGGCACCGCCCGCGTCAGCGGCCGTCACGCGGCCAGCTGAGACGAAGGTGCCGCAGCCGACAATCAGCTTCCCGGCTGGGGACAGCGTGGTCGAGGGCGGCCAGATTGCCATCAGGTTTGCCGCGAACGGTCACCCCAAGGTGATCAGCTACAGGTACAGCATCGGCGACACCAACCTGGGCCGCGAGGTCCAGGCGGGCCCAGATGGAACAGCCAACGTCACAGTCGATGCCGGCAACGTAAGCGGTGAGCATCTGGTGTACGCGGTGGGAGTCGACCGGCGAGGCCGGCTCAGTCCCATGACGCAGGAATCCTTCGCGGTCTCTGTCATGTGGAGCATTCAGGGCCAGGCGCTCGACATGACTACCTGGCTGCCGGTGGCAGGGGCGACGGTCCGGCTGGAACCGGCCGGGATCGAAGTTGTCACTGGTCCTGACGGCCGCTTCCAGTTCGCTGCCGATCCGGGCCTCTACACGCTCATCGGCACATACGCCGGTCCGCCGAGCCTTGCGGGCAGCAGTCAGGAATTGGAGGTTGACGGTCAGGGAATGTGGTTCGACCTGTACCTGTTCCCAGATGGCGGAAGCTGACCGCCAGAACCAGTCAGCGATGCGGTGGGCCCGCTCGATGGCCCCGGCGTTGACGCCCGGCCGGATCGGTGCACTCTTCCCGCGTGCGGGAAGAGTGCACCGGATCGTAGGGAAGCGGCTCACCGACGGACACACGTCAGCGGCGTACGGTGACCTTTGCGCTGGTGGACTTGCCGTTGGCGTGGCCGGCCTTGCGGGCGATCACCGTCACGGTGAGCTTCTTGCCGCGCATCTTCGAGGTCAGCTTCAGCGTTTTGCCGGTCGCTCCCTTGATCAGCTTCCCGTTGAGCCGCCACTCGTACTTGTAGGAGTCCACCTTCGGTGACCAGGTGCCGACCAGGGCCTTGACCTTCCGGCCGACCTTGGGCGTACCGCTGATCTTGGGTTTCTTGGTCGCCTTGGAGGCCTTGCCCGTGGCGACCGCGACGGTGGCCTTCGAGGTGGCCTTGCCGTTGGGGTGTCCGGGTCGGATCGCGGTCACGGTGACCGTCAGCTTCTTGCCGCGCAGCTTGGCCGGGATGGTGAGGGAGGCACTGGTGGCGCCCTTGATCGCGGTGCCGTTCGCCGCCCACTGGTACTTGTACGAGGTGGCGCTGGGGGTCCAGGTCCCGGTGCTGGCCTTCACGACCCGGCCGGCGGCCACCGTGCCGGTGATCGTCGGCAGCTTCGTGGCCTTCGGGGCGGGCGGTGCGACGATCTGGAATCTGCTGGCCCACGTCTCCGAACGGCCGAGTTCGTCGTGTGGGGTGAGCCGGACCGTCGCCGGCCCGGTCGCCACGCCAGTCAGGTCGGCGTACACCAGCATCATCGAGCCGCCGCCGGTCAGGTGGTGGACCTGCGCGGGTACCGGCTTGCCGTCGGAGGGGATGACCTCGATGAGGTCCTGCTTGTGCATGCCGTAGCCGGTCAGCTCCAGCAGGTGCACGGCGCCGGTGGTCACCGACCCCGGTTCCACGTGGTCGATGACGACCAGACGACGTTTGAGCTGGAAGCGGTGTTCGGTGACGTCGGAGGTGGCGCCGGTGGCCGTCACACTCCAGAGGAGTACCTCGTGGGCGCCGTCCGTCGGCGGCGTCCAGGACACGGTCGCCGTTCCGTCCGGGCCTGCGGGGACGGCGATCGACGGGGCGCCGTTGATCCGGTACCGGAACTCCGTCGTGCCGGGCATGCCGGCGGTGAAGGTGAAGGTGCCCGGCCACACCCGGCCGGTGCCGTTCGAGGGGAAGTCGGTCGAGGTGACCACCGGACGGTTGGAGACCGACCAGAGGATGGTGTTGGCACGGGTCTGCACACCGGCGGCATCGCGGGCGAAGACGTTGATGTAGTGGGTGCCTCGGACGGTGGGCAGGAGTTGGAAGGTGGCGCTGCCGTCGGCCGCCGGAGTCAAAACCTGTCGGCGGTTCTCGTCGGAGTTGACGGTGACCACGTACTCGACGGGGTTCGCCATGCGGGTGCGGGCGATGAAGGTGGTCGGTGTCACCCAGCCCACCCCGGGGATGCGCGACACGGTGGGGGTGGCGCCGTCGACGGAGTAGGAGACGTACCGGCTCGCGGAGATCGTGCCGTCGGCGCTGACACTGTGCACCAGGAGGTTGTCGATCTCGTGGTGGACGGCTGTCCAGGTGAGGTCCGCGGTTCCGTCCGGGCGCGCGTCCACCGTGCCGGTGCTGTACGTCGCGTGCACCCGGTCGCGGAGGCTGTAGGTGTAGGAGACGACATCCGGCCGACCCGGCCGCAGGCGTACCGTCCGCGACTCGCCGACCACCACCTTCGCGCCGTCCTCACCGCGATCGACCAGCCGTGGGCCGTCGTCGACCTTGAAGGTGTAGGCCGTCTCGCTCGATTGCGGGCCCTCGGGGGTCACGTCCCGGACGTAGAGCGTCTGCAGACCCGCCTGAGTGGGGGCGATCGACACGTACCCCAGGCGATCGACGGCCGGGACCGTGCCGGAGGGGCCGTCGTCGCCGAGTCGCCAGGCGAAGGCCACCGTGTCGGTACGGTGCGTCAGGAAGCGGAAGGTGCCCGCCACCCCGATGGTGTAGTCGAGTTTGGGCGGGTTGGGATACATCGGATACCCGTCCGACGTCACCGTCGGTGGGCGTACGGTCTGCTCGGATTGCAGGGTGGTCACGGCTGCCGAGGCGGGGGTGACCACCGCTACGGCGCCGCCGGAGCCGCCGAGTGCCGTGACCGTCAGCAGTGCCACGATCCGTCGAGCTGAGCGCGAGCCGATGCGCATCCGTCCCCCAGGTACCGACCGGGCGATGATCACCCGGGACAGATGATATTGACAGACGCCAGCGGGCCCGGACAAGGTGGATGTCCGCCCGGCCCGCAGGTCGGGTGTGCCCTCAGCGGCCTGCCCAGAGCCAGAACGCCATCAGCGCCATGCCACTCACGCCCATCGCGAGAACCCCCTCGCGGGGCAACTCGCGCGACACCGGTGGCGGAGCGCATCCGGTCGGCCAGTAGTCCACCGTCAGGTCGCTGTGCAGTCGGGGCAGCCGGCTGCCCTCGAATTGCGAGCTCCTGAGGCCGCAGAGGACCGCCCCGTCCGGGGTGTCGACTCTGACGAGGGCGACGAATGGTCGACCGATGCTGTCTTGTTCGATGGATATCACGGTGGCCGGGCGCAGCTCTCCGGTCGGCGAGGGCGGCCCCAGGTCGGAGAAGATCCCGGCCAACAGGATCAACAGGGAGGCGAACAATCCCGCGACGGGCACTGCCGGATAGGCACTGTGACGCATGCCGGCGAAGCTAGTGCGCGCGGTCAAACCCTGAGCGTCATCGCGCCCTGGTCATTGGGCGACGGCGGGAAATCCGTCGGTCAGCGCCGCGATGGCGCGGTGCAGACGTCCGGCGGCGGGCGTGCCGGTGCCGTCGGTCAACGCCAGGTGGTGCAGCACTGCGGCGACGACCAGGGCCAGCGCCTCCGGGTCGGCACTGGCGGGCACCCGGCCCAACTGCTGCTCGGCGGCCAGATACCGGGCGATCGAGCGTTCGACCGGTTGCAGGCCGGCGCTGCCGGGGCCCAGCACCGCTTCGACCTCGGCGGTGATGCCGGGCCGGTACGCCATCAGCCGGGTCATCGTCACCAGGGTGGTCGGCGGGAGGGCCTGGCCTACCTCGCTGAGGTTCTCGGTGACCGTCGCGCTCCCGGCGCGGGCCGGGAGCCCGGCCACCGCACCGGCCAGTTGGAAGCTGCGGTCGACCGCGTAGCCGACGAGGAAGTCGTCGAAGTTCGTGAAGTGGGTGAACAGCAGCCCGGTGGCGACCCCGGCCTCCCGGGTCACGGCCCGACTGGTGAGTCGGCTGGATCCCTCCTCCACGATGACTCGCTCCGCGGCAGCGAAGAGGTGCTGCCGAGGCTCGGGGGTGGCGACTCCGCGCGGCATACCTGCGATCTTAGGCCGCTCCGGGCACCCACGACGGCAAGAATGAGCGTACGCTCATTCCTGGGTCTCGGAAGGGGGACGGATGAGGCGAGCGGTGATCGTCGGGGCGGGCATCGCCGGTCTGGCCGCGGCAACACGGCTGGGCCGTGGCGGCTGGCGGACGACCGTGGTGGAGCGGGCCCCGGCCCGGCGCAGCAGCGGCTATCTGGTGAACCTGCTCGGGTCGGGGTACGACGCCGCGCAGCGGCTCGGCTTGCTCCCCGCCCTCTCCGACCGCGCGCTGGGTTCCTTCACCACCGTGCTGGTCCGGGCGGACGGGCGGCCGAAGTTCACCGTGCCGGCGGCCCTGGCCGAGGCCACCCTCGGCCCGCGCGCCATGACGGTGTTCCGGGGCGACCTGGAGGCCGCGCTGTACGACACGGCCCGCGAACACACCGAGTTCCGCTTCGGCACCACCGTCACCGCGATCCACCAGGATGCCAACCAGGTACGGGTAGCGCTCAGCGACGGCAGCACCGAGGAGGCCGACCTGCTCGTCGGCGCCGACGGGGTGCACTCCGCCACCCGTGCGTCCGTGTTCGGCGCGCAGCACCGGGTAGACCTGCCGTACGTGGTGGCCGCGGTCCCGCTCGCCGAACCGGTGGCGCAGGTGCCCGAGTCGTCCGCGACGACCTTCATCGGGCCCGGCCGGACGGCAGCGGTCATCAACCTGGGGCCCGGCCGATCCTCGGCCTTCTTCACCTACCGCTGCCAGGATCCGGGGCGGGAGGTGGCGCGGGGTGCCCTCGACGCCCTGGGGGCGACCTTCGCCGATCTCGGCGGGGGCTTACCCGAGGCGCTCCGACAGGTGGCCGACGATCCCGCCAGCGCCTACTTCGACCAGGTCAGCCAGGTGGTCATGCCACGGTGGAGCGACGGCCGGGTGGTGTTGCTCGGAGATGCCGCCTGGTGCGTCACCCTTTTCGCCGGGCATGGCGCCGCCCTGGCCCTGGCCGGTGCGGACCGGCTCGGCGCCGCCCTGAGCCGGACCGGCCAGGACATTCCCGCCGCCCTCGCCGGATGGGAGGCGTCGCTACGACCGGAAGTCGTCAAGCGGCAGGCACTCGCCCGTCGCGGCATGCACCAGTACGCCCCACCGAGCCGCGTCCACGTGTGGCTGAACGACGTCACGATGCGCGCGATCACCCTGCCCGGCGTACGTGGTGTGCTGCGGCGCGCGGTCGAACGGCAGAACCGCTGACCCGTCCGGTTGTCGAGGACGGGCAGGTGAGACCGGTTGCCCGGTCAGGTGCTGCCGACGCCGGTAGGGGTGCCGTGTCGTTGATCCGGTTGTGCCCGTTGCCCGCCGGTGGCCACCGTGAGGGCGTCGACAACCCCGGGAGGTACGCCGTGACCAGCGAACGCGAGACCGTCGAGGTCGAACCCGCCCTGTTCCAGGCCGTCTACGACTCGCCCGCCTCGCTGCCGGGCCGACACCGCTGGACCACCCCCGAGACGGACGTACGGCGGATCGAGAAGCTGCTGAACATGCCGCCGCGCACCATCGGTGCTCCGCTGTGGGTCAGCGGCGACGAGCCGGACTGCCCGAAGTGCGATCGCCGGATCAGCTGGTACGACATCGTCTCCTCGGCGCTCAAGGGCGTGCACGACCCGATGATGATCGCCACGGTGATCCTCGGCGAGCGCCGCTACGTCAACACCGGCCTCCCCGATGCCATCGCGGGCGTACGCTGCGCCGACTGCCGCACCCCGATCGAGGGCCTGCGCAGCTTCAAGTGCCACAACTGGGCGTACGCCTTCGAGGCGCTGACCGCCGTACGGGAGCGGATGGCGGGCGGCTCAGCCCTCGGCGAGTAGCGACAGCACGTGCCGCAGCCCGGGACGACCGTCGATCGACACCTCACCGGTCGGGGTGAACCCGGTACGCCGGAGCACCGCCAGCGAGGCGGAATTGTCCAGGGTGGTCACGGCGGTCAGCCGGCGCAGCCCGTACGCCTGACGGGCTAGAGCGGCCACCCGGCGTACGCCGTCGGTGGCCACCCCGCGCCCGGCGGCGCGCTGCGCCACCCGGTAGCCCAACTCGGCCTCGCCCGCGGCCACGTCGACCAGGTTGAACCGGCCCAGCACCTCCCCCTGGTCGACCAGTACGTGGAAGTGGCAGCGCCCGGTGGCCTGCTCGGCCAGCAGGGCGGCGTGCCGGTCGGCGAACGTGGCGAAGTAGTCGTCGCCCCGGTCCGGCACCGAGGCGGCGAACCACGCGCGGTTGTCGCGTTCGAAGGCCAGCAGCGGTTCTGCGTGCTCGGCGCTGAGCCGTTCCAGTTCGGGCATCCGCGCACCTTACGCGGCCCGCCGCCCGCAAGCCGAGTTGTTAACAGGGGGCCCTTGCTCTACCGGAGGCGTTAATAAGGTGCCCTTCCTTACCGCCCCTGGGGGCGGCGGCCGTCCGGGGAGTGCGGTTCGGGCCCGAAGTCGGGCACCGACGGCATCGGCCGCGTCGCCGGTTCTCCGGCGCTGACCCGTAGCCGCTCGCCGTGGTGCCACAGCTCGACGGTGGTTCCGGTGGGAGCGTCGGGCAGTTCGTAGCGGGCCTCATCGGCGGTGAGGGTGACCAGTAGCCGATGCCCGTGCCAGCACAGGCTGAACGCCAGCCGCTCGATCCGGTCCGGCAGCCGGGGGTCGAAGGAGAGCAGTTCCCGGTCGTCGCGCATCCCACCGAAGCCCTGCACCAGGGCCAGCCAGGCGCCGCCCAGGGAGGCCAGGTGCAGGCCGTCGCCGGTCTTGTCGCCGAGATCCTCCAGGTCCTGCAACACCGACTCGGTGAACAGGTCGTACGCCAGGTCCAGGTGGCCCAGTTCGGCGGCGAGGACCCCCTGTGGGCTGGCCGACAGGGAGGAGTCCCGGACCGTCCGGGGCTGGTAGTAGGCGAAGTTGGCGGCCTTCTCCTCGGCGCTGAACTCGCCCGGGCAGCGTTGCATCGCCAACACCAGGTCGGCCTGCTTGACCACCTGGTGCCGGTACAGCTCCAGGTAGGGGAAGTGCAGCAGCAGGGGGTAGTCCTTTTCGCTGGTGCCGGCGAAGTCCCACTCGGGCTGCTCGGTGAAGCCGGCGGACTGCTGATGCACCCCCCGTTTGGCGTCGTACGGCACGGTCATGGCCTCGGCCGCGGCCCGCCAGGCGGTCACCTCCGCCGGGTCGACCCCCAACCGACCCGCCGCCTCGGGGTGGCGTCGCACCGCCTCGGCGGCGCCGCGCAGGTTCCGCCGGGCCATCAGGTTGGTGAACAGGTTGTCGTCGACCAGGGCCGAGTACTCGTCCGGGCCGGTGACCCCGGTGATGTGGAAGCGGCCGTCGTCGGTGTAGTGCCCGTATCCGGCCCACAGCCGGGCGGTGGCCACCAGCAGGTCCAGTCCGGGCCCGGCCAGGAACTCCTCGTCCCCGGTGGCGGTGACGTAACGCAGCACCGCGTCCGCGATGTCGGCGTTGACGTGCAGCCCGGCCGTACCGGCGGGCCAGTACCCGGAGCACTCCTGTCCCCCGATGGTGCGCCAGGGGAAGGTGGCCCCGGTCAGCCGCAGCTCCGCCGCCCGCTCAAGGGCCTGGGGCAGGTGCGCGTGCCGCCAGCGCAACGCCGATCGGGCCACCTCGGGCGCTACATAGGTGAGCACCGGCAGGACGTAGCCTTCGGTGTCCCAGAGCACATGGCCGTCGTACCCGTTGCCGGTCAGCCCCTTGGCGGGGATGGTCCGGTCCCCGTCCGGGCGGCCCGCCTGGATCAGGTGGAACATCGCGAACCGGATCGCCTGTTGCAGCTTGTCGTCACCGTCGAGCAGCACATCGGCGGTACGCCAGGCGGCGTCCAGGGCGGCCCGTTGTTCCTCGCGCAGGGCGGCGAAGCCGTCCGCCCGGGCGGCCAGCGCCTCGGTCATCACCTGGTCGGCCAGGTCGCCGGGCGAGGTGCCGTCGACCGGCTCCCACTCGTACGCCGCGAAGGTGGTCAGGGTGACCCGCTCACCGGGGGACAGGGTCCCGGTGAGGCTCAGCCGGATCCGGTCCTCGGTGGCGTCCAGGCTGTCCGAGAAGTGATCGGGTGTCGTCGGCTGGTGTGCCACCGCGACGGCCACCCGCTGGCCGCTGTGCTCGGTGCGGTGCACCAGCACCCCGGCGGTGCCGTCGACCTGGTGCAGCTCACCGGCCAGCGGATCGTCGATGACGGCGGCGGCGCGCGGGTCGTCGGCCCGGTCCGGGATGGGCTCGTTGGCCACCAGGTCGGCGCAGATCCTCAGCTCGACCGGCTCGTCCAGGGCTTCCACCGTCCACTCGACCGCCCCCACCCGGCGACGTCGCAGGGACACCAGTCGGGTGCTGCGTATCCGGACCGGATACCCGCCGGGGGAGGTCCATTCGGTACGGCGGTGCAGCACCCCGGCGCGCAGGTCGAGCACCTGCTCGTGGTCGTGCAGGGTCCCGGTCCGGACGTCCAGGGGGTCGCCGTCGACCCAGAGCCGGATGAGGCTGGCGTTCGGTGCGCTGATCACCGTGTCGGACAGTTGCGGGAAGGCGTGGCCGTCCTCGGGGTAGTTCAGCTTGCGTCGCTCGTGGAAGCCGTTGAGGTAGCTGCCGGGCATGTCGCAGGGGCGGCCCTCGTCGAGGGTGCCGCGCCAGCCCAGCCAGCCGTTGCTCAACGCGAACACCGACTCGGTCTCACCGAGCCGATCCAGGTCCTCGTGGGTACGCCGGATCCGCCAGCACTCGTCCGGCTCCGACGAGCGATCGGGGGTGCGCTGCACTACGCCTCCTGACGGGGGTTCGAAAGGGTGGCAGACCCAATTCCCCGTCGCCCCGCTCACCACACCAGCAGCAGCGCCCCCAGGGTGCCGAGCACCAGGTACGGCCCGAAGGGCAGGTGCGACGACCAGCGGGCCCGACCGGTGACCAGCAGCCCGAGGGCCACCAGGCCGGACATGGTCACCGCTAGCAGCAACCCCAGCACCGGCATCGCCCAGCCGTACCAGCCGAGCAGGGCGCCCGCCCCCAGGGCCAGTTTGGCGTCCCCGATACCGAAGCCCCGGGCCCCGAACAGCAGGGTGGTCAGGGCGAAGAAGCCGGCCAGACCGAGGGCCGAGGCGCTGGCCCTCAGCCATGGGGTCGGCCCGGTGTCGATCAGCGCGGTCAGGCCGAGCAGCAGCCAGGTGCCGGCGGCGGCGGGCAGGGTCAGCCGGTCGGGCAGCCGGTGTACCGCCAGGTCGATGAAGATCAGCGGCACCGCGAAGCCCAGCCACCAGGCCGCGGCGATCAGTTCCCCTGCGGGCGGACCGGCCAGCAGCAGCAGGACGACGGCGACCAGGGTGACCAGTTCCACCGTGCCCGGTGGGGCCCCGATGCGGGCGCGGCAGGTGCCGCAGCGGGCGGTCGGGCCCAGTGCCGGCCAGGGCCGGTCCAGGCGGATCGGGGTGCCGCAGGCCGCGCAGCCGCTGCGGCGTTCGGTTCCCGGGGGTACGGCGTGCCGGGCGACGGCGTACCGCAGCAGCGGGATGAGGGTCAGTCCGGCCGCCAGCCGGGACCACCGGCCAGCGGAGGTGGCAGGTCGGCGGGCCGGGCTGTCGGAGGGCGCCGGCTCGGTGGCGGAGGGCCGGGTCACGCCGACCACCCCACCGAAGTGAACACGGTACGTAGTCTGACCGCTCGGATGCCGTGGTCAACCGGAGGTTGCGAAACGGAACCCTCAAGGTCGACCGCGACTGGGCCGACCAACCCTCCCGGCGTTGGTGGAATTCCCACGGTGCGCAATTGACGGTCGATTACGTGCGCCTGATCGGGGGACGGATCGGTCCACAAGCCACTTCCCACCCCACCCCGGCGGGCCTCGGCCTCCTGTCCACGGGACTGGATTCCCGCCGGGCGCCGCCCGGGCCCCAGCCCCGTCAACACCTCCCCGACCGGCCTCGGCAACCCTGCGGTAATCATCGAGCACCACCACCGTCCATGACTCAGAGTAGTCACATGAATTGCCTCTGTTGCATCGGCCGGCGTCAGCTTATGCTCGCCCCTTGGATGTGACGCAACCCACGTCCGGTGGCCATAACCACCCAGGACAGTGCATTTGCGGAAGATCCACAAGGGCAAATGCGACTGCGTATCGGACCGGCCCGGAGAGGAACATCCGGTCGCGCCGCCGCACGCCCGAAGAGTCGGCGACGGCGGTCGCCGGGTCGGTACCGAGGAGGCACGGTGCGAGCACGGCAGTTGAGTCGCTGGACGGCCGGCCTGGTCGCGGTGGCCACAGTCGGCGCGACCACCGCCTGCGCCAGCCCACCGGAGGCCACCGGCGGACCCTTACCGGACCGCAGCCGGACCACCGGCGACGAACGGGCCGCCGAGGAGAAGGCCGCCGAGAAGGCGGCCCTGAAGGCGTACGCCGGTTATCTGACCGCCTCCCGCGCGGCCAGCCGCAACAGTGACCCGCAACATCCGGAACTCACCCGGTTCCTGGCCGACCCCCTGCTGACCCGGGTCCGGCTGAGCCTCGTGCAGGCTCGCGCCAACGGCGCGATCAGCGCGGGAACCCTGCGCTCCGATCCCGAGGTCATCTCGATCGATCTGGACGGGAAACCACCGGCCGTGGAGATACAGGACTGCGTCGACGCCACCGGCTACCGGCTGGTCTACGTCGCCGACAAGAAGAAGGTCGTGCCGGGCACCCGGGGCACCCGTCACCTGGCCACCGCCACGGCCACCCGCTATCCGGACGGTCGCTGGCTGATCAGCAGCGGCTCCGCCCACCCGGACCAGCCGTGCTGACCCGGGCGGCACACCACCGGGCACCCCGCCGGGCCCTGCGCCGGGTGCTGCTCGGCGCCACCCTGACCCTGCTGCTGGTCACCGGCCCCCAGGTGCCGGCCGATGCGGCCGACCCGGGCGCCGAATGCCCACCGGCCCAACCCAACTGCAACGTCTGGGACGACGACCCGGGCACCCCCGGTGGCGGGGGCAACGGTGGCGACGACGGCGGGAACAACGGCGGTGGAAGTGGCGGCGGCGGAGTCTGCCAGTGGCGAGGGCAGACCGTCCCCTGTTACCACGAGGACGCGGGCTGGTTCAACAGCTCAGACGGCTGCTACTACCAGCTCTCCGTGCCCCAGCAGGAGGCGCCCGACGGGTGGCAGTGGTACACGATCACCTGCGACGCCATCTCGCTGGGCAGCGTACGCACCGAGCTGAGGGAGGAGCCGCCGCCGGGCTTCGGTGCTCCACCCGACCCGGAGGAGCTGGCCCGCCGGGCCTTCGCCTCGATCACCCTGCTGGCCCCCCGGGCGGCCGTCGCCCCCCGCAAGGACATCGGCCCCGGGCTGGTCGGGCTGCCGGTCTGGATGTGGGCCAGCCGAGGTCCCACCTACTTCGGCCCGCAAGGCGCCTCCGCCTCCGATCGAGGTCTGACGGTGACCATCGAGGCCGAGGTCGACCGGATCGTCTGGGACATGGGCAACGGCGACAAGGTCACCTGCGACGGCCCGGGCACCGCGTACGACCGGCGGGGTCGACACGCCGGGCAGCGCTCTCCCGACTGCGGCTACCACAACGGCTACACCAAGGCCGGCACCTACCGGGTTCAGGCCACGACGCACTGGAGCGTCACCTGGCGCAGCAGCAGCGGCACGACCGGGAGCATCGGTGGGGTCACCCGCACCACCGGCCCGGTGGAAATTCAGATCAACGAGCTTCAGGTGGTGACCCGATGAGCGTGGCGACCCGTAACGGACCCTCTCCAGTGGACGCCCCGGTCGCCCCACCCAAGGTGGTCCGGCAACGCCGGGTCCGCCCCGGGCTGCTCGGGCTGGCCGTACTGCTGATCGCCCTGGGTGGGCTGGGTTCGGCCTTCGCGGTCACCTCGGTCCGGGCGACCGGCAGCTACCTGGCGATAGCCCGGACGGTGGAGGTGGGCAGCGTGCTCAGCGCCAGTGACCTGGTCTCCGTGCAGGTGGCCGGTGGGCAGGGGCTCGACCCGCTGCCGGCCGGTCGACTGGCCGAGGTGGTGGGTATGCGGGCCGCCGTCTCCCTGGCCCCCGGCACCTTGCTGACCATGGCGCAGCTCACCGACAAGCCCCTGCTCGGCCCGGGTCAGCAGCAGATCGCGCTGGGGTTGCGTACCGCCCAGGTGCCGGCTCCCAAGCTTCGCCCCGGCGACCAGATTCTGCTGGTCAGCACCCCCCGCGACGACAACAGCAGCAACTCCTCGTCCGGCACCACCCGGTTCACCGCCACCGTCACCGACGCGGTCAGCACGGACGGCCGCGACGAGGTGGTGGTCTACCTGGCCCTGGCCGTCCGGGACGTACCGGCGGTGGTGGCGTTGGCCGCGCAGGACCGGATCGCGGTCGTGCTCACCAAGGCGGCCTGATGGCGCTCATCGCGCTGGTCTCGGCCAAGGGTTCGCCCGGGGTGACCACCACGGCGCTTGCCTGCGCGCTGAGTTGGCACCGCCGGGTGGTCCTGGCCGAGTGCGACCCGGCCGGCGGCTCGATCCTCGCCGGCTACCTGGGCGGCGCCCTGGAGGGGCCACGCGGCCTGGGTGAACTGGCCGTCGGGGAACTGCGCGACGGCAACCTGGACACGGCCTTCTGGTCGCAGCTGGTCGATCTGGACGCGCCGCGTCGGGAACGTCTGCTGCTGCCCGGGGTCGTCGACCCGGCCCAGGCCGGCAGTGTCATCCCGCTGTGGCAGCGGTTCGCGGACTTCTTCACCGGGCTGGAACACGGCGACCCCCCGTACGACGTGATCGTCGACTGTGGTCGGCTGCAGGTGGTCGGCCCGCCCTGGCCCCTGCTGCGGGCCGCCTCGGTGGTGCTGGTGGTCACCCGGGCGCAGCTACCCGACCTGTCCGGCACCCGGGCCATGCTCAAGACCCTGGAACGGGACTTCGCCGAGCATCGGGTGGAGCCCGGCACCCTGCGGCTGCTGCTGATCGGCGACGGCCACGGCAAGGGCGAGATCAGCAAGGCCCTCCAGCTACCGGTGATCGCCCGGCTGCCGCACGATCCGCGTACCGCGGGGGTGTTGAGCCTGGGCGGCACGGTGCGCGCCGGGCGGCCGTTGCTGCGGGCCGCCCGCGAGCTGGAGGTGCCGGTCGGGGCCCTGCTGGAACGGCGCCGAGCCCGCCTGGCCTGGCCGGTCTCGCAGGGGGTGCCGGATGCGCTTTGAGCCGGTCTCCTCGGATCCTCGTCGGCAGCCACCCGGAGCCACCTCGATCGCCCCGCCGTTGCCCCCGGCCAACGGTCGACACCACACCGCCCCGCCGGTGCCGGTGTCGGCGGTGTCGGCGACGGCCGAACCCGCACCCCGGGCCCGGGTGGACTTCCAGGTGGTCCGGGAGCTGCGCCGTCAGCTCAGCGAGGAGCTGACCCGGTGGCAACGGGGCCGGGAGTTCAGTGTCGACGAGGAGGACACCGAGCGGGCCCGGCTGGCGGTGCTGCTGGTGGCCGAGTACGCCGACTCGGTGCGCCGGGCCGGCACCCCGATGCCCGCCGGGGAGGAACGGCTGCTGCTCGACCAGGTCACCGCCGAGTTGGCCGGTCTCGGTCGACTTCAGACCCTGCTGGTCGACGACACCATCGAAGAGGTCCACATCCTCGGCTGTGACCAGGTACGCATCACCCGGCACGGGGGTGGGGTGGACTGGGTCGAGCCGATCGCGGACAGCGACGACGAGTTGGTGGAGATCCTCCAGGCGGCGGCCCGCCGGGCCGGGGCCACCGAACGGTCCCTGTCCACCTCGAAGCCGACCCTGGACCTGCAACTGCCCGACGGCAGCCGACTGGCGGCGGTGTTCCTGGTCAGCCACCGCCCGTACGCGGTGATCCGCAAGCACAACACCCTCGAGGTGACCCTGGACGACCTGGCCGGCAGCCGAGCCGACCTGGACGAGATGATCGACCCCCTGGTGCGGGACTTCCTCCGCGCCTCGATGCGGGCCGGACTGAACATCATGGTCGCCGGGCTGGCCGGGGCCGGTAAGACCACGGTCATCCGGGCCCTGATGAGCGAGATCCCACCCGACGAGCCGTACGTGCTGCTGGAGGAGAGCCGGGAGTTGCTGCCGGCCCGCCGGACCGGACGGCACCGGGCGGTGATGAGCTTCGAGGCCCGCGAGGGGCACGGTGAACGCGGGCCGGACGGTCGACCGGCCGGTGAGATCAGCATCGCCGACCTGATCCCGGTGTCACTGCGGATGGGGGTACTGCGGATCATCGTCGGTGAGGTGCGGTCCCGGGAGATCGTGCCGATGCTCCAGGCGATGACCACCAGCCGGGGGTCGATGTGCACGATCCACGCCCGTACCCCGGGTGGGGTCAGCGAACGGATCATCGAGTTGGCCCTGGCCCACGGCCGGGAGATGACGGTCGACCAGGCCCGCCGGATGGCCGGCAACGCGCTCGACCTGATCGTCTACGTCACCGTCGAGGACGAGACCGGCATCGGCGGGCGCAAGCACCGGTTCGTCTCCCACATCGAGGAGGTGATCGGGGTCGGTGACGGCAACCGGATCACCACCACGAAGGTGTTCGCGCCCGGCCCGGACGGTCGGGCGGTGCCCCGACACCTGCCCGAACGGGTCCGGGACCAGTTGCTGCGGGTGGGCTACGACGCCCGGCTGTTGAGCCGCTGGATCGAGGCCGGGCAGGGTGCCTGGCGCCGCCCCAAGCAGACCCGACTAGGTCGGCGGTGAGCGGTGCTCGACAACATCGAACTCCTCGCCGTGGTCTCCGGGGCGGCCTGCGTGGCCGGGCTGGTGTTGACCGTCGTGGCCCTGGTCGGCACCCGCCGCCCGCCCGGCCCGGCACCGGGCGCGGGCCCGGGGATCAGCCGATTGTGGCGCGGCTCCGGCACCACCCTCCGCGAGCAGCAGGCCCACCAGGCCCTGCTGCTCGGCGCGGTGGTCGCGGGCGCCCTGGCCTTCCTGTTGACCGGGCTGCCGGTGGTCGGTCTGCTGGTAGCGGTCGCGGTGCCGGGCACCCCCTGGCTGTTCTCGGTCGGCCGGGCCGAACAGCGGGCCATCGCCCGGATCGAGGCGGTCGGTGAGTGGACCCGCCGCCTCAAGGACGTCTCCGCCACCGGGCAGGGACTCCAGCAGGCGATCATCGGCACGGTCGGCACCGCGCCGGAGGAGATCCAGGAGGAGGTACGGCTGCTCGCCGCCCGGCTCCAGGCCGGTTGGCTGGCCCGCTCCGCCCTGCTGGCCTTCGCCGACGAGATCGGCGACCCGGTCTGCGACCAGGTGGTGGCGGCCCTCATCCTGCACCTGACCGACCGGGGGGAACGGCTCGGTGACGTGCTCGGTTCCATCGCCTCGGCGGCGGCGGCCGAGGTGACCACCCGCCGGGAGATCGAGGCCAAGCGCACCCAGCCCCGGTTCGCGGTCCGGTTCCTCACCGGGATGACCCTGGCCACCATCGCGTACGGGCTGTTCAACGCCGAGTACGTGCAGCCGTACGGCACCTTCTTCGGGCAGTTGGTGATGGCGGTGCTGGGTGCCGCCTTCGTCGGCCTGCTGGCCTGGGTGCGCTCGATGAGCCAACCGCCCCGACCGGCCCGCTTCCTGCCCACCCCCGATCCCCACGAGGTGGTGGCGTGAACCTGCATCTCACCATCGCCGTGGTCGCCGGAGCGGCGGTCGGGCTGGGGGTCTTCCTGGTGGTACGCGAACTGGTGCCGGCCACCCCCGCACTGGGCCCGGCGTTGCGCCGGCTGCACCCGCCGCCCGGAGCCGCCCGACCCACCCCGGTCGACCGTCGACTGGACTGGCTAACCGGCCTGGCCCGCTGGCTGCGCCCTCCACACCGACAGTTGGCCCTGCTGGACCGCACCCCGGAGCAGTACGCCCTCTCCATGGTGTTGTCGGCCCTGATCGGGCTCGCCGCACCGGCCCTGCTCAGCTTCACCCTGTTCGCCGTCGGCATCTCGCTGCCGGTGGCCGTACCGGTGCTGGGCAGCCTGGGCCTGGCGGCCCTCTGTGCCCTGGTGGCGCATCGGGCGGTGCTGACCCGGGCCGAGGCCGCCCGGGAGGAGTTCCGCCAGGCAGTCTGCACCTACCTGGACCTGGTGGCGTTGCAGTTGGCTGCCGCGCACGGCCCGGTGCAGTCGCTGGAACGGGCCGCGGCGATCTGCGAGGGCTGGGTCTTCGACCGGATCTCCGAGGCGCTGCGGATCGCCCAGATGCAGATGCACTCCCCCTGGGACGAGCTGCGTGACCTGGCCGACCGGATCGGCATCCCGGAGTTGGGCGACGTCGGGGCGATCATGCGCTCCTCCGGCAGCGAGGGTGCCCAGGTGCACGAGACCCTGCGCAGCCGCGCCGACTCACTGCGCGACCAGATCCGCACCGACAACCTGGCTCGGGCCGAGGGGGTGACCAGTCGGCTCGACATCCCCGGGGCCCTGCTGGTCTTCGTCCTGCTCGGCTTCGCCATCTATCCGTTCCTTGCCCGCCTCTGAATCCGACCCCCAAGCGAAGGAGCAGCCCATGTCCGCCCTCACCACACTGCCGGGCGCGCTGAACGCGCGACTGACCCAGCTGCACGTGGCGCTTCAGACCCGCCTGACGGAAATGCGCGGGGACCGTGGCGACAGCCCGGTGCCCACCGCCGTGATCATCTTCGGCCTGGTGGCCGTGGCGATGGCGGTGACCGCCGCCGCCCTCGGCGCGGCGAACGACTGGATGGACAACATCCCCACCCACCAGAACCCGACGACGCGCTGACCGATGCGCCGCGCTCTCTCCGCCGTAGGGTGCCGGATGGTCACGGCCATCCGGCACCACCGGCGCTCGGGCGACGGCGAACGGGGTGGCAACCCGGTCGAGTTGGCCGTGACCCTGCCGGCGATCCTGCTGATGCTGTTCGCCGCGATCCAGGTCGCCGCGGTCTTCGTGGCCCGCTCGACCGCGCTCAACGCCGCGCAGAGCGGTGTCAACGCCCAACGGCTGCACGAGGCCGCCCCGGACGCCGGTGCCCAGCGGGCGACGACCTTCCTCAACCAGGCGGGCGACTGGCTGGTCGACTGGAAGGAGCCGGGGCCCAGTTGTGTCACCACGGCCACCGAGGTGACCTGCACGGTGACCGGTCGAGCCCTGTCGGTCGTACCGGGTGTCACCTTCTCCGTTCAACAGAGCGCACACGGGACGGTGGAACGATGGACCGATCCATGAGCCGGGGCTCGGTCTCGATCGAGGTGGCCGTGCTGGCACCGGCCTTCGTGGCGCTGATGGTGCTGGCCGGGGTCGCCGGTCGTACCGCCGTGGCCAGTGAGGCCCTGGAGGCCGCCGCCCACGACGCCGCCCGCGCGGCCTCGATATCCCGGGACGCCCCCACCGCCCGCCGGGAGGCCCGGGAGGCGGCCCGGCAGCAACTCGACTGGCGCGGCATCGCCTGCACCGGGGCCCCACAGCTCACCTTCCGGGGTACGGTCGACGGCCGGTCCACCACCTTCAACGCTGCCTTCCGCAGCCGGGTCGGGCAGGAGGCATCCGTCACGGTGGAACTCGCCTGCACGGTGTCCTACCAGGACATCAAGCTCCCGATGCTGAACAAGATGCCCGCGGGCAACCGGATCACCGTCTCGTTCACCTCCCCCCTGGACCGCTACCGGAGCCGGGGATGACCGCCGGCCGGGGCGACGCCGGGCGGGTGAGCATCTTCCTCGCCGTAGCCCTCGTCGGGGTGCTGGCCATCATCGGCATGGCCTTCGACGGCGCAGGACAACTGCGTACCCTCCAGCGGGCCGAGAACCTGGCCGCCGAGGCGGCGCGGGCCGGCGGGCAGGCCATCGACCGGGCCGCCGCCATCGAAGGTGGCCCCAAGCAGATCAACCAGCGGCAGGCCCGTCGGGCGGTGGCGGACTACCTGGCCGCCGCCGGGGCCAGTGGCCACACCGTCAGCTTCCCGGTGGTCGACGGCGAAACCCAGATCCAGGTACGCGTCACGGTCACCTACCACCGGGCCATGCTCGGTTTCTTCGGCTTCTCCAACACCGTCACCGTCTCCGGTGAGGCGACCGCGCGGCCGCTGACCGGGCTCCCCTGAGAGAAGGAGGTCGTCATGGCCGCATCGGGCGGTACCGCCGTACGGCGCCTCGGTCGCATCCTGACCGGCTTCGGTGCCCTGGTCGTGCTGGTCGGCCTGCTGGTCGGCGGGCCGATCGCGTTGCTGGCTTTCGCCGGCAACCCGTTGCCGGACCACGTACCGACCCTGGCGGAGATCGGCACCACCCTGACCAGCCGGGACGACGGTCAACTGTTCCTGCGGGCGTTGGCCCTGGTCGGCTGGTTCGGTTGGGCCACCTTCGCCCTCTCGGTGCTGGTGGAACTGGGTGCCCAGACCCTGCGCCGACCCGCCCCCCGGCTGCCCGGGATGGGCCGACAGCAGCGGGCCGCCGCCGCCCTGGTCGGCTCGGTCGCGCTGATCCTCGTCGCCAGTCCGGCCGCCGCCGCCACCGCCGCTTACACCACCGGGCCGTACCAGGCCGCCCCCACCGCGACGGTCGCCTACGCCTCCTCCGCGACCGGCCTGACGGCGACGGGATCGGATATCCAGGCGACCGTACGGGCGGACCAAGCCCCGGTCTATCAGGTGGCCAAGGGCGACTACCTGGGTAAGGTCGCCGACCGGTACCTGGACGACTTCGAGGACTACCGCGAACTGGCCACCCTCAACGGGCTGCGCAACCCGGACCAGATCCGCCCCGGCCAACTGATCAAGCTTCCGGCTCAGGCCCAGGATCAGGGGGTACGGCCGCACGCCACCGGTCGGCTGGTCACCCCGAAGGCGACCCCGGCCCGCCCCTCGCCACAGCCGGGGTCGGCGACGCCACAGCCGAGCCAGACCACGCCGCAGCCGGGGTCGGCCACGACCGTGCCCGTCTCGCCGGAGGATCGGCAGCCGACCGCGCCCCGTGACGAGGCCGCCGAGGATCAGTCTCCGGTGGTGACGGTGGGCGCGGCCCGGGCCGGCGATCCCGACCGGGTGAACCGTCCGTTGGCCATCTCCGCCGTACTGGCCGTGGCCAGCATCGTCGGCGCGCAGATCGGCGCCGTGCTGGGCCTGCGCCGACGGCCCGTCACCACCTCGGCCAGCAGCACCTGGCAGCACAGGCGCAGCAGCGCGCCCCGCGAACTTCCCACTGGCCGACACCGCAAGGACTGAGGAACTGCCGATCCGGCGCCAGCGGCTCGCAGGTCAGGGCAGGCGTGCCTCGAGCTTGCCGTTGACCACGCGGGTGGGCAGGATCTGCTGGTCGTTCGAGGAGGGGCCGTGCACCACCTCGCCGCCGTTGAGGCGGAAGGTGCTGCCGTGCCAGGGGCAGACCACGCAGGCGTGCCCGTCGATCTCGCGTACCTCACCCTCACCGAGCGGCCCGCTCTGGTGGGGGCAGCGCTCCAGCATCACGGTCACGTCGTCCCCGTGCCGGTAGAGGATCACCGACACCTCGTCGACCTTGCGGGTGACCAGTTCCCGTTGGGGCAGGCTGGCCATCTCCCCGATGGTGTGCCACCCCTCGCCGATCAGGTGCAGGTCGGAGACGGCGACATTCACCTGGGCACCCTGCTTGTACGCCAGGTGTCCACCGATGTACGCCCCGGCACTAGCGGCACTGAGTCCGAGGAAGCCCAGGGCGCGGCCGAGGCCGTGGCGGCCGGACAGCCGGGCGGCCAGCGAGCCCCCGTACAACACCAGGGCCACGCTGTTCGAGGCGGCGTGCACCAGGCCGACCCGGCGCTGGTCACGGGCCAGGGCCGCCCAGTCGTTGAGCCCCGCCACCGCGGAGGGCACGGCGCTGGCGGTGCCGACCGCGATGAGGGCGGTGGCCGCCCGCCGCTGACCCGGCAGCAGATCCAGTACGGCCGCACTCATCCAGGAACCGACCGTGACCTGCACCATCGCGGGGTGCAGCGGATGCCCCAGCCAGACCCCGTGCAGCAGATCTCGGACCCGCTGCCCCCGCAGGGTGCCCTGTACCGCGCGCTGCAACCGGTCACCGAACCGGTCAAGGCGGGAGTTCTGCTCAATCTTCGTTAATAGCTCTCGCACGACTACCGACTTCCCACCCCAGGCCCCCCCAAACCGCCCCCCACCCCCCAATCTCCCCCCACGCCCCACCCCCTCCCCCCGCCGATCTTGCACTTTCGGTCGCCGATACACCCCTTCCAGGCGGATTTGTCGAGGCAGAAAGTGCAAGATCGGCGGGGAGGGGCGGGGTGGGGGTGGGTGGGTTAGCCTGCTTCGGGTGGGGGAACAGGCGGGGGGCGTGGGGGCTAGGCGACGGACGGTGTTGGCTGCGGCCACGGCGGTCGGGCTGCTCGGCGGGGGGTGTGGTCCGGGCCCTTCATCAGCTGCCACCGAGTTGAATCTGGCGGGGCTTGTTGACGAGTTGACCGGGTCGTTGTCGGCGAACGAGCCGTACCGTGATCCGGATTCGGCGGAACGGCGTACGGCTGCGCGGGCGGCTCGGGCGCTGGTGGCCGGGGGCGACAAGACGGCAGGAGGCGACAAGTCGGCGGAGGCCGACCGGCTCTTCGCCGACCTGGGGTTCCAGGCTCGGCACGGGGTCGATTCGGCTACCGGTCGGGAGTGCAGCAGCTACCTTGCCGGGGGTTCCGACAGCCGGACCTGGGGGGCGGTACTGGTCGACCGGTCCGCCACCCCCCGCACGGTGATCGAGGTGCCGCACCCCGGGTTCGACATCAACACCGAGAAGATCGGACTGGCGTTGCACCGCCGGCTCCCCGGCAGTGTGCTGCTGGTCGCCGGTGCCCACCGGCAGGCCGCTGCCGGCGCCGCCGACGTGGCCCACAACAACCGTTCCCTGTTCCACAGTCTGGCCGTGACCTTCGCCGAGGCCGGCCTGGACGAGATCCAGCTGCACGGCTTCGCCGACCGCAATCTGCCCTCTTCGGACGTCGTCGTGTCTACCGGTTCGGCACCGACGAACCGGCTGGCCCGCCGGATCGCCGACAGCCTCTCCGAGCTTGGTCTGCGCACCTGCCGGTCCTGGGTACGCCGCTGCGGTCAACTGGAGGGACGCACCAACGAGCAGGGGCGCGCCGCCGCCGAGGCCGGGAGGGGCTTCGTCCACCTGGAGTTGAACTGGTCGATCCGCAGCGACTCGGCCACCGGCGACCGGGTGGTGGCGGCGCTGGCGGAGCGGCTCGCCGAGGACTGACCCCGACGAGCCGCCGCGAGGCTCACACTCGGCGGGCGGTCCGGAACCGCAGCGCCCAGTAGCCGGTGCCGTCGAGGATGGACTCGCCGCCCAGGTCACCCATGGTGGGCCCGTTGGCGGTGGTACGGCTGGAGATGAAGCGGTGGTGACCACGGTCGTCGACACCGAGGTAGATGCCCATGTGCTCGATGTTCGCGCCCTGGATCGGGCCGGCGTTGAAGAAGAGCATGTCGCCCGGGAGCAGACGGTCCAGCTCGCGGGCCCGCTTGCCGGTGTTCGGCATCAGCTGGGTGCCCGGTCCGACCGAGGCCATCGCGGTGGCCCGGCGGGGCAGGCCGGGACCGGCGTTGTTGGTGCCGAGCAGGGGGTAGCCGGCCCGGTAGCCGTACACCATCCGGACGAAGCCCGAGCAGTCCAGGCTGAGGAAGTGCGACGGATTGGGCCGCTCCTCCTTGTCCGGGAAGCTCCACGAGATCCCCAGGTAGTCGTAGAAGTCGGAGTTCTCCGCCCGGCCGTCCGGGTCGATGTCCGACAGCGGGCCGAAGGCGGCGTCCCCGGAGTACTGCCGCCCCTGCCGGTCCCGCTTGGGCTGACCCAGGTAGGTGTACTCCATCGCCAAGGCGAGGATGTCCGCCGACCGGTCCTTACGCGCCTTGGCGAACCAGTCGATGAACCACTTCTCCTCCTCCGCCCCGGCCCGCCATTGGCGGGGGGCCAGCCGTACCCAGAACTCGGTGTGCAGCTTGGCCTTGGTGAACCGAGGCTCGGCGAAGGTCCGCTTCTTGCCGATCAGATGGACCGTACGGGAACCGTCGGTCATGATCGCGATGGTCTTGCCTTTGTCGTCGAGCACCTGGGTCCGGTCCGGGGCGGTCATCCGGATGTAGCGCAGCCCGCTGGTAGCCGCCGGGGTGGCGGCCTGTGCGGCCTGCGGACCCAGGCTCAGTTCGAGCGGGGCCGGGATGGAGTGCCGGACGGCCACATAGGTGAAGGTGCCGCCGCCGACCAGCAGGGTGAAGGCGGCGATCACCATCAGCGCCGCCTGGCTGCGCGAGTAGGTCCGGTAGTTCATTCCCCGTTACCTCTTCGATCGGTGCTCAGGTGACCGGCACGAAGCCGGCCACGACGCCGCTCACCGCGACCCCGTAGGTGATGGCGGTGACCATGATGGTGGCCAGCACGGTGGCCTTCGGCGGCTGCCGGACGAGCTGGTAGGCGATCAGTCCCGGCGCGACGAAGCCCAGGGTCTGGTGGGCGAAGAGCAACGGTAGATCGCGTTGGACGATGATGAACAGCGTCATCTGCAGGAAAACGCTGAGCAGCACGATCGCGGCGAACAGTCGCTTGCCGTAGAGGATCACCATGCGCTGCATCAGCCGGGTCAGGCCGTAGGTGACCACGGTCATCACCACGATCACCCCGGCCTGGAGCGGGTCCTCGATCAGCGCCAACGCGATCCAGCCGGGCGTGATCATTCCGCCCGGGGACAGGTTGGTGGTCAGGTAACACAGCAACGCGAAGACCAGGCCGATGCCCAGGCAGGCGGTCGCGAGCTGAGCACTCAGCTCTCCCCCGAAAATCATCGCCGGATCCCTCCCAGGAAAACGGTCTCGGCGTCCACGTCGAACCCGGGCGTGCTCGGCGTACGCAACATCGATTCGGCGCGGTCACGGCCGCGCGGCTCCCAACTCGGCAGGGCGGCCAACTCGTGCAGCAGCACCTCACCCTGGCCGTGGATGTTGCCGACCGCGATCACCGAGCCGTCCGGGGCGGTGGCGGCCATCACCTCGGCGAGCAGCCGTTCGGGGGGCAGCTTTCCGCCCAGGTCGACCACCCGGCCCTGAAGGTCCGCCGGCACGTTGACCCGGGCGCTGCGGGTCATCTCGCCGATCAGCACGATCCGCTGGGGCTGTACGCGACCGGCCAGGGTGCCCATCTGCCCGTTGCGTTCCACCCGGTCCGGACGACAGTTGATCACCATGGTCAACGGCCGGTTGATCAACTGCTGCTGCTCCAACTGCTGGATGTTCATGAAGGTCGACTCGGGGTCGTTCGCGGCGAAGATGTTCGCGAAGCGCACCCGCTTGTCCTGGTGGAGCACCCGGGCCACGGAGAGCACCCCGGGGTCGGGGGGTGCCGCCCACATCCCGGCCAGGGCGCTGCGCCGGTCCACTCCCAGTTCCGCGGCGACGGCCAGGGCGATCGCCACGTTCTCCTTGAAGGTGATCCAGCCGAAGCCGGCCATCTCCTGATCGGTCACCGACTCCGGGTCGACCGAGATCAGTCGGCAGTTCCGCTTGGCGGCCTCCTGTTCCAGGATGGCCAGCCGGTCCTTCTCGGCGGTGATGCAGATGCCACCCTCCGGCATGGAACGACTCAACGACCGGGCCACGTCGTCGAGGGTGGGCCCCATCTCGGCCAGGTGATCCTCGCGGACGTTGCACAGCACCCCGATGTTCGACCGGATCAACTTGCTCTGGTTGATCTCCTGAAGCGCCGGCATGACCGCCATGCACTCGATGACCAGGGCGTCCGGGTGGTAGACGGCCGCCCGCCGGACGATGCCGATCTGCTCCACCACGTTGGCGATGCCGAACTTGCGGTGCACCGGCTCCTCGCTGGCGTCCGGGAAGATGAACCGGGCCGCGGTGCCGGTGGTCTTGGCCACCACTACCTTGTTCCCCCCGCGCAGGGCACCGGCGCACAGCCGGGTGATGGAACTCTTGCCCCGAATGCCGTTGACCAGCACCCGGTGCGGGATGGTGTTCAGGTTGCGGTAGTGGTTGCGCTGCTCGATCACTCCCGCCACGACCAGGGCGAGACAGCACAAGCTGTAGACGGTGTACAGGTAGAACATGTCAGCCCTTCGTCCCCCGACCGGTGCCCGCCGCCGAACGCACCCTCGGCAGGACGGTGGTGCGGTCGGCCCCGGCGCCCCGCAGCCGCAGGGCCCCGCCGAATCGCGCCGAGCCGGTGTGCCGGACCTGGCGGCAGATCTCCAGACACATCGCGATCGCACCGATGTCGTCGTGCCGTTGCGGCGGCACCGGCAGCTCGACGTTGCCCTCGCTCATCCGGTCGGCGACATTCGCCAACCGACGCAGGGGCCGGACGAAGATGTAGAGCTGCCATACATGGGTCAGCAGCACGACCCCGACGGCTGCTCCGGCCATCAGCAGGGTCCAGCGCTGCTCGACCAGTTCCGGCAGCCGCAGCCCGGAGGTGTCCTGCTCGATCACGACCGCCCACTCCAGGTGGGCCACCGTCCCGGGCGCGGACAGGCCGGCGGCGGCGACCAGGGCGGGCTCCCCCTCGGCGGTACGTGACCGGCCGACCGTCCCGCCCGGCAGGGCCTCCACGGCGGCCTCCCGGACCAGGTCACCCTGCAAGGGTTGGAAGGCCTGGAAGCCCTCGGAATCCAGCACGGTACGCAACTCGGCGTCGACCACATAGGTACGCCCGCTGACCCGGCGCACCAGGCCCAGCAGCCGGTCCGGGTCGAACTCGCCGACGATCGAGTAGCCGTCGGCCATCTGGTTGTAGGCGTACACGACGGGTAGGCGCTGCACCGTCCGGTCCAGGTGGATGCCGATCTCGCCGGGCAGTGGCTCGACCGTACGCAGCGGACGGCGGCCCGCGCTGGCCAGCACTGTGCCGTCCCGATCCACCAGGTAGAGGGCCCGCAACCGGTCGTCGGTGTCGAGTTCCCGGTCGAGTCGCCTGCCGGCCTGCTCCAGGTCCTGCACGTTGAAGCCGTACGAGGTCCGTGAGACCGTGACCAGTCCACCGTCGAGGAGGTTGCCCAGCGCGCTGCTGGCCTCCTCGGCACGGTTCTCCTCGTCGCGCATGAGTTGCACCGGAACGGTCGGGTCCGGAGCCCGCAGTCCGAGCGCGACGACCGCCGCCGGCCAGAGCAGGGCGATGACGAGGGCGACGCTGAGGCCCTGGAGCACGGTCGGGCGCCAGCGCCGGTCGGTGGGGAACTGCTCACCGGAGGTCAGGGCCAGGGCGCGGGCGATCCGGTGGGCCTCCCGGATGCGCAGCTTCGGCCGCCGGGCGGTGATGGCCCCGCAGGCGTCCGCCTTGGCCTGGCTGAGCAGCACCCGTACGGGCAGGAACAGCGACCTGCGCATGATCCAGAAGCTGAGCAGGCCGACGGCCAGCAGGCTGAGTCCCAGCAGCAGGCCCTTGCGCACCGAGGTTCCGGTGCTCACCTCGGTGGTGAGCAGGGAGACGATCACCAGGCCGGAGCTGCCCACCGGGGCGGAGGAGATCAGCAGTCGTCGGTCCGACCATTCCTTGACGACGACCTGTCGGCTCTGCCGGGAGCCGGCCTCGACCAGCCCTTCGAAGATCGTCGGCAGGTGGGCCGCCTCGACCGCGTTGGCCCCCTGCATCAGGCTGATCGTGCCGTCCGGGGTCAGGGCGTGGATGCCGTGTCCGGCGTCCGGGTTGAGTCGCAGGTTCCGCATGGTGAGCGGCTGGGTGGCCAGGACGACCCGGGTCTCGTCCAGCGCGATCCCGTACACCATGAGGGGTCCGTCGGCGTTGGTCACCGCCAGGGTGGAGCCGATCGGCAGTTCCGCGGGCAGCAGCTCAAGTGGCAGCTCCGTGCCCTTGGCCGTGATCACCTGCCGGGTCCCGGCGTCCATGATCAACGCCCCGCTGATGTTGCGTCCTCCGCTGATCAGGCGGTTCAGCAGCTCGGCGTCGGTGCTCTCGCCGCGGTTCTGCACCATCCGGGTCAGTTCATCGCGTCGGGCGGTGGCGTCCAGCCGGATGCTGGAGGCCAGCTTGGCGACGATGTCCCGCTGCGAGTCGACCACGGCCGGCAGCGCGCCGTGCTGGGCGTTCACCGCGAAGCCGAGGACGGCCGCGACGACGACGAACATCGTCGCCAGGAGGTAGACCAGGGAGGGGGCGTTGGTCCCCGCCGGGAAGGCCGCCGCCGGCAACTGCTGTTCCAGAGCACGGCGTCGCCATGCCACCAGTTGCGCCTGGTCGTTGACCGAACCGCCTATCGGCTGCTGTGGCGCACCTTGGGCCGAACCGCTTCGCACCTGAGGACAACCTTCCGGGGGTGGCCAGGCTGCCATGAAGACCTGTCCGCCCAGCTCAATGCCAGGCAGGGACGCCAGGCCGGGCAGATGCTAGCAAGGCTCACGTTCACCGAGGGTCCGGTATTTACGGTCAGGACCCCGGTCGCGCCCCCCGGACGACCAGCCCTTCGGTGTCGGCACCCCTGGTCAACAAGCTGCCCTCGATCCGGTCGACCGCCGCCTCGTAGATCGTGCGCCGCCCCGGGGGCAGGGCAGGATCGGCCAGTTTCCGCCCAAGATCAACCAAACGGATATCCGGATTAAGATCAACGAAGGTGGGAATGGCCTCAATGGCCACCACCTTCCACCGGTTCGTATCGCCCGCCGGGCCGAACACCGCTCGGATCATCACCCCGTCCCGGTTGGTGTTCACGGGCTGGGCATGCCGGGCGATGTGGTTGCCCATGCCGTAGACGATCCAGGTGTCCCCGATCCGCTCGACCGGCTGCACCACATGCGCGT
Source organism: Micromonospora sp. NPDC047134 (assembly GCF_040643455.1). Lineage (NCBI taxonomy): Bacteria > Bacillati > Actinomycetota > Actinomycetes > Micromonosporales > Micromonosporaceae > Micromonospora > Micromonospora sp. NPDC047134. The sequence goes on from NZ_JBEYUI010000003.1 coordinate 403,387, forward strand.
GGTGCCCGAAGACCAGGTCCACATCGTCGATCTCGGCGACCGCGCGCGCCCAGGTCTGCTGGTCGACGTCGGGCTCGTGCTCGTACTCGGTGCCCCAGTGCAGGCTGACCACGACGATCTCCGCGCCGGACTGCCGGGCCGCCGCGGCCTCGCGCCGGATGGCCTGCGGGTCGATCAGATTCGACACCCACTCCTTGCCGGCGGGCGGACGCAGACCGTTGTAGCTCTTGGTGTAGCTGAGGTGCCCGACCTTGACACCCTTGACCTCGTAGATCTTGGCGGCACCGGCTCCCCGCTTGGTCCGGTAGCTGCCGGTGTGACCGAGGCCGACCTCATCGAGGGCGTCCAGAGTGCGCTTGACCCCCTCCATCCCCTGGTCGATGGTGTGGTTCGAGGCGGTCGAGCAGCCGTCGTACCCGGCGGCCTTGATGCCCTGCACGATCTCTCGGGGCACGCTGAACTTGGGAAAGCCGATGTACGGCCCACCCGGCGGGGCCACCGGGGTCTCCAGGTGACACAGGGCCAGGTCGGCTGCGGAGACCGTCTCGCGTACGTGCTCCAGCATCGGCCCGAAGTCCAGGCCGCCGGCACCGTCCCGGCGGGCCTGATCCCACAACTCCGGGTGTACGAGGATGTCGCCGGAGCCGATCACCGAGATCGTGCGACCGGAGACCTTCTCCGCGGCGGCGATCGGACGGGGTGTGCCGATCGGCGCGGGCTCCTCGGAGGACCAGGGTCCGAACACGTAGATGGCACCTGCGGCGACCGCCAGCGCCGTCACCGAACCCAGGATCGCCCGAAGCGTTCCGGAGAACCCGCCGCTGGACTCAGAGCTTCTCGACACTGCGACAGGCTAGACCGCCAGCCCGACCACCCGATCCCACCCCTGCGGGTCGGGCTGCTCGACTCCGTCACCCCGAAACGGCGGAATCAACCCGCCGCCGACCCCGCCATCCCGGCGAAACGGCTACGACCCACCGGCCCCGATCAGGGCGCCGGAGGCCCCGGCAGGGCCACCGGGGCGCCGGTCCGGGTGAGCAGGGCCCGAGCCGCCACGGACATCCGGCGTCGCTGCCCGACGGTGGCCCGCCGGACGAACACGTCGTAATCCTGCGCGGCCACCTCGTCCAGGATGCCCCCGTAGAGCAGGTACGCGGTGCGGATGCAGGACTGCGAGCCGGGCTCCAGCATGAGCACCCCGGGGGCGGCGGCGGCGTAGTGGGCCTGGGCCCGGGTGACCTCGTACCGGATCAACTCACGCACCGGCTCGGTGGTCCGACCGGCGGCCCGGCAGGCCAGCAGATCGTCGCGGGTCACCCCGAACTTCGCCAGGTCCTCCTCCGGCAGGTAGGTCCGGCCCCGGTCCAGGTCCTCGGCCACGTCCCGGATGAAGTTGGTGAGCTGGAAGGCGAAGCCGAGCTGACGAGCCGGCTCCCGGGCCGCCGCCAGGGAGGGGCTGCCCAGGATCGGCAGCATCATCGTGCCGATGACCGCGGCCGATCCCTCCATGTAGTCCAGCAGGTGGTCATAGGTGCGGTAGGAGGTGACCGTCAGGTCCATCGCCATGCTCTTGAGGAACGAGGCGAAATCCTCCCGATCCAGGTCGAAGACGGCGATGGTGTGCAGCACCGCCGGCAGTAACGGGTCGTCGACCGGCTCGCCGTGCAGCCCGGCCACGAACCGCCCACCCCAGTCGTCCAGCAGGGCCGCCCGCTCGGCCGGCGGCAGCGCCTCCGTCTGATCGACGATCTCGTCGGCGTACCGGGTGAATCCATAAAGGGCATGAACATGTCGGCGTTTCCATGCGGGCAGCAGCCGGGTAGCGAGATAGTACGTGCGTCCGTGCTGTCTGTGCAGGTCACGGCACCGACCGTAAGCGGTGGCGAGGTCCAGATCCATTCGCCCTCCCAGGAATCGACGCACCAATCGACGCAACTAGAGACCCTAGGGTACGCTCAGCCGCATGGCCAACGACCGACTAACGGGTAACCTCCTTCGCGTGTTGCCTGAACAGCCGGTCGGTGGAGACGAACCGATTCCGGCCGTCCTGGCCGCGTACACCCGGGATCTCGTCCTCTCGGTGGAGCAGACCCTCGCCGGTTTCCTCGACGCCGAAGTAGCGGCGTTGGCCGCGATCGATCCGGCGATGGGCGGCTTCGCCGCCACGGCCCGTGACTGCGTTCTCGCTGGTGGTAAACGAGTCCGCCCGATCTTCGGCTACTGGGGATGGCGTGGCGCGGTCGGCGATGCCGAGCCGCTGGACACCGTGCTGCCCGCACTGGCCACCCTGGAGCTTCTGCACGCCTTCGCCCTGGTCCACGACGACGTGATGGACCACTCCGCCACCCGACGAGGGCGTCCCACCGCCCACGTGGCGGTGGCCGCCCAACACGCCGCAGCCGGCCGCAGCGGCGACTCCGGCCGGTTCGGCGAGGCCGTCGCGGTGCTGATCGGGGACCTCTGCCTGGTCTGGGCCGATGAGTTGCTGGCCCGCTCCGGGCTGGCCCCGGAGCGCCTGCTTCAGGTACGCCGCGGTTACGACCGGATGCGGGTGGAGACCATCGCCGGGCAGTACCTCGACGTCCTCGGTGAGAGCGATCCGCAGAACTGGTCGGTCGACCGGGCCCTGCGGGTGGCCCGATACAAGACCGCCAGCTACACCGTCCAGCGTCCCCTGCTGTTCGGGGCCAGCCTGGCCGGGGTCCACGACGACGCCCCACTGGCCGCCGCGTACACCCGCTACGGGCTGGCGGTCGGAGAGGCCTTCCAACTCCGCGACGACCTGCTCGGGGTCTACGGCGATCCGCGTACCACCGGCAAACCCGCCGGTGACGACCTGCGCACCGGCAAACCGACCGCCCTGCTGATGCTGGCCCGCGAGCTGGCCTCACCGGCCCAGCGCCGAGCCCTGGAGGGCAGCGGCTCGGTTTCCACCGAGCCGGAGGTGGCCCGCCTGGCCGAGATCGTGCTCGACACCGGGGCGGTCGGCCGGATCGAGCGGATGATCGACGAACGGGTCCAGGAGGCGGTGGCCGCGCTGGCCACGGTCACCATCGACGAGACCGCCCGCACCGCGCTGTTCGCCCTGGCCAGCGCAGCCACCGACCGGAGGGCATGATGGCCAGCAGGAGATCGTCGGCGCGCACGGTCGCCGGGCGTACGGATCGGGTGGTCGTGGTCGGAGCCGGCCTGGGCGGCCTGGCCTGCGCCCTGCACCTGGCCGGCAGCGGGCGGCAGGTCACCCTGCTGGAACGCGAGCCGCTGCCGGGTGGTCGGGCGGGCCGACTCAGTGTCGACGGGTACGAGTTCGACACCGGGCCGACCGTGCTGACCATGCCCGACCTGATCGCGGAGGCTCTCGGGGCGGTCGGGGAGGAGTTGAGCGACTGGCTCGACCTGGTCCCCCTGGATCCGGCCTATCGGGCCTACTACCCGGACGGGTCGACCCTGGACGTGATCACCGACACGGCCCGGATGGCGGCGGAGATCTCCCGGGTCTGCGGGCCCCGTGAGGCCGACGGCTACCTGCGGTTCGTCGACTTCGCCCGCAACCTGTGGCGGCTGGAGCGGGCCGACTTCATCGAGCGCAACTTCGACGCGCCGACCGACCTGCTCACCGCCAACCTGCTCAAGCTGATGGCCACCGGGGCCTTCCGGCGGCTGCAAACCAAGATCGACCAGTTCTTCCGCGACCCGCGCACCCGACGCATCTTCTCCTTCCAGGCGATGTACGCCGGGCTGTCGCCGCACGACGCCCTGGCCATCTACGCCGTGATCGCGTACCTCGACTCGGTCGCGGGGGTCTACTTCCCCCGCGGCGGGGTCCACGCGGTCTCCCGGGCCCTGGCCGGGGCGGCGGAGAAACACGGCGTACGCATCCGGTACGGCACCACGGTGACCCGGGTGGAGACCGCGAACGGCCGGGCCACCGGGGTGCTGACCGCCGACGGCGAGTTCGTGCCGGCGGACGCGGTGGTGCTCAACCCCGACCTGCCGGTGGCCTACCGTGACCTGCTCCCGCCGGCCCGCCAGCGCCGGTTGGCCTACTCGCCCTCCTGCGTGGTGCTGCATGTCGGCTCGACCCAGGGGTACGGGCGGATCGCCCACCACAACATCCACTTCGGCCGGGCCTGGAAGGGCACCTTCGACGAGGTGATCCGGCGGGGGGAGCTGATGACCGACCCCTCCCTGCTGGTCACCAACCCGAGCCGGACCGATCCGGCGGTGGCCCCGGCCGGTCGGCACACCTACTACGTGCTGGCCCCGGTGCCCAACCTCGACCGGGCCCCCTTCGACTGGCGCGGCGACCTCACCGCCCGCTACACCGACCAACTGATCGCCACCCTCGAGGAACGCGGCTATGTCGGCTTCGGCGCCGGGGTAGAGGTGCTCCAGGCGATCACTCCGGCGGAGTGGGCGGAACAGGGCATGGCTGCGGGCACTCCCTTCGCCGCCTCGCACAGCCTGTTCCAGACCGGCCCCTTCCGGCCGGCGAACCTGCACCGGTCACTGCCCAACGTGGTGTTCGTCGGTTCCGGCACCCAACCCGGGGTCGGCGTCCCGATGGTGCTCATCTCCGGCAAACTCGCCGCAGGCCGGATCACCGGGGCCGACCGGTGAGGTCGTACGGTACAGCGCAGCCGAACCCCGAAGTCGCGAACAGAGGTATGCACTGATGTCCCCGTCCCGGGAGAGTCATCTGGTCGAGTTGGTGGACGAGACCGGTCAGCCCATCGGCTCGACCACGGTCGCTACGGCCCACCAGCCCCCCGGCCGGCTGCATCGTGCCTTCTCCGTGCTGCTGGTGGCACCGGACGGTCGGGTCCTGCTGCAACGTCGAGCCGCGGTGAAGACCCGGTTTCCACTGCGCTGGGCCAACGCCTGCTGCGGCCATCCCCAGCCGGGTGAGTCCCTGGCCGAGGCGGCCAACCGGCGGCTGGCGGAGGAGTTGGGGGTCGGGCCGGTCCCGCTGACCGAGGTCGGGGTGCACATCTACCGTGCCGAGGATCCGGCCACCGGACGGGTCGAGGTCGAGTACGACCACGTCCTGCGCGGCGAGTTCGAGCCGGAAGCGCCCCTGCACCCGCAGCCCGCCGAGGTCGCCGAACTCCGCTGGGCGGATCCGGTGGCCCTCTCCGCTGAACTGATCGAGGCCCCCGAGGCGTACGCCCCGTGGCTGGGCGGGGTGCTGGACCGACTCCTGCGCCCGTCGGGCCCGGCCCAGTTGCCGGCCAGCGACGCGTCGGAGCGGTCGGGTGGTCGATGAGGCGCTGAGCGCCGGGGCGGTAGCCCGACGGTTGGGTATCGCAGTCACCACCCTGCGCACCTGGCACCAGCGGTACGGTCTGGGGCCTAGCCAACACGTCCCCGGGCACCACCGGCGCTACACCACGGCCGACCTGGCCCGGCTGGAGGTCATGCGGCGACTCACCGCGGACGGAGTCAGCCCGGCGGAGGCGGCCCGCTGGGCCCGGCAGGCCCCGGAGCCGGGGTCCGTCCGGACGCCGCGCCCGGTGGGGTCGACGAAGGCCCGAGCCGGTGGCGGGGCCACCATCCCGGTGCACCGGGCCGGTCCGGTGGCCCGTGGCCTGGCCCGAGCCGCGATGCGACTGGACGCCGAGGCGATCAGCCAGACCATCACCCGGGCGATCGCCACCGACGGGGTGGTCGACACCTGGGACCACCTGCTCCGCCCGGTGCTGGTCGGCATCGGGGAGCGGCACGCCGCCACGGCCGCCCTGGTCGAGGTGGAGCATTTGATCTCCCGGTGCGTGTCGACCGCCTTCGCGGCGGTCGTGGCGGCCTGTCCCGCTCCGGCCGGGCAACCGCCCCGCATCCTGCTCGCCTGTGCCGACGAGGAGCAGCACAGCCTGCCCCTGGAGGCGCTGGCAGCGGCGCTGGCCGAGGTCGGGGTCAACCATCGGATGCTCGGCGCCCGGGTGCCGCTGACGGCCCTGCTGGACGCGGTCGAGCGGACCGGGCCGGCCGCGGTGATGATCTGGTCACACATCCGGGCCACCGCCGACCCGACCCAGCTCAACGCGCTGCTGAGTGCGCCCCGCCGGCCCATGCTGGTGCTCGCCGCCGGGCCGGGTTGGCGGGTCGACACCCTGCCCGCCGGGGTGGTGCACCCCGGCGATCTGGCCGAGGCGGTCGAGCTGGCGATCTCCGTACGCGACTCGCTGGGCCGACCGGCCGCCTCCTGAGCCCGCGCCCACCTCCCCTACCCGCCGCTATCCGCCGAAAAGGGGTGAACTAGCGTTCGAGGCTTGCATACCCGAACCCCTCTCGGGAGCGAACGATGCATCCTCGTGTGCTGCTCACCTGCCTGACCGGGCTGACCCTCCTGCTGCTGGCCGGCTGCGGCCCGGGTCCCTCCGAGCCCACCCCGGCCCCCACCAGCCCGCCACCCTCGGCCGCCCTGCCGCCGGAGGCGGCGGCCCCCAGCCCCACCGCCTCCCCCAAGCCCAGGTTGCGGCCCCTGCCCGCCAAGCTGCCCGCCGGCCTGGTGCGCACCACCGGCGGTACGAAGGTGGCGCTCACCTTCGACGACGGCCCGGACCCGGCCTGGACCCCGAAGGTGCTGGACCTGCTGCAGGCCGCCAAGGTCAAGGCCACCTTCTGCGTGGTGGGTACCCAGGTCCGCAAACATCCCGAGCTGGTCCGGCGGATCGTCCGGGAGGGGCACCAGCTCTGCAACCACAGCTGGAACCACGACCTGGACCTGGCCCGGCGGCCGGTCGCCGAGATCCGGGCCGACCTGACCCGGACGAACCGGGAGATCCGGCGCGCGGTGGCCGACGCGAAGGTGCCGTACTACCGGCAGCCCGGCGGCCGCTGGACCGCCGAGGTGGTCAAGGTGGCCAAGCAGTTGGACATGCGATCCCTGCACTGGTCGGTCGACCCCCAGGACTGGACCCGACCCACCGCCGCCACCATCCAGAAGCGGGTGCAGCGGGCCGCCCGGCCCGGCTCGGTGGTCCTGCTGCACGACGGAGGCGGCAATCGGGCCGCCACCCTGGCCGCCTGCCCCAAGGTGATCGCCGCCCTCAAGCGCGACCACGGGATCACCCGACTCCGCTAGCACCCCGCTGACCTGCGGTTTCGGGAGCTTCTGCGGCTGGAGGCATACCGGTTTGGTCGTCCGGTCAGACATCACGTATGCTTTCCAAGCCTCCGGCGGGGCCGGATGGGAGCAAGTCCGCACAGAGTTGCGAATGTGCAATGATGGCGGGGCCGCCCTCATCGTCTAGCGGCCCAGGACGCCGCCCTTTCAAGGCGGTAGCACGGGTTCGAATCCCGTTGGGGGCACGGTCCGGCTTCGGCCGGATGCAACACTAGCTAGGTCCTGTGGAGCAGTTGGAGTGCTCGCCGCCCTGTCAAGGCGGAGGTCGCGGGTTCAAGTCCCGTCAGGACCGCAAGCGCTGACGCCGCGCCATTCGCGCGGCGTTCTGCGTATCGGGACAGGTGACCCGTTCGGTGGCGCTCCCGCCAACCGGGTAACATGACCCGAGCACCACGGCCAGGTAGCTCAGTTGGTACGAGCGTCCGACTGAAAATCGGAAGGTCGGCGGTTCGACCCCGCCCCTGGCCACATAGCCTTTCGCCGGGCTAGCAAAACGCCGACCAGCGGAAACGCCGGTCGGCGCGTTTGCGTTTGTGGGGCCTGTTGCCTTCGGCAGCCTGTTGCATTGGCCACAGGGCAGCTAGTCCTGTCGCCAGAGACACCAACCCATCGCGGCCACGGCGAGAAGCAGGGCCACCGCGAACAGCGCTCTTGCCGCCGCCGAGGGCATCGGGATGAAGAAGGGCACCTGCTGGACCAGCAGGCCGCCACCGAGCAGCGCCTGAAACCCGCCCATGCGAACCGGCTGCGACTGCCCGGCAGCGTTCAGCCGGGTGATCCGCACCCAGGCCACCGGAAACCGGCGCGATACGGCGACCCGGACACCGAAGGCCAGCAGGGCGAGACCGAAAATCACGATCACCAGGCGGAGGATCCACAGCGGGTCCGGGTCGGAGAGGGTCACGCCGCCCATCATTCAGCTACGGGTCAATATCCCGCTACGGTCACCGGCATGGTCGAGCCCGCCTACCTGAGCGCCATCCGGGACCGGATTCCATCGCGCTCTGGCCCACGGCGGGAGCCTACTGGTCGGGTTCCATGTCGGCGACGAGGAGCTGCGTCCCGAGCAGGCGTACGGCCACCCGGTGTCCTACCGCACCCACCTGCTGTCGCCGGACACCGTCGCGGGCCTGCTGCACGACGCCGGTCTGGTGGTCACCGCACGCCTGGTGCAGGAGCCGGTGGAAGGGCTCACCCGACCGCAGGCCTGCCTGCTGGCCCGCAGACCCGCACAACCGGCCGGTGGGTGACCTGGGCCTCCAGGCAAGCTGTGCAGTCGGGCAGCAGCCGGTATGGTCCGGGCGTATGAGACACCCGCCGGGTGAGCGGGTCAGGTGGATCGGTGCCGCAGGGTGGCGATGGTCGACCCGGCCAGGGTCAGCAGGCAGTCCGGCAGGAGTCCGTCGGCCGCCGCCGCACCGAACAGCGCCCGTCCCGTCTCCAGGTCGGAGTTGGCGTACGCGCTGACGAAGCGGGCCACCCACCGGGCGTCGTACTCGGCCTGGTCGATGCCGGGGAAGTCCAGGGCGCAGGCTCCCGGGGGCACCGGGTCGCCGACCATGGTCGCGGCCAGACACCAGGCCACGTCGTACGCACCGGTCAGGCCGTCCCGGTCGACGACCGCGTCGAAGGTCCCCACCACGGCGTCGGAGTCTCCGTCGAGCGCCGAGCTGAGGATCGCGGTGGCGTCGGCAAGGGTCTGCTGTGGCGAGTCGGTCACGCACCGCACAGTAAGTGCTCCGGTCAAGGAACCCGCCTGTGTCACTCTCCGCACATACGGGAGGCGACCTGCGGATAGACGGCCCTCCACGGTCCCGTCGCCCCTCGCGGCACGTTAGTCTGCGCAGCGGACCTTCGCGGAGGAAGGACGACAATGCACATGTCACGCGGCACGCGGAGCGCTGTTCTGGCGGTCTGCGCCACGGTCCTGCTCGCCACCAGCGCCTGCGGGAACGATGAGCGCGAAGATACGACCGCCCAACAGGTGCGCCTCTACGGCACCGACGGCAACATGTCGAACTCGTACGCGGAGGAGTTGGGAGATCGCGCCAACCTGGTCGACGGTATGAAGGGCACCATCCCGCTCACACCGCTGCCGGAGAACTTCAAGAAGCGGCTACTGTCCGTGGATCCGAGCCTGGACGGTTTCCTCTATGCCGCGGAGTCGTACGACGCGGTGGTGATCAGCGCGCTCGCCGCGGAACTCGCCGGCACCACCGACCCGGCGGCCATCGCCAAGCAGATCGTCGGGGTCACCAACCACGGCACCCGCTGCGGGGCGGTGGACCAGTGCCTCCAGTTGATCCGCGACGGTGAGGACATCGAGTACCGCAGCGTCTCGATCACCCGGGCCGGGTTCACCGAGGCCGGTGAGCCGGCGACCGCCAGCTACGCCACCCAACACTTCGACGGGCAGCAGCTCAACGACGCCAAGACGGAGTTCGTCGGCGCCGGTGACGAGTCCGCCGCCAGTGACAAGCGGCCGCCGCGCGGCGCCGCCCAGCCCAGCGGCGCACCACTGGTCTTCGGCGGGTTGCTGCCCAAGAGCGGTGACCTGGCGATCGCGTACCCGCCCCTGGCCGCTGGTGCGGCACTGGCGATCCAGGAGATCAACGCGGCCGGTGGGGTGCTCGGCGAGGAGGTGGTCTGGGTCGACGGCGACGACGGCACCAACCCGGCGATCGCCAAGGAGACCGTGGCCCGGCACGTCAGGGCCGGGGTCCACGTGATGATCGGTGCCGGCGGCTCCGGGATCTCCGCAGCCATCCTGGAGGACGTGGTCAAGGCGGGCCGGATCCTGTTCTCTCCCTCGAACACGGCGGCCAGCCTGACCGAGGTGGACGACCGAGGGCTCTACTTCCGTACCGCTCCGCCGGACGGGTTGCAGGGACGGGCCCTGGCGGACGTGATCCTCCGGGACGGCCCGCACAAAATCGCGATCGTGGCCCGCAAGGACTCCTACGGTGAGGGCCTCCAGAAGACCGTCCAGGGTGAGCTGGAACGGGCCGGGTTCGGCGGCGACAAGGTGAAGCTGCTCAACTACCAACCCGGCGAGGAGGCCGACGCCGCCCCGATCGACTTCAGCCAGGGCGCCAAGGAGATCAAGGATTTCGGTGCCGACGCCGTCCTGATCATCGGGTTCGGTGAGTCCGCCGCGGTCATCCGGGCACTCGCGGACGCGGAGGTACCCCTGGCGGCCCTGGACCGCTAAAAGCTGGCCGCACCGGCCTGACGACAGTACGGAAAGGTCCGCACCCGATCTGGTCGGGTGCGGACCTTTCCGGTTGTCTCAGCGTGCGCGTCGACGGTCCAGGAACTCCGTCATCCGGCGACGCTTCTCCTCGTCCTCGAAGAGCACCGCCTGACTGACCAGGTCCAGGTGCGGGTGCGCGGCCGGCGGGGCGTCGACGGCCAGCTTGGTCAACCGAAGCGCCAGCGCGGAACCCTTGGCCATCTCGTCGATCAGCTCGTGGGCGGCCGGCAACAGCTCCTCCGGGGTCGCCACCACCCGGTTGACCAGGCCGATCCGCAGCGCCTCCGCGGCGTCCACCCGCCGCCCGGTGAACAGCAGTTCCTTGGCCCGGGCCTCACCGACCAGCGCCGGCAGGCGGTGGGTGGCCCCGGCTCCGGCCAGGATGCCCAGCCGCACCTCAGGCTGGCCGAACACCGCCCGCTCCGTGCACACCCGAAGATCGCAGCCGTACGCCAGTTCGGCGCCGCCGCCGAGCGCCGGGCCGTCGATGGCCGCGACGGTCGGCATGGGCAGGGCCCGGATGCGGGCGAAGGCGGCCGAATTGATCGCGGCCAGGGCGTCCAGCCGACCCCGTTCGCACAGTTGGGCGATGTCCGCCCCGCCCGCGAAGATTCCCTCGGTGCCACCGGTCAGCAGCAGCATCCGGGGCCGGGCCTCCAACTCGGCGCAGACCTCGTGCAGGGCCGCGATGAGGTCGGCGTCGATGGCGTTGCGCTTCTCCGGCCGGTCCAGGGTGACCACCAGCCGGTCCGGGTGCTCCTCGATCCGCAGCCCGCCGCTCACTGCGCCGCTCCCGTCGCGGGATCCGATCCCGGGGCCGTCCACTCGGTACCGTCGCTGCGGACCCCGTCGACCCAGCGGTAGAAGCCGTGGCCGGACTTCTTGCCCAGGCGACCGGCCGCGACCATCTCCACCAGCAGCGGTGGCGGGGCGAACCGGTCGCCGTAGGCGGCCTGAAGGGTGCGGGCGATGTCCAGGCGCACGTCCAGACCCACCAGATCGGTCAGTTCCAGCGGGCCCACCGGGTGCCGGTAGCCGAGCACCATCGCCTTGTCGATGTCGGCCGGGCTGGCCACCTCGTCGGCGAGCATCCGGATGGCCTCCAGCCCCAGGGTGACCCCGAGCCGGGAGGTGGCGAAGCCGGGCATGTCGCGTACGACGACGGGGTCCTTGCCCAGCCGACCGGCCAGGGCGCGGGCCGCCTCGGTGGTCTCCTCGGCGGTGGCCGGGCCGACCACGATCTCCAGCAGGGCCATGACCCAGACCGGGTTGAAGAAGTGCAACCCGCAGAACCGCTCCGGTCGGGCCAGTCCGGCGGCCAGGTCGGCGATGGAGATGCTTGAGGTGTTGCTGCCCAGCAGGGCCGGCTCCAGTCGCTCCGCCTCGGCCAGCACGGCCCGCTTGAGCTCCAGCCGCTCCGGTACCGCCTCCACGATCACCTCCGGGGCGGGGGCGACCTCGCCCAGCCCGGCCCGCAGGGTCACCGCAGCCCGGCTGGAGGCGGCCTGCTCGGCGGTCAACTTGCCGCGCTGCACCGCCCGGTCCCACAGTTGGCCGAGTCGTTCGACGGCCGCTGCACCCCGGTCCCGGTCCACCTCGACCAGTTCCACGGCGTAACCCGCACCGGCTGCCACGTACGCGATGCCCAGACCCATCGTGCCGGCACCGACCACCACGAATCGCTGCGTCATCGGCCGATCACCGCACCGTGACGACCCTCGGTCTCCGCCGCGCCGTTGGCGCGCGGGATCACCGCCACGCCGAAGCTGGTCCGTACCCTCCGCTCAGTCATGGTGCGACCCTATGCAGCACGATCATCGTCGCGTGCGTGGGGGCGGCCGAGATCGGGTAGGACCGCTGACAACCAAGGGAAGGGACGAACTGATGAGCCAGGCACCGGAGACCGGTACGGAGGCCCAGGAGACCGTCGAGACGCGCGGCGACGAGCGTGTCGAACTGCTGCGCGCCGACACCAACAACGACGGCCGTACGGACGTCTGGGTGGTCGACACCGACGGCGACGGCAAGGCCGACCTGTTCCAGTTCGACACCGACGGCGACGGCAAGGTGGACGTCACGATGGTCGACATCGACGAGGACGGCCAGCCCGACGAGGTCGTGGACGGCGACGGCGGCCTCCCCCCGGAGCAACTCCCCCCGACCGTCCAGGTCTGATTGTTAAGGAAGGGCCCCCTGTTAACGCCTCCGGTATAGCAGGGGTCCCCTCTTAACATTCCGCCCGCTCAGCCGGGCAGTTGCAGGGTGGCGAGGTAGTACGGGGCGTCGCGGTCGTCGATGTCGGCCAGTCGCCACGGGGTGTCCCGGACCAGGTCGGCCAGTTCGGCCGGGGAGCAGACCAGGTAGTCGAACCAGGGGGTACTCAACTCCCGGTAGCGCAGCCGCAGCCGCAGTTGCCCGCCGAGGCGGTCCCGGCGCCGGTTGGCCTCGTGGTAGCCGGTGTGCACCGGATCGCGGGTGCCGTAGGGATCGGTGCCCTGGGCGATCACCTGCGCCCCCGGGTTGGCCATCGCGGCCAGCGCGGTGAGGAAGGCCGGGGCCCGTTCCCGGCCCTCCAGCAGCCCCAGGTTGTTGCCGAGCAGCAGGAAGGTGTCGTACCGCCGCCCGCTGGCGGCATGCTCGTCCACAGTGCCGAGCACCAGATCGCGTACGCCCCGACGGCGGCACACCGCCAGCGCGCCCGGCGAGACGTCCAACCCGGTGACGGCTACGCCACGCTCCTGGAGCAGCAGCGCGATCCGCCCGGCGCCGACACCGATGTCCAGGGTGGCGCCGCGTACCCGCTGCACCGCCCGGTGGTCGTGGGGTTGCCACTGCGACGGCTCTTCGAGGTACTGGGCGGCGGGCGCCCCGTTGACCAGTCCGTCGTCCCTCTCGATGATCTCGATGACCGGGCGGGGTACCCGCCCGCCGGCCAGTGGGCGGGGGCCGACTCCGGTCGCCACGGCCAGCGTGTCGCGCAGCAGCTCCCCGAAGACGTCACCGATTCGCGGTTCTGTCGTCACATCCGCCACGCTATCGGCCTGCTCATACCTGGCTGACGCCCGTACTCTGAGGGGGTGACCACCTTGGATCGCCTCGCAGCGGAGAAGTACATCCTCCTGACGACCTTCCGTAAGGACGGCCGAGCCGTGCCGACCCCGGTCTGGGCGGTCCGCGACGGTGACGCCCTGGCGGTGTGGACCGCCGCAGACGCCGGCAAGGTGAAACGGATTCGGCGCAGCGGCGAGGTCACGGTGGCGCCCTGCGACGTCCGTGGTCGGCCACACGGCGCGGCCGTACCGGCCATGGCGACCCTCTACGACCCGGGCGCCATGGAGCGCATCCGTGGGCTGATCAAGCAGAAGTACCGGGTGTTGGGTCGGCTGAGCCTGCTCGGCAGTCGGCTGCGGCGCGGCCAGGGCGGCACGATCGGCATCCGACTCGAACTCACGGACTCGGACTGACCGACCCGATCTGACCAGCCCGGCAAACCGGCTGAGCGGCCAGTCAGCCGCCGGGCGGCCGTATGTCGAGGTCCCGACCCCAGGACGCCCGGTTTTCATGGCTGAGACGAGCTGAAGGGCGGCGGATCATCAGATCCGCCGCCCTTCAGGCGAGCTTCGTTATCTGTCGGCCGGTCAGTCCCCTTGGCGCTGCTGCGGGATCTGCCCCTGTAGCAGCGCTCTGACCTCCGACTCCCGGTAACGGCGGTGGCCACCCAGGGTCCGGATGGCACTGAGCTTGCCAGCCTTGGCCCAACGGGTCACCGTCTTCGGGTCGACACGGAACATCGACGCCACCTCGGCCGGTGTAAGTAGCGGCTCTGGTTCGTGCGTTCGCGATGCCATCGGTCACTCCTCCACATGTATAGACATCGGCCGGGGTCCCGCCGGCCGACGCGTCTCCCATGGTCCGGCTAGTCCCCGATGTCCGACATGGGCCGAACGGCCGAACGTCCCTAGACGGACGGATGAACCATGCCCGATTTATGCCACCTTTACACGCCAGAACCTACCTTATTCGGACTCATGATCACGGTTCGTGATGCATCAACTACGAAGGAACCTCAGATTGTGAACGGACATTGTCGGGCATTGTCGGATGAGTTGCTCGGACAATGTCGGACTAGTTACACCGCTCCAGAAGTTGCACGGCACGCCACCGAGCGACCAATTTGTCGTACGCCGCCGAGGCCTCCTCGGCCTCGCCCTCGGACAGCCCGGCCAGTCCCGCCGCGACCAGTTCCGGCGAATCGTCGTCGGCCAGGGTCTCGTCCGAGAGCAGGTCCACCAGGCCGCCGTAGTCCAGCTCGACCACGGAGCGCGGGTGGAACTCCTCCAGCCACCGGGCCGCCTCCTCGACCGCCTCGGTGATCGGGGCGTCCCCTACCGACTTGCGCAGCACGGATAGCGCCCGGGAGGAGCGCCGCCGAGCCTTGGAGATCTCCGTACGGAACCGCAGGGCCCGGCGATCCGGGGCGGTGACGTGCTGCCGCTCCTCGGGGTCGAACAGCACGAACCAGCGCAGCGGCACCCCCCAGGTGGCGATCTGCTCGTGCACCCGGGGCACCCCCCGCTCCAGCACCCGGGCACCGCTGCGCCAGTCCTCCACCACGGCCTTGGCCTGCCCGGCCAGCACGGGTGGGACGAAGGCGTCCGCCAGCACCGGCGGCACTCCGTCCCGGGCGCTCAACGCCGCCTCGGCCACCCGGATCCGCAGGTTCCACGGGCACACCAGCAGCCCCTCGTCGGCCTCCAGGACGTAGGCCTCCTCGGGCAGATCGGGCAGCCGGGTCCAGCCGGCGCCGAGCGCCTCGATCACCGAGGTCCGTTGTCGGCCCGGCCCCTCCACGGGCGCCACTGCCCGCCCCTGTTCGACATAGCGGCGCCAGTACGCCTGGCGGTCCCGGTCGAAGGCGGTCAACGGCTCGTACACGCGCAGGTATGAAGCGAAGAGCGACGGCACGGCGCGATCCTCCCACGAATCGCAAGCCGAGCGTTGCTCGGCGTCACCGTGGCCTGCACCGGTGGGTGCCCGCTGGACGGGACGGCCGACTGGCGAGGGCATCCCGGGCCAGGTCGATACTAGGCTTCGCAGCACCGGCAGCATCCCCGCCGGCGTAGACCAGGTCCGCGTCCTACGAGGGCGCCCGCCGACACAGGAGTCAGCCATGGGCGTATTCGCCAGCACCGACGATCCGGAATCCACCGGCCACGAGCAGGTCGTGTTCTGCCAGGACAAGCAGACCGGCCTCAAGGCGATCATCGGCATCTACTCCACCGCGCTGGGCCCCGCCCTCGGTGGCACCCGCTTCTACCCGTACGACAGCGAAGAGGCGGCCCTGGCGGACGTCCTCGATCTGTCTCGCGGCATGGCGTACAAGAACGCCCTGGCCGGTCTGGACCTGGGCGGCGGCAAGGCGGTCATCTGGGGTGACCCGGCGCAGATCAAGACCGAGGCGCTGCTGCGGGCGTACGGCCGCTTCGTGGAGTCCCTGGGCGGGCGCTACTACACCGCCTGCGACGTGGGCACCTACGTGCCGGACATGGACGTGATCGCCCGCGAGACCCGCTACGTCACCGGTCGCAGTGTGGAGCACGGCGGAGCCGGTGACTCCTCCATCCTCACCGCCTGGGGTGTCTTCCAGGGCATGCGGGCCGCGGCCGAGCACGTCTGGGGGGTGCCGACCCTGCACGGCAAGCGGGTCGGTGTGGCCGGTCTGGGCAAGGTCGGCAAGTACCTGGTCGGGCACCTCATCGAGGACGGCGCCGAGGTGGTGGCCACCGATGTCAGCCCGCAGGCCCTGGAGTGGGCCCGCACCACCCACCCCCAGGTCTCGCTGCTGGACGACGTCTCCGCGCTGGTAGCGGCCGACATCGACGTGTACGCCCCGTGCGCCCTCGGTGGTGCGCTGAACGACGACACCGTGCCGGCCCTGCGTGCCAAGGTGATCACCGGTGCGGCCAACAACCAGCTGGCCCACCCGGGAGTCGAGAAGCTGCTGGCCGACCGGGGCATCCTCTACGCCCCCGATTACGTGGTGAACGCCGGTGGTGTGATCCAGGTCGCGGACGAGATCGAGGGCTTCGACTTCGAGCGAGCCAAGCTGCGCGCCACCCGGATCTACGACACCACCCGGCAGATCCTGCGGCTCGCCGACGACGAGGGCGTTCCGCCCGCGGTGGCGGCCGACCGGTTGGCCGAGCGGCGGATGGCCGAGATCGGCCGACTGCGCGCCATCCACCTGCGCTGACGACTCTCCCGGTAGGGGCGGGTGGGCCGATCCCGCCCACCCCGGCCGGTCGATCCCGGTTACGCTGGGAACACGACGCATTCGCCAGGTTCGCCCCCTGTCACGACCGTTCCCGGCATCGCTCCTTACCGGGTACAATGGGTGACGACCACCGGCCGCAACGCGCGGGGGCGGTCGACGGTAACCCGAGGTGCCGAACGGTGGCATCCCCATGTACCGTAAGAGCCACGAGAGATGCCTGACGTCATCGGGGCCCGCCTTCGGGCTGCCCCGCATTCTGTGCGAGGGGGTCGAGCCATGGGGCGCGGCCGTGCTAAGGCCAAGCAGACAAAGGTGGCCCGGGAGTTGAAGTATCACTCCCCGAACACCGACCTCGCCGCCTTGCAGCGAGAACTCGGCGGCGGCGGCAAGTCGGACCGCAACTTCGACGACGACTACAACGAGTACGTCGACGAAGACGAGGACCATACCGAGGACGGCCCGGACAAGTGGGTCCGTCCGACCCGCTGACCCCTGGTCGCATCTGAGCACGCGGTAACTCCCCGCGTGCTCACGTATGTGCCCGCCAAGGCGGCGCAACACCCGACGACTCAAGGGCCTGCCATGCCCGGACCAGAATCCGGTAGCGTGGCAGGCCCTTGAATCAGCCCGGTCGGCTCATCGTGGCCGGTTGTTCCAGTTGTAGAACGTCGGGATGTTCTCGAAGTGGTTCCAGGCGCAGACCGCGCTGGCGCCGTCACCACCTGCCACCTCCGCCCGTGACCGTCGCGCGGCATCGGCCTCGTGCAGGAGAGCGGTGAGCCCGGCAGCGGCCTCCCGCACCTTGGCGCCGACCTGGTCGCAATCCTCTCCGGTCGCTGGCTCAGGTTCCCGACGGCTGGTGGTTTCGGGCATGCTCCAACACTCCCTCCAGTAAGCGGATCTTGCTGTTGCGGCAGTGCTCGGTCTCCGTACCGTCAAAACGCCCCAGCTCGAAGTACCGGTTGGCCGCGTGGCCCCCGCCACAGAATCCGAAGTAGGGGCAGGAGGAGCGGCAGGCCTCCACCCCGGTCAGGAACTCCCCGACCCAGGCCGTCCGCTCGGTGGCCTCCTCGAGGATCGTGTGCAGCGGGGTGCGGAGCACGTTTCCGCTGCTGAAATCGCCGTACCGCGGATCGGTGAAGCCGGCCAGTTCGGGCGAGAGCACCACCACCGAGCCGTCGTACGCGATCGTCGGGATCGGGTCCAGCCGCCGAGGCAGCAGATCATCCGCGGTGTCGTCCAGCACCGCGGCGGCGTACCGCAGCGACCACTCGACCTCCCGCAGATGGATCCGCGGCTGCCGGCGCCAGGCGGCCACCAACTCGGCCCAGAACCCGGTCACCAGGGCCGGATCGTGGGCGTTGTCCCGGGTGTTGACTCCCTCGGTCTCCTCGATGTTCACCCCGAGCACCTCACAGCCGAGGTCGAGGCAGTAGTCGTACAGCTCCGCCGCCCGGCCGGGGGCCGGGTCGTTCACCACCGCCAGCGCCGAGAACGGCAGGCCGTGCCGGCGCAGGGCCGCCACCCCACGGACGATCCGGTCGTACGCGGGCCGACCGGAGCGGGTGACCCGCTCGGTGTTGCGCTCCCGGGGACCGTCCACGCTGACGCTGACCCGCATGCGATGGGTCACGAAGAACTCGCACCAGGCGTCGTCGATCAAGGTGGCGTTGGTCTGGACGTGGTGCTCCACCTCCGGGCCGAAGGGTGCCATCAGCGCGGCCAACTGCTCACGACCGGCGGCCAGCGGCTCACCCCCGTGCCAGACCACGGAGAACCGGGCCTCCGCTGCCCAGGGGTTCACCGAGGCGGCCACCGCCTGCGCCACCTCGACCGGCATCCGCCGGTCGACCGCCCGCAGGGGCAGATAGCAGTAGGCGCAGTCCAGGTTGCAGAGGGTGGTGGGCTGCATCACGACGTACGACGGGACGGCGGTCAGCCCGCGCATCCCGGGTATCGGTCGTCCCCGTGCAGCCATCGCCCTCCTCGTAGCGGTAGAAGGCTGCCGGGACACCCCGGCAGGTCATGCCCCGCAGCGTTGAGGGTGCCCTACAGGCTAGGCCGCGACGGCTGCTCGGGTGAACCCCGGACCAGGCGCCCGGAAGATCGGATCACCTCAGCCGCGGGTGTGCTGGCCGACCATCTTCACCTCGCCGGTGCCCTCGATGACCTCGCCCACCTGCCAGGCGTCGACCCCCCGGCCGGTGAGGGTGGCCAGGGCCCGGTCGGCATCCTCGGCCGAGACGATCGCGAACATGCCGACCCCCATGTTGAAGGTCGACTCCATCTCCGGGTCCTCGATCCGCCCCTTGGACTGGATCAGGTCGAAGATCGGCTGCGGGCGCCAGGTGGAGCGGTCGACCACCGCGTCCACGTGCTCGGGCAGGATCCGCACCAGGTTGCCGGGGATGCCGCCGCCGGTGACGTGGGCCAGCGCCCGCACCTCGGCCTCGGCGATCAGCTTGAGGCAGTCCTGAGCGTAGATCTTGGTGGGGGTGAGCAGCTCCTCGCCCAGGGTGCGCTGCCGACCGAAGTCGTCGATCACCACGTCCAACCGCATCCGCCCCGCGCCGAGCAGCACGTGCCGGACCAGGGAGTAGCCGTTCGAGTGCAGACCGGACGAGCGCATCGCGATCACCACGTCGCCCACCTCGACCCGCGCAGGGCTGAGGATCTCGCTCTCCTCCACCACCCCGACACCGGTGGCGGAGATGTCGTACTCGTCCGGACGCAGCACGCCCGGGTGCTCGGCGGTCTCGCCACCGAGCAGTGCGCAGCCCGCGTAGCGGCAGCCGTCGGCGATGCCGGCGCCGATCTCGGCGACCCTGTCCGGCACGACCTCGCCGGTGGCGATGTAGTCGAGCAGGAACAGCGGCTCGGCGCCGCAGGCGACGAGATCGTCGACGACCATCGCGACCAGGTCGATGCCGACCGTGTCGTGGATGTTCATCTGCTGGGCGATCACCAGCTTGGTGCCGACCCCGTCGGTGGAGGAGGCCAGGATCGGGTTCTTGTATTTGGTGGTGTCGAGCCGGAACAGACCGGCGAAACCACCGAGGTCGCCCATCACCTCCGGCCGGCGAGTCTGCTTGACCTTGGACTTCAGCAGCTCGACGGCGCGGTCACCCGCCTCGATCGACACACCGGCGTCCGCGTACGAGACCGAACGTTTGCGAGCCTGACGGCCGGTGCCGGCAGTCCAGGGCTGGCGGTCGCCGCCAGCGCCGGTCGGGCTGCTTCCTGCGCCGCTGCGCTCGGACACGTGCGTCACGGTTCTCCCCTTTGTGGTTCTCGGCTGCTGGTCGACGGTGACCGACCGCAACCGGGCGATGCTACGGGCGGTTTGTGGTGGCCGACATCTTCAGGTCGGAGCGCGAGGTACGGCGTGCCCGGCTGAGATCGTCGTCGGCCCCCGCAGCGGCGACGAGCGGAGGGACGGTTTGCTCGACGGAGTCGGTGTCGTCCGAGTTGTGGGCGACGCGACGGCCGATTCCTTCTAGAACGTGCTTGCCGATCAGGTTGCCGACGGGAAGTTCGATCGGATACTCCCCGTCGAAACAGGCCCGGCACAGACGGGTCTTGGGCTGCTCGGTCGCGGCGATCAGGCCGGACAGTGAGACGTAACCCAGGGTGTCGGCACCGATGGAACGCCGGATGCCCTCGTTGTCCAGGCCGTTGGCCAGCAACTCGGCCCGGGTGGCGAAGTCGATGCCGTAGAAGCAGGGCCAGGACACCGGCGGAGAGGAGATGCGGACGTGCACCTCCAGGGCGCCGGCCTCGCGCAACATCCGGACGATCGCCCGCTGGGTGTTGCCCCGGACGATGGAGTCGTCGACCACGACCAGGCGCTTGCCGCGTACGTTCTGCCGAAGCGGGTTGAGCTTGAGTCGGATGCCCAGCTGGCGCAGGGTCTGCGACGGCTGGATGAAGGTGCGTCCGACGTACGGGTTCTTCATCAGGCCGGCGCCGTAGGTGATGCCGGACTCCTCGGCGTAGCCGATCGCCGCCGGGGTGCCCGACTCCGGAACCGGGATGACCAGGTCGGCCTCTACCGGGTGTTCCTTGGCCAACTGCCGGCCGATCTGCACCCGGGCCGCGTGCACGTTGCGACCGGCGATGGTGGCGTCCGGACGGGCGATGTAGACGTACTCGAAGAGGCAGCCCTTGGGCTCGGGGACGGCGAACCGGGTGGACCGCAGCCCCTCGGCGTCGATCGCGATCAGCTCGCCGGGCTCGACCTCACGGACCACGCTGGCACCCACGATGTCCAACGCCGCCGTCTCGCTGGCCACCACCCAGCCCCGCTCCAACCGGCCGAGCACCAGGGGGCGTACGCCGTGCTGGTCGCGGGCGGCGTAGAGGGTGCTCTCGTCCATGAAGACGAAGCTGAACGCGCCGCGCAGCCGGGGCAGGACCTCCAGGGCCGCCGCCTCCACGGAGAGATCCGGTCGACTGGCCAGCAGCATGGTGACCAGGGAGGTGTCGTTGGTCGACCCGTCCGCGCTCAGGCCCCGCTCGGCCGCCTCACGCTGCAACTCGGCGGTGTTGACCAGGTTGCCGTTGTGCGCCAGGGCGATCGTGGTGCCGGCGCTGGTGGCCCGGATGGTCGGCTGGGCGTTCTCCCAGGTGGAACCACCCGTCGTGGAGTAGCGGGTGTGCCCGATCGCGAGATGCCCGCGCAGGCTGGCCAGGGTCGGCTCGTCGAAGACCTGGGCCACCAGGCCGAGATCCTTGTAGACCACCACGCCGGAGCCGTCGCTGACCGCTATCCCGGCCGCCTCCTGCCCTCGGTGCTGTAGTGCGTACAGCCCGAAGTAGGTGAGATTGGCGACCTCTTCCTCCGGCGCCCAGACGCCGAAGACGCCACAGGCGTCCTGGGGGCCAGGTCGTTGGGGATCAAGGTCGTGGCTCAGCCGGCCGTCGCCTCGGGGCACCTACCGCTCCCTCTTGCTGGTCTGGACTGGCCTGGCGGAACCCCAAAGGGCCTGCTCCGCTGATTGGCCGGGACCACACTGTCGTCGCCTGACAGTGTACGCGAATCCAAGTCGCCACATACAGTCACGTTGTCACCGCTAAAGGTCAGCGGCAACATGCGTCACTCCAGTTCGAGGGGCAGGTACGGGGAGAGGTCCGCGCGAGCACCACTCGCCCGTACGCGACCCTCCGTGACCGCTTGGGCCCAGTCGAGTCGTCCGGTGGCCAACTCGAGCCAGGTTTGCGGATCCATCTCGACCGTGTTCGGAGGTGTACCGCGGGTGTGTCGCGGACCCGGAACGCACTGAACTGCACCGTAAGGTGGGACGCGCACCTCCACCGATCGGCCGGGGGCACGATCCGCAAGGGTGGTCAATAAGGCCCTTACCGCCGCACGGAAGACCGACCGTTCAGGTGTGCGGCCCTCATCGAGCGCCACCATCACCGCCGCGACTGCGGCGGACTTATCGCACGGAGAGGACACGACGGGACGATACGGCCTCGCCCCGCCACGCTTCACGCTGGCCCTGGGTCGCGCCGATCCGCCCCGACAAGGCATAGTTGCCGACGGCGTATTCGTACCGTGATGTTCCCCAGGCCTGGCACCCGCCAGCCAGGGAAGATCAGTCCGGAAGGCGGTGGACGTGTCAACACACCGACGAGCCTGGCAAACGCGGGCCGGTGTGGTCGTGGCGCTGATTGTGGGTGCCCTGCTCGCGGTCCCCGCCACACCCGCCCTCGCCGCCCCGAGCGTCAACAACGTCTCGGCATCTCCGAGCGCCGTTGAAGCAGGTAAGACCACCACCGTGCGTTACTCGCTGGGCTTCAGTGACGACGTAGTCCCGGTGGACATCACCGTCAGCTCGAACAACGGAAAGCTGAGGTGCGTCGACGGCTGCGAGCGCAGGCGCGTTGACTCAGCTGGCACTCTCGAAGCCACCTTCCAACTCGCAAACGACGCCACCAATGGGTCGGCCACGATCACCGTCAAGGCCGTTGAGGCTCAGGGTGTGATTCGGCAGGATGCCGAGGCCTCGACAAACGTGACGATGGTCGCTGCTCCCCCGCCGCCGCCGACCACTCAGGCGCCGCAGACGGTCCGGTCGATCTCCGGCAAGGTGGTCAACCAGGCCGGTGACGGGGTGGCGAACGCATACGTCCTGCTCAAGGACAGCGCCGGTAAGCAGTACGAGACCAACACGAACTCCGACGGCAACTTCCGCTTCACCGGCAGCAACGACCGCCCCATCGCGCCGGGCCGGATCGATATCGGTGCCAGCTCGAACAGCGTCCGGGAGGTCGTGAGCTTCACGGCGAACGCCGGTCAGAGCGTCACCGGACAGCGGATCACCCTGGCTATCCAGGCGTCGAACAGTCCGAGTCCCACCCCGTCGGCCAGCGAGTCCGCAGTGCCGACGGAGGACCCCTTCGACGACGAGTTCGCCGAGGATGAGGAGACTCCCCCCGGCGAGTCTGCGGCCCCACCGGCCCAGGCCGGCAACGAGGACTCCGGTGGCTTCGGCAGTTGGCTGCTGGTGCTGCTCGGCGGTCTGTTCGTTGCCGTCGGTGTCGGCACGATCGTGCTGCTGTGGATGAGGCGCAAGGAGGACGGCGACGTCGACGGGGACGCCCCCGCCGCCGCCCCCGCTGGCGCTGTTCCGGCGGCCCGAGGCAACTTCGTCAGCGCGGACGACCAGACCCGCGTAGTCAACCGGGTCGGCGCCACGCCCGACCCGACCATGGTCGCCGGTGCCGGGATCAGCAACGCGCCGACGATGATGCACCAGCCGGTGGTCGACGACGTTCCCCCGGACCCGTACGGCGCACCCGCACAGCCCTACGGCGCTGCGGGCGGAGCCGGCCAGGCCTGGTCGGGCGGTCGCTACGGCGACGAGCCCGCCGGCTACGGCACCCCCGGTTACGGCAGCACCCCGTCCTCGGGTGCCGGGTATGGCGGCCGTGACTACGGTGCCGGCGGTGCCGGGGCGGACTACCCCCCGGCTGGCGGTGGCGCTGCCGGCTACGGCGAGCGGTACGACGAGCCGACCGGCCGTTACACCGGCGACGAGACCCGTTACCCCGCGCCCGCCGACCCCTACGCGACCGGCCTGTACGAGCAGGACGCGGGCCAGGGTTACGGCCAGAGCGAACCCACCGGCTACGGCCGTGGGGAGACCGGCGGATACGGCCGGGGTGAGTCCGGTGGCTACGGCAAGAGCGAGCCGACCGGCGGATACGGCCGGACCGAGCCCACGAGCGGGTACGGCCAGGCCGACCAGCCCGGCTACGGCCAGGCCGGGTCGACCAGCGCCTACGGTTCGACGGAGCCGGACTACGGCCGGGGCGAGCCGACCGGTGGTTACGGCAGCGCAGCCACCAGCGGGTACGGCCAGAGTGAGCCGACCGGCGGGTACGGCCAGGCTGGGCCGGCAGGCGGATACGCCTCCAGCCCCCCCATCAGCTACGGCCAGGGCGAGCCCACCAGCTACGGCCCGAGCGAGCCCACCGGGTATGGCAAGAGCGAACCCACCAGCTACGGCCGGGGTGAGCCTGCCGGCGGGTACGGCCAGGCCGAGCCGACCGGCGGCTACCCGGCGCAGCCCGGCGGGTACGGACAACCGGCGGAGGGCTACGGCCAGCCCGGCGGGTACGACGACGCCAGTCGCTACGGCGGCTACGGCCAGGGCGGTGGCTACGGCCAGGAGCAGCCGCAGCAGCGCGGTGGCTACGGCAGCGGCTACGAGCAGGGCGGCGGGTACGGCCAGGAGCAGCCGCCGCGCCAGCGCGAGAGCTACGACAGCGGCTACGAGCAGGGCGCTGGCTACGGCGCCGATCCGGCACAGGCCGGCCGTGCCCGGCCGGAAGCCGGCCCGGGAGAGCGCGGCGGACGCCGGCTCGACTGGCTGGACGACTGAAGCGACGCTTTAGGAGGACGATGGAGCGGTGACGGCGGGCATCATCTGCCGCAGCCGCCCGTCGTCCTCCCTGGCGCGTCCAGTCTGGTGTTGCAGCCGCGAGGGCGAAGACGTCCTCGCTAGGCGTACGGCGATCTCGACATCCTCGGCGAAGCCGGCGTCGATCAGTTCACGGCCGGAGACAGGACAGCGCATCGAGCACGCTCGCCGCACCGAGTTGATCCTCCACCGCCGGGCGCAGCGAGCCGTCCGGCCAGCGTTCCCCGGCCGCGATCACCCCGATCGGTGCGGTCGTCGAGCCGTACCCCTGGCTCAGCAGCCAGTACCGCGCCCGACCGCCACCT
The DNA here is from genome assembly GCF_040643455.1 of Micromonospora sp. NPDC047134. NCBI lineage: Bacteria > Bacillati > Actinomycetota > Actinomycetes > Micromonosporales > Micromonosporaceae > Micromonospora > Micromonospora sp. NPDC047134. Next base: position 428,273 of record NZ_JBEYUI010000003.1, read on the forward strand.
CGACGGTGGTGGTGAACGACAACACGTCCACCACCACCAGCACGGCACAGACCCGGCCTAGTTCGGCCGCCCCGGCCAGGCCCCAGTCGAACCGGGACCCGGAACCGGACTGGGTCAGGTCGGGCCCGGCCGACACCTCAGCGTTCGTCGGCGGTCGGCTGCGTTCCCGGCGCCTCGGCGGTGGGGTCACCCTCACCGGTCGCCCGGCGGACCGGCGGTGCCGCCCGCTCGACCTGCTCGACGGCCGGTTCGGCACCCGCCGCCTCTGGTGCGGACGACTCGGGGTCCTCCTCCGAAGGCGCCGCCACGCCGGCCTGCTCGCCCTCGGCGGTCGCCCCGGCCTCGGCCTCGCTCACCGGGGCAGACTCGACCACCGGCGCGGCCTCGACCGCGGCGTCCGGGGCCGACTCGACCGGGGTGACCCCGCCGAACAGGGCCGGCAGGGTGGCGCTGTGCGCCTCGCGCAGCTCGTCCAGGCCGATCCGGAACTGGCCGAGCACCTCAAGCGCACCGGCGGAGGGGTCGGTGACCCCGATCGGTTCCCACGGCACGCCGTAGTCCGTGCAGAGGGCGGTGAACGCCTTCTCGTGGCCCCGGGGCACCGAGACCAGCACCCGGCCGGCGGACTCGCTGAACAGGAAGACGAAGGGCATGGAGTTGCCCTCGAAACGCTCCGGCACCGCGATCCGGGCGCCGACGCCGTGCCGCAGGCAGGACTCCACCAGGCTCTGCGCGAGACCTCCGTCGGAGAGGTCGTGCGCCGAGCTGAGGTGACCGACTCGGGCGGCGGCGGCCAGCAGCTCACCGAGCTGCTTCTCCCGGGCCAGGTCGACATGCGGGGGTACGCCACCGAGGTGCTGGTGGGTCACCCAGGCCCATTCCGAGCCGGAGAGCTCCACATGGGTCTCGCCGAGCAGGAAGAGCTGGTCGTGGTCGCCGCTGGGCCGCGGGACGAAGCCCATCGCCACCCGCTCGGCGACGTTCTCCAGGACGCCGAGCACCCCGACGACCGGGGTCGGGTGAATGGCCGCCGCCCCGGTCTGGTTGTAGAAGCTGACGTTTCCGCCGGTGACCGGGATGCCCAGCTCGGCGCAGCCGTCGGCGAGGCCGCGTACCGCCTCGGCGAACTGCCACATCACGCCCGGGTCCTCCGGGGAGCCGAAGTTCAGGCAGTCCGTGACCGCGATCGGGGTGGCCCCGGTGACCACCACGTTGCGGTACGCCTCAGCCAGGGCCAGCTTGGCGCCGTGGTACGGGTCGAGGCGGGCGTACCGGCCGTTGCCGTCGACCGACAGGGCCACTCCCAGGCCGGTCCGCTCGTCGATCCGGATCACGCCGGAGTCCTCCGGCTGGGCGAGCACGGTGTTGCCCAGCACGTAGCGGTCGTACTGCTCGGTGACCCAGGTCTTGTCGCACAGGTTCGGCGAGGCGATCATGCGCAGCACGGTCTCCCGCAGCGCGTCCGGGTCGCTGGGCCGGGGCAGGGTCTCGGCCCGGTCGGCCTGGAGCAGGATCAGGTCGGCCGGCTCCCGCATCGGGCGGGCGTAGACCGGGCCGTCGTCCACCAGCGAACCTGGCGGCACGTCGACCACCAGCTGGTCCCGCCAGGTGATGAGCAGTCGACCCGGCTGGCCGTCCGGCTCCGGAGCGGTGACCTCACCGATGGCGGTGGCCAGCACCCCCCACTTCTCACAGGTCTTGAGGACGGTTTCGAGCTTGGCCGGCTCGACGACCAGCAGCATCCGCTCCTGGGACTCGCTGGCCAGGATCTCGTGCGGGTCCATCGAGGGCTCGCGCAGCGGCACCCGCTCCAGCCAGACCCGCATGCCGGTGCCGGCCGCCGCGGCGGTCTCGGTGAGGGCGCAGGTCAGCCCGGCCCCGCCGAGGTCCTGGATGCCGGCGACCAGTTCGGCGTCGTACAGCTCCAGGCATGCCTCGATCAGCAGCTTCTCGATGAAGGGGTCACCGACCTGCACGGAGGGGCGACGCTGCTCGCTGCCCTCGGAGAAGGTTGCGCTGGCCAGCACCGACACGCCGCCGATGCCGTCGCGCCCGGTCTTGGCGCCCATCAGCACCACGACATTGCCGGGGCCGACCGCGGCCTTGTTCTGCAGGCGGCTGACCGGCAGTACGCCGAGGCAGAGGGCGTTGACCAGGGGGTTTCCCTGGTAGCAGGGGTCGAAGACCACCTCGCCGCCGATGTTGGGCAGGCCCAGGCAGTTGCCGTACCCGCCGACGCCGGCCACCACTCCGGGCAGTACCCGGGCGGTGTCGGGGTGGTCGGCCGCGCCGAAGCGCAGCGGGTCCATCACCGCTACCGGACGGGCGCCCATGGCGAGGATGTCCCGGACGATGCCGCCGACCCCGGTGGCCGCACCCTGGTACGGCTCGACGAAGCTCGGGTGGTTGTGCGACTCGACCTTGAAGGTCACCGCCAGCTCGTCGGAGACCCGCACCACACCGGCGTTCTCCCCGATGCCGGCCAGCAGCCGGTCACTCGGCGGGGCCTTCTCACCGAACTGGCGCAGGTGCACCTTGCTGGACTTGTAGGAGCAGTGCTCGCTCCACATGATCGAGTACATCGCCAGCTCGGACTGGGTGGGCCGGCGGCCCAGGATGTGCCGGATGCGGTCGTACTCGTCGTCCCGGAGCCCCAGTTCGGCGTACGGCTGGAGTTCGGACGGGGTGCCCTCGGCGCGCGGCACGGTGTCCACCCGGTCCGCCCAGTCGGCCTGCCCGGAGGCGTGCCGGACCGGCGCGGCGGCCGGATATGGCTGGACCGGCTGTGCCGGCGTGGCCGGGACTGCCTCCGGGGTCTCCCGTACCGGGTCCGGATGCGTAGTCATGACCTCTCCTCGTTGCGCTCGCCGCCGTGCGGGCGGGTGAGCCGACCGATGATCCCGACGCGGACGGTCACGCCGGCGCCCCCACCAGGTGCTTGAGCACCGAGGTGAAGAAGCCGAGGCCGTCGAGGGAGGGGCCGGTGAGGGCCTCCACCGCGTGCTCGGGGTGCGGCATGATGCCGACCACGTTGCCGGCCGAATTGGTGATGGCCGCGATGTCCCGCTGCGAGCCGTTGGGGTTGACCCCGACGTACCGGGCGACCACCCGGCCCTCGGCCTCGAGGGCGTCCAGGGTGGCGGGGTCGGCGACGTAGCAACCCTCACCGTTCTTGACCGGGATCAGCACCTCCTGGCCAGGCTGGAAGGCGTTCGTCCAAGCGGTGCCGGCCGACTCGATGCGCAGGATCTGGTCGCGGTTGCGGAAGTGCAGGTGCTGGTTGCGGGTGAGCGCCCCGGGCAGCAGGTGGGCCTCGCAGAGGATCTGGAAGCCGTTGCAGATGCCGAGCACCGGCAGGCCACCGGCGGCGGCGTCGATGATGGTCTCCATCACCGGGGCGAACCGGGCGATGGCCCCGCAGCGCAGGTAGTCACCGTAGGAGAAGCCGCCGGGCAGGACGACCGCGTCCACCCCGTGCAGCTCCGGGTCTCCGTGCCAGAGACGTACCGGTTGGGCGCCGGCGATCCGGACCGCCCGGGCGGCGTCCCCGTCGTCGAGCGAGCCGGGGAAGGTCACCACACCGACCCGCGCGGTCACGACCGGGCTTCCGCAGGCTCGTCGGCCTCGACCAGGCGGACGGTGAAGTCCTCGATGACCGGGTTGGCGAGCAGCTTGTCGGCGATCTCCCGGGCCCGGTCCAGGTCCGGTTCACCGGTGAAGTCGATCTCGATGCGCCGACCGATCCGCACCGAGGCGACATCGTTGACACCGAGCCGGGGCAGCGCGTTTGCGACGGCCTGGCCCTGCGGATCGAGGATCTCGGGCTTGAGCATGACGTCGACGACGACGCGAGGCACTGGGCACTCCTGACTGTGTACGCAGTTGGGTGCCGACCCACAACGGGCGAGCGCAGCCAGCCTACCTGGCAGGAGTCGCACCGGACGCACCGGTGGGAGGGGCGTCGGACAGCGCCGGTGGCCGCCCGCTCGGCCCTTTCAGGATCGATACGGGTTCGTTGCTGTCCCGATACGGCTTTGTTGTCCGATCTCCCGGCGCGTTGCGTAACGGATCATCGGCGACAGTTCGGCAGAGCCGGTCGGAAGTCGGACGGGGGATGGCCGGGCGGGCCGATTTCGGGAAATCCGACTGTTACATCACTCTGTTTCTATGTACCCCTTGTGAAACACCTCACCCGGCTCTACGGTACATCGTCAGACGTCGATTTATCGACGTAGCGGCGGCGGATCACCCCCTACCCGTCGCCGCAGGTCGACCCGGTAACCCGGGTCCCGCGACCCCCGAAGGAGCCCTACCGATGCGCATCCGATCCCTGCTCGCGGTCCTCGCCACAGCCCTGGCCGGCGTGCTCGGCGCCAGCTCCGGCGCCGTCGCCGCCCCCGTCGGCCCGTACATCATCGGCGGCGGGACCGTCTCCTCCGCGCCGTGGGCCGCAGCGGTGCTCAGCAACGGCTCGTTCACCTGCTCCGGCACGATCATCGCCCCGCAGTGGGTACTCACCGCCCGGCACTGCCTCGGCGGCACCATGTCCGTCCGGGTGGGCAGCGTCAACCGCACCTCCGGCGGGGTCACCCGCACGGTCAGCGCCACCTACGGCCGCTACGACCTGGCCCTGATGCGCCTGTCCAGCGCGGTGAGCACCACCTACGTCACGCTGGCCAACAGCAACCCGCCGCTCAACTCGACCAACACCATCTTCGGCTGGGGCATGACCTGCTACAGCGGCTGCTCGGCCTCCACCCAGCTCAAGACCGCGTCCGTCCGGGTGACCAGCAACAGCGTCACCGACGCGTACGGCGGGCAGGCGATCCGGAGCACCCGGATCAACGGCAACGCCTGGCGGGGCGACTCCGGCGGCCCGCAGTTCTACAACGGCGCCCAGGTCGGGGTCGCCTCCACCGCCGACGGCCAGAGCATCCAGAACTACGGCAGTGTCGCGTACAACCGGGCCTGGATCACCTCCGTGGCCGGTGTCTGACGGAAAGCGTCCGAAGCGGCGCGGAAGGTGGGCTACGCGCTCGCCGTCCGCGCCGCGTCGTTTTTCAGCATCCGAGCAGGTGAACAAGGCTCACGTTGCTCGGTGTCGGCGCCTGACAGCATCGAAACCGTGCTGGTCGTGACGACGGATCAACTTCCCGGCTACGAGATCCGCCAGATCCTCGGCGAGGTGGTCTCCTCGATGGCCAGGACCCGCAACCCGTACCGCGAAGGGGTCAAGAATCTCCGAGGTGGCGCGTACGACCCGATGGCGCCGGACAACCTCACCCGGTGGCGTACCGACTCGGTGGCCCGACTCGGCGAGGAGGCCCGCCGGCTCGGCGCGAACGCCGTGGTGGGGATGCGGTTCGACAGCCGCGACTGCGGCGAGATGTGGATGGAGATCTGCGCCTACGGCACGGCCGTCATCGTGGCCCCCAAGGTCCCCGACGTCATGCCCCCGGACCAGCCGCTGATCGCCGCCGAAACCGCCACCGACCCGGCCTTCGCCGACACTCCCGGCGGCATCGCCGAACCCGCGAGCGCCCCCAACCTCCGCACCGCCGCCGAAACCCCCACCCGCGACAGCTAGCCCACGCCGCTGCCCTGCCGCCCGCGGTCCTTGCCCGCGACCCCCGCGGCCCACCGACCCCCGTCCGCGCCGACGCGTCGGCGCGCGAGGCGGGGGCGGGCGAGGGCGGAGGGCGTGCGGGGGCAGGGCGCGGGAGGGGTGGGGGTGGTTAGAGGATGGGGGGTGGGGTGTAGGTGGCGGCTTGGGGGTGGGACTGGACGATCTTGGAGATGCGGGTGGTCACCGCCTGGATCTGGGCGGGGGCAGCGCCTACGAAGGCGGCGCGGTCGGCTACCAGGGCGTCGATCTCGGGGCGGGACAGGCCCAGGCGGGAGTCGGCGGCCAGGCGGTCGAAGAGGTCGTTGTCGGGGCTGCCCTTCTCCCGCATGGCCAGGGCCACCGCGACCGCATGCTCCTTGATCGCCTCGTGGGCGGTTTCCCGGCCGACGCCTCGGCGGACGGCCGCCACCAGGATCTTCGTGGTGGCCAGGAAGGGCAGGAACCGCTCCAACTCCCGGTTGATCACCGCCGGGTAGGCCCCGAACTCGTCCAGCACGGTGAGGAAGGTCTGGAACAGCCCGTCGGCGGCGAAGAAGGCGTCCGGCAGGGCCACCCGACGCACCACCGAGCAGGAGACGTCGCCCTCGTTCCACTGGTCGCCGGCCAGCTCACCGACCATCGACAGGTACCCCCGGATGATCACCGCGAAGCCGTTGACCCGCTCCGAGGAACGGGTGTTCATCTTGTGCGGCATCGCGCTCGAGCCGACCTGGCCCGGCTTGAAGCCCTCGGTGGCCAACTCCTGCCCAACCATCAGCCGGATCGTGGTGGCCAGCGACGAAGGCGCGGCAGCGGTCTGCGCCAGCGCCGAGAGCACGTCGAAGTCGAGCGAACGCGGGTAGACCTGCCCCACGCTGTCCAACACCCGGTTGAAGCCGAGGTGTTCGGCGACCCGCCGCTCCAACTCGGCCACCTTCTCGGCGTCGCCGTCGAAGAGGTCCAACTGGTCGGCGGCGGTGCCCACCGGGCCCTTGATCCCGCGCAGCGGGTAGCGGTCGATCAGGTCGGTCAGCCGCTCGTACGCGATGATCAGCTCCTCGGCGGCCGACGCGAAGCGCTTGCCCAGCGTGGTGGCCTGCGCCGCGACGTTGTGCGACCGCCCGGCCATCACCACCTCGGAGTACTCGTGGGCGTGCCAGGCCAGCCGGGCCAGGGACGCCACCACCCGATCCCGGATCAGCTCCAGCGACCGGCGTACCTGAAGCTGCTCGACGTTCTCGGTGAGATCCCGGGAGGTCATGCCCTTGTGCACGTGCTCGTGCCCGGCCAGCGCACTGAACTCCTCGATCCGCGCCTTGACGTCGTGGCGGGTCACCCGCTCCCGCGCCGCGATCGAGTCCAGGTCGACCTCGTCCAACACCCGCTCGTACGCCTCGACCACCCCGTCGGGCACAGCCACACCGAGGTCGCGCTGTGCCTTGAGCACGGCGAGCCAGAGTTGCCGCTCCAGGCGGATCTTCTCCTCCGGGGACCAGAGGGCGACCAGTTCGGGCGAGGCGTACCGGTTGGCGAGCACGTTCGGGATCGTCGTCACCCGCCCATTCTCCGGCACCCACCAGCCAGCCCTCGACCGCCCCTCACCAGCAGTGACGGTTCCCGGTGGAGGCGGGCCCGGTGCCTTCAGAGCGGTCCCTGGTAGTCGCGTGTCGGCAGGCCAAACCGCTGGGGTTAAGACCTCGAAGAGGGCCACCCGAACCGGTGGCCCTCTTCGCTTTCTGCATCAGCCCTTACCGCTTTCAAAAATGAAACGTCGTCGTGGACCGACTGGCGACGGGATCCGGGGTGGCGTCGAGCCTCGCGTACCTGAGTCGTAGTTCCTGTCGAGCTGCTAGCGCAAACGGATCACGTCGCCGTGGGGCCGGATCACACCTCCGGCACCTCATTCACGGTCGCGGTCACCACCAGGGTCTTCGTCTGCTTGCCGTGGGAGTTGCGCACGGTCAGCTGGTAGGTGTGCCGCTGCACGTCGCCCCCGGCCCCCTCACAGGGAAAGGTGAGGGTTTCGCTGCCGGTGGGCGGGTAGTTGTCGGCGTACACGCCCTGGCCGTCGACGGAGAGGGCGACAGAGTCGACGTTGCCGACCTTCCACTCCAGGACGACCGGCGTGCCGGGGATCGGGTTGACGTTCGTCCCAGCCGGGCAGGAGGGCTTCTGGGCAACCCGGAAATAGGTGATGGTCGGCCCGGTGCCCGACTTGGTCCCGGACTGTCCCCCGCCGGTCGAGCCGCCGCCGGTCGAGTTGTTGCCGGTGGAGCCGCCGCCGGTCGAACCACCCTTGGTCGCATCGCCTGCGGTGGGCGCGGAATCGGGGGTCGGATCGGAAGCGGAGGTGGGGTCAGACGCTGCGGTCGGATCAGTGGTTGCCGGTGCGCTGGGCGCCGCCGCAGTCGAGGCGGACTCCGGGCTGGTGCCGGTGGTAGTGCAGCCGCTGACCACAAGGACAACGGTCAGGACGACGATGGATGTACGGAGCAGGACTTGACCACTCATGACCACTCCTTGGAAGCGCGCCGCCGGTGGCTCCGGGGCGCAGGCTGTGGTCCACAGTAGAGACGACTAACAATAGCTTCCGACCACGGCGAGCGACGCGATCCTCACCCGCTTCGTAGACCGGGTGCAGCGGCTCGCGACCTGCAAATAGAGCCGCACTCAGAAAGATCTCGAACCTACCGGCGTTTCCGCGCACACCGGGGGAGCACCATCAATCAAGGGGGCCGTTGCGAACTGCCGAGAGGAAGCTGTTCCAACTGTCGGAGGCATAGACGAGGGCGGGACCGGTGCGATCTTTGCTGTCGCGGACGGCCACCCGGCCACTGCCATCGAGGATCGGCCCGGCCTCGACACAGTTGCCGCCGCCGCTCGGGCTCCTCGTGCTCACATGCCAGGCCACCGGCGGCAGTAGTAGCGCGGATGCCGCCGTGTGCCTCATCGCCGTCTACTCCAACTGATCGATCAGGTCAGACACGAGCGCGAGCCCTGTCTGCGCGGGGAGAGCCAGCCCGCGCAGCCGATCGTAGGTCCGGAGTAACGACTCCGCCAGGCCATCTTCGACGACGAGGCTGCCGGCAGGCGTCCAGACGCACCCGGCGAGCGGATATGGCGGACGCATCCGAAAGACGTTGAAGCCTCCCTCGGGGCTCGGATGCGCGCCCGCAGCGGAGGGCAACACCAGCAGTTCGATGTGACTCCGCGTGGCCATCGTGGACAAGTGCTCCAGCTGTTCCCGCATCACGGTGGCTCCGCCCACGGTTCTGCGGAGAGCGCCCTCGTCGATGACGACGGAGAGCCTCACCGGCTCATCACCGTCGAGTCGGCGCTGACGGGCGAGCCGGATCTCGACATAGCGGTTGATCTGCTCCTCGGTGGCGTCGATGTCCACCGCGCGGATGATCGCCTCGGCATACGCCTTGGTCTGCAGCAGGCCGGGGAGCACGACGACGTCGAAGGAGTAGATCTCCGTCGCCCGACTCTCCAACCAGATCCAGTCGATCAGCGAGCCGACAACGTCGGCCGCAAAGCCGTCCCACCAGCCCTTCTGCCAGACATCCTTCGCCATGGTGGTCAGGTCGGCGCGACGCCGGCCATCGTCCACACCGCAGATGTCGAGGTAGGCGAGCACTTCGGGCACCCGGGCCGCCACGACACCGGACTCAAGGCGACTGACGGTCGAGGCGTTGCGATTGATGTAGTCGCCCACGTCTTTGAGGGTCAGCCCGGCTGACTCGCGCATCTCCCGGAGCTGCTGGCCGAGCCATTGAGCGCGTAGCGTCGCCGCCTTCACCATGTCGCCTCCTCAGCTCCCACTTCAGAGTCAGCGAGAAACGCGGAAAATGCAAGCTTGCACAGACGCCACTCTGCATGCATGCTGCTTGTACGTACAGTGATGGCGACGTCACCGTTGCCAAAGAAGAGTGGACCGGGGTGGGGCGGTTTGGCGGCCTCTCCCACTCCCGGTCCGAGACGAGTCGAAGGGAACAGTCACGCTGGACGCACCCGGGGATCGACTCCCCTTCTGTCTACCACCGAAGGCGCTCGACGCGCGTACCCGGTGATGGGCGTGGCGTGTCCATGGTGGCTGCTCCCGGTCGTACTCCGGTGTCGGGTCGAGCCTGCCCGCACCGGTCCGTGACGGGGCGGGCGCACGTCCGCCGCCCGGCAAGTCCCCCGCCTGTGGCCGCAATTCCCCCTGCGGCCCGGTGGCGATGCCGTGCGCCCGCCCCTCGCCTGACGGGAGTGGGAGAGATGGGACTGACCGGGCGAGCCACCCTTGCCGGTCGGCGCGGTGGTGGAGGTACCCGAGCAGCATTACTGCTACGGCCTGGGCACCCTCACGATGCGGATCGTGGAGATCGGCCGCCGGGAACGGCACAGCGACGGGGTCTGGGTCCGCCTACGCGGCGTCGATCTCGGCGATCCGCGCGGCCCACGGCAGCGTCGGGTGCTGGCCCGGCTCGACGCCGTACGCCTCAGTGTCGCCCCCGCCTGGGTCGCGCATGTGCCCGCCCGGCCGAGTTGGGACTGCTCGGGCTGCGGGCGACCGTGGCCGTGCCCCGACCGGCGGCGTCGGCTGTTGGATCGGTACGCGGGCCAGCGGGTAGCCCTCGCGGTCTACCTCGCCACCCAGCTGGTCGATGCGGTGTCGGATCTGCACCAGGTGCCGCCCGGGCACCTCTACGGGCGGTTCCTGGGCTGGCTGCCCGACCCGGGCGAGGATGATCCGACCGGGTCGGCGGCGAGTTGACCCGACGGTCAGCGTTCCAGGATGGCGGTGACGCCCTGGCCGCCGGCGGCGCAGATCGAGATGAGTCCGCGACCGCTGCCCTTCTCGTCTAGGAGTTTGGCCAGGGTGGCGACGATCCGTCCGCCGGTGGCGGCGAAGGGGTGTCCGGCGGCCAGGGAGGACCCGTTGACGTTGAGTTTGTCGGTGTCGATCGCACCCAGCGGGGCGTCCAGGCCGAGCCGCTCGACGCAGAACTCCTTCGACTCCCAGGCAGCCAGGGTGGCCAGCACCTGGGCGGCGAACGCCTCGTGGATCTCGTAGTAGTCGAAGTCCTGCAAGGTCAACCCGGCTCGGGCGAGCAGTCGGGGTACCGCGTACGCGGGTGCCATCAGCAGTCCCTCGTCACCGTGTACGAAGTCGACCGCGGCGGTCTCGGACCAGGAGAACCAGGCCAGTACGGGCAGGTTGTGCTCGGCGGCCCACTGTTCGCTGGCCAGCAGCACGGTGGAGGCACCGTCGGTCAGGGGGGAGGAGTTCCCGGCGGTCATGGTGGCCCGGTCGGCGTCCGGACCCTTGGTACCGAAGGCCGGCTTGAGGGTGCCGAGCTTCTCCAGGGTGGTATCGGGGCGGAGGTTCTGGTCGCGGGTCAGCCCCAGGTAGGGGGTCATCAGGTCGTCGAAGAACCCCCGGTCGTACGCGGCGGCCAGTCGCTGGTGGGAACGCAGGGCGAGCTCGTCCTGGGCCTGCCGTTCGATGTTCCAGCGCAGCGCCGTCAGTGCGGTGTGCTCCCCCATGGACAGGCCGGTACGCGGCTCGGCGTTGCGGGGGATCTCCGGCTTGAATGCCTGGCCCGGACGCAGCTTCGCGGCGACCTTCATGCGCTCGCCCATGGTCCGGGCGGAGTTCAGCTGGAGCAGGGTGCGACGCAGGTCCTCGTTGATGGCCAGCGGGGCGTCCGAGGTGGTGTCGACCCCACCGGCGATGCCCACCTCGATCTGCCCCAGGGCGATCTTGTTGGCGATCAGGATGGCGGCTTCCAGGCCGGTGCCGCAGGCCTGCTGGATGTCGTACGCCGGGGTGCGCGGGTCGAGCTTGGAGCCGAGCACCACCTCGCGGGTGAGGTTGAAGTCCTTGGAGTGCTTGAGTACCGCCCCGGCGACCACCTCGCCGACCTGCTGTCCGGCCAGGCCGAATCGGGCGATCAGGCCGTCCAGGGCGGCGCCGAGCATGTCGGAGTTGCTGGCGCTGGCGTAGCGGGAGTTGGAGCGGGCGAAGGGGATGCGGTTGCCGCCGATGACCGCGACCCGTCGAACGTTCTGCACTATCCGCCTCCTCGAAAGTGTTGCCCGCACCTTACTCACCAGTAGGCTACGCCTATGAGCGACAGGTACGCGAGCTTCGTCCAGTCGGGCGCCGGTAGGGCGCTGGTCAAGCGCCTCGGCCTGCCCGATCCGCCGCGGCTGCGCCGGTACGCCCCCGGTGAGCCGATTCTCCCCGGGCCGGTGCTGCTCGGCAGCGCCTCGGGTGGTCGCCTGGCCGAGCCGGTCGGCAAGATCCTGGCCGCCGCCGGGCTGGCCCTGCGCGATCCGGCCACCGCCGTGCCCGATCCGACGACCGGCCGTACGCCGGACAGCGCCGCCCTGGTCTACGACGCCACCGGCATCACCGACTCGACCGGGCTGAGCCAGCTCTACGACTTCTTCCACCCGCAGGCCCGGGCGGTGCAGCCCAGCGGCCGGGTGATCGTGTTGGGCACTCCGCCGGGCGAGTGCGCCACCCCCCGCGAGGCGACCGCCCAGCGGGCCCTGGAGGGGCTGACCCGCAGCATCGGCAAGGAGTTCGGCCGCGGCACCACCGCTCAACTGGTCCATGTGACCCGGGAGGCCGACGAGGGCACCTGGACCAGTCTGGAGGCGACCCTGCGGTTCCTGCTCTCCGGCCGTTCGGCGTACGTCTCGGGTCAGGTGATCCGGGTCGGTGCCGGTCAGGCGACCGCGCCGGTGGACTGGGACCGCCCCCTCGACGGGCAGGTGGTGCTGGTCACCGGGGCCGCCCGGGGGATCGGTGCGGCCCTGGCCCGGGTGCTGGCCCGCGACGGGGCTACCGTGCTGGCCCTGGACATCCCGGCGGCCGGGGACGAGTTGGCTGCGGTGGCCAACGAGATCGGCGGCAGCGCGGTGCAGCTCGACCTGACCGCCCCGGACGCGCCTACCCGACTGGCGGAATACCTGGCCGGTCGGCACGGGCGGGTGGATGTGGTGGTGCACAACGCCGGCATCACCCGGGACAAGACCCTGGGTCGGATGGACCCCGACCGCTGGAACCAGGTCATCGACGTCAACCTGTCCAGCCAGGAGCGGATCAACGACCTGCTGCTGGAGCGGAAGCTGATTCCGGCCGGCGGGCGGATCGTCGGGGTCTCCTCGATCGCCGGGATCGCCGGCAACCGGGGTCAGACCAACTACGCCACCAGCAAGGCCGGGGTGATCGGGCTGGTCGACTCGCTGGCCCCGGTGCTGCGGGAGCGGGGGATCAGTGTGAACGCGGTGGCGCCCGGGTTCATCGAGACCCGGCTGACCGCCCGGATTCCGCTGGTGGTGCGGGAGGCCGGTCGGCGGATGAACAGTCTGGCCCAGGGCGGGCTGCCGGTGGACGTGGCCGAGACCATCGGTTGGCTGGCCTGGCCGGCCTCCGGCGCGATCAGCGGCAACGTGGTCCGGGTCTGCGGCCAGAGCCTGCTGGGGGCGTGATGGCCCGACGCAGTCCACACGAGGAACCCGACGACCTTTCCGTCGGGGAGTTGATCGACGGGCCCACGGAGATCCTGAACCGGGAGATGCTGGCCGCCGCGCTCGCCGGTGAGGGCCGCGATGCGGCGGCCACCCAGGACCTGACCAGCGCCGCCGCACACGTCGGTGCAGGCCACGATGCGGCGGCCACCCAGGATCTGACCAGCGCCGCCGCCTCGGTCGTGGGGCCGGCGGCTCGGGAGCGGGTGGAACTGTCCCAACTGCCCGCGCCGGGGCCGCTGTACCGCCGGGCGTTGCTGGGGGTGGTGCCGGGGCTGGGCGGTCGGCGGGGTGCGGAGCTGCCGGCGGTGGAACTGGTGGTCAAGGGGGTGGCGGTGGATCCGCAGCGCCTGGCCGACTACGACCGGGTGTGCGGATTCCGGTTGGCGGACACCCTGCCGGCGACCTTCCCGCACGTCATGGGCTTCCCGCTGGCCCTGCGCCTGATCACCGCCTCGGAGTTCCCGATCCCGCTGACCGGGGTGGTGCACGTCGGCAACCTGATCACGGTGCACCGGCCGGTCACCGTGACGGATCGGCTGGACTTCACCGCCTGGGCGGAGAACCTGCGGCCCCACGATCGTGGGCGGCAGGTGGATGTCGTACTCGTCGGGTCGGTCGACGGGGAGGAGGTGTGGCGCGGAGTCTCGACGTACCTGGGGAGGCAGCGCACCCCGGACGGCGGTGAGCGGCGCGACCGGCCGGAGCGGCCCGCGCCGCTGGCCCCTTCCGCCCGTTGGCGGGTGGAACCCCGCATCGGTACGGAGTACGCCCGGGTCTCCGGGGACCACAACCCGATCCACACCTCCCGGCTGGGTGCCCGGCTGTTCGGTTTCCCCCGGCCGATCGTGCACGGCATGTGGAGCAAGGCCCGGTGCCTGGCCGCCCTGGAGAACCGGCTGCCGCAGGCGTACACGGTGCAGGTGGCCTTCAAGCTCCCGGTGCCGTTGCCCAGCACGGTCGCCTTCCACGCCGAGCGCTCCGGCGACGACTGGGACTTCGCCCTGCACGACCAGCGGGGACGCCCGCAGTTGGTGGGCTCCATCCGCTGAATCAGGGCCGGGCACTTGCCCGGCCCTGATTTTCGCGCTAAGTTGTTCTCACATAGAGATGTTCTCAAAGTGAGAGTGATTATCGTGAACGAGCAGGACTTCCTCGCCGCCTACGACCCGTCGGCCTACCCCGCCACCGCGGTCACCGTCGACGTGGTCGCCCTGACCATCCGGGACAACGCCCTGCACCTGCTGCTGATCCGCCGCGCCGAGCAGCCCTACGCGGGCCACTGGGCGCTGCCCGGCGGCTTCGTCCGACCCGACGAGGACCTGGCCGCCGCCGCCCAGCGGGAGCTGGCCGAGGAGACCGGCCTGGGCGGTGACCGGTTGCGCCGGGTCCACCTGGAGCAGTTGGCCAGCTACGGGGCCCCCGAGCGGGACCCCAGGATGCGGATCTTCTCGGTGGCGCACCTGGCCTTCGCCCCGGACCTGCCCGACGCGACCCCCGGCACGGACGCCGAGGAGGCCCTCTGGCTACCGGTCGCCGAGCTGCCGAACCGGGACCTCGCCTTCGACCACCGCCAGATCGTCGCCGACGGGTTGGAGCGGGCCCGGTCGAAGCTGGAGTACACCCCGCTGGCCACCCGCTTCCTGGGGCCCGAGTTCACCATCGGCGAGCTGCGGTCGGTCTACGAGACGGTCTGGGGGCAGCCCCTGCACGCCGGCAACTTCCACCGCAAGGTGCTCTCGGTGCCCGGGTTCGTGGAGAGCACCGGCACGAGCACCGAGCGCGGCGGCAGCCGAGGCGGCCCACGGGCCCGGCTCTACCGGGCCGGTGACGCCCAGCTGCTGCACCCGGCCCTGCTGCGGCCGACCCGAGAGGACGCGGTGCGATGAGGACCGACGAGGCGATCCGCCTGGTCGGCGGGGCCCGCGACGATGACGAACTGTTCGGTCTGGACGAGCCGCAGAGCCGCTACCGGGAACTGGTCGCCGCCCTGCACCCCGACCGGCTCGGCTCGGCCGGGCCCGGGGTACGGGCCGAGGCCACCGCAGCCTTCGTAGAGGTCACCACCCGTTGGCGCAACCGTCAGGTGATCGAGCTGCACGGCTACCGCTGCGGCCAGCCGGTGCACTCCGGCGACCTGGCCGACCTGTACGACGTAGGGCAGGACCGGCTGCTCAAGCTCCCCCGGGTCCCGCACGACAACGACCTGATGCTCCGGGAGGAACGCGCGCTGCGTCAGCTCGCCGAGCGCGGCGACCCGCGCTGGCTGCCGTACGTGCCCCGGCTGGTCGACAGCTTCGCCCACCAGGACACCGCCACCAGAGCCGAGCGGCGGATCAACGTCCTGGCCACCGCACCCGGCCTGCACAGCCTGGTAGAGGTACGCCAGGCGTACCCGGACGGGCTGGACGCGCGCGACGTGGCCTGGATGTGGCGACGGCTGCTGGTGGCGCTCGGCCTGGCCCACCGGGCCGGGGTGGTGCACGGCGCGGTGCTGCCGCCACACGTGCTGATCGAGCCGGAGGCGCACGGTGTCGTCCTGGTCGACTGGTGCTTCTCCACCGAGCCCGGCGGGGTCGTGCCGGCCATGGTGCCCGACTACCAGGACTGGTACCCGCCCGAGGTGACCGGCGGCCAGCCCGCCGGGCCCGGCACCGACATCGCCATGGCCGCCCACTGCATGGCCTGGCTGATGGACGGACACGCCCCAGCGGAGCTGCGGGCCTTCATCAAGGGCTGCCGCCAGCCCCACCTGGCCGCCCGCCCGGACGACGCCTGGCGACTGCTGGGCGAACTCGACGAGGTGCTGGAACGCCTCTACGGCCCCCGCACCTTCCGACCCTTCACCCTCAACCCGTAAGGAGGCTGCCATGGGCAGCGGAATGTGGTCCACCGACGTGTACGACGCCGCCGACCGGTACCGCCGGGCCACCGGCACCAGCGCCTTCGCCTACAGCGACAGCGGTGCCCGGAAGGTGCACCCGGCGCTGGACCCCCGCGATGCGATGCGGGAGAGCCGCGACTCCGCGGAGCACCCGCAGTCGACCCCGGTGGCGGTGCTCTTCGACGTGACCGGCTCGATGGGGCACGTGCCCCGCACCCTCCAGGCCAAGCTGCCGAAACTGCTGGGGCTGCTGCTGCGCCAGGGGTACGCCCGGGACCCCCAGATCATGTTCGGGGCCATCGGCGACGCCACCTGCGACCGGGTGCCCTTGCAGGTGGGGCAGTTCGAGTCCGACAACCGGATGGACGACGACCTCGGCCGGATCGTGCTGGAGGGCGGCGGTGGCGGCCAGATGATGGAGTCGTACGAACTCGCCCTGTACTTCATGGCCCGGCACACCGTCACGGACAGTTGGTCCAAGCGCGGTCGGCGGGGCTACCTGTTCATCATCGGCGACGAGCTGGCGTACCCGAAGGTGAAGGCCGCCGAGGTGACCCGGCTGCTCGGCGGCAACCTGCGCGAGGACGTGCGGCTGAAGGAGATCGTCGAGGAGGTGACCCGCCGCTGGGACACCTACTACCTGCTCCCCGCCGGCAGCCACTACGCCGGCAACCGCAAGGTGCTGGACTTCTGGCGCGGCCTGCTCGGCCAGAACACCCTGGAACTCGACGACCTGGACGCGGTCTGCGAGACCATCGCCCTCACGGTCGGTCTCGGCGAACAGGCCATCGACCTCGACACCGGCCTGCGGGACCTGGACCGGGTCGGGTCGACGGCCACCGGCACGGTGTCGAAGGCCCTGGCCCGCCTCGGCAACACCGGACGACGCACCGAGACGTCCCGGCTGCCGGCCACCGGGACCGGCCGTGGCGGAGTCGTGCGGCTGTGAACGGGCTGATGACGGGCCGGGACGGGCTGGACGACGAACACACCATCGTGGTCGACCTCGGGTACGGCGACGCCGGAAAGGGCACGGTCGTGGACTGGCTCTGCGCCACCCGGCCGGTGCAGATGGTCGTCCGGTTCAACGGGGGCGCGCAGGCGGCACACAATGTCGTCCTGCCCGATGGACGGCATCACACCTTCGCCCAGTTCGGCGCCGGCACCTTCCACCCCGGGGTCTGGACCCACCTGTCCCGGCACGTCGTGGTCGACCCGTTGGCCCTGGCCGCCGAGGCCGATCACCTGGCCGCCGTCGGGGTGCCGGACGCCCTCGACCGGCTGACGGTGGACGGGGAGGCCCTGCTGGCCACCCCGTACCACCGGGCCGCCAACCGGGCGCGGGAGTTGTCCCGGGGAGCCGACCGGCACGGTTCCTGCGGGCTGGGGGTGGGTGAGGCCGTCGCGTACGGCCTCACCCACCCCGACGAGGCCCCCCGGGTGGCCGACTGCCACAGCCCCAGGCGGCTGCGCCGCCGGTTGGCCGCGCTGCGGGACCGGCTGGTCGCCGAACTGGGCCCATTGGACGCACCACCGGTCGAGGACTGCCTGCCGGCCTTCACCGCCTTCGCCGAGCGGGTGGCGATCGTCGACCGCTCCTGGCTCGCCGGGGCGCTGCGGGCCGGGCCGTGCGTGTTCGAGGGGGCGCAGGGGGTGCTGCTGGACGAGTGGCACGGCTTCCACCCGTACACCACCTGGAGCACTACCACCTTCGCCAACGCGGAGTCGCTGCTGGCCGAGGCCGGGCTGGGCGGGACCGCGACCCGACTGGGGGTGCTGCGGACGGTCACCACCCGGCACGGGCCGGGGCCACTGGTCACCGAGGACCCCACCCTGCCGCTTACCGACCCGCACAACCCGACCAACCCCTGGCAGGGGCGCTTCCGGTTCGGCCACTTCGACGCGGTCGCCCACGCGTACGCCCTGGCGGTCGCGGGTGGGGTGGACGGCCTGGCGCTGACCCACCTGGATCTCGCCGAACGTGGTCTGGACCTGCGCATCTGCCGCCGCTACGACGGGCTGGACCGGCTCCTGCCCGGCCCGCCGGGCGATCTCGACCGGCAGGCCGAGCTGACCGCCCGCCTGCTGCGGGCCCGCCCGGTGTACGACGAGGACTCCCCCACCGACTGGCCGCAGGCGGTGGTCGAGGCGCTCGGCGCACCGGTCCTGCTCACCTCACACGGCCCCACCGCCGCCGACAAGAAGCTGCTCGCGAGGGTGTAAGGAAGGGCACCTTATTAACGCCTCGTGTAGAGGAAGGGCCCCTTATTAACAGCCGGTGCCCTGAGCATGGAGTCATGGAGACCGCGCTCGACCTGCTCCGGCAGACCCTCAGCTCACCCTGGGTGTACCTGCTGCTGTTCGGGCTGACCGCGGTCGACGCGATCTTCCCGGTGGTGCCGGCCGAGGCGGCGCTGATCACGGTCACCGTGCTGGCCACCGGTGGTGAACCGAACCTGGCGCTGGTCCTCGTGGTGGCCGCGCTCGGTGCCGCCGCGGGCGACCACCTCTCGTACGCCGTGGGGCGCGGCGGCGGATCACGCAAGCTAGACCACTCCCCGGCCGACAGCCGCCGCCGGGCCGGGTCGGAGTGGGCCCGGCGGGCGGTGGACCGGCGCGGCGGCATGATCCTGTTGGTGGCCCGCTACGTCCCCGGCGGGCGGACGGCGGTCACCCTGACCATGGGAGCGGTCCGTTATCCCCTGCGGTCGTTCCTGCTGTACGACCTGATCGCAGCGGTCACCTGGGCGTTCTACTGCGTGCTGCTCGGCATCTTCGGCGGGCTGGCCTTCGAGCGCAATCCGTTGCACGGAATCCTGGCCGGCATCGGCCTGTCGGTGGCGATCACCCTGGGACTTGAGCTGATCCGCTGGCTGCGCCACCGCGCCCACCGCCGGGCCGCATGCACGTCGGATCGCGAGTGTTAAAAGGGGGCCCTTCCTCTACACGAGGCGTTAATAAGGTGCCCTTCCTTACTGCTCGGGTGGGTGCCAGGTGTTGCCGTGCAGGAGTTGACCGGCACCTAGCCAGGCGACGTTCATCATCCGGGTGGCGGTCTTCTCCGGGTCGGCCTCCGGGTGGTCGGCCAGCCAGTCACCCAGCGACTCGGTCGCCCCGACCAGGGCGTACGCGACCACTTCCAGCTCGGTTTCGGCCACCTCGCGCCCCTCGGCGCGCAGTGCGTCGTCGAGCATCCCGGCGACCACCTCGATGATCCGCGCCCGCATTCCGGCCAGTTCGTCCGCGAACCCCCGCTCGGCGCGGGCCTGGCGGTAGAGCACCGCCCAGCCGTCCCGGTGGGCCCCGACGAAGCCGAAGAAGGCCCGCAATCCACGCCAGAGCCGTTCGTCGGCCTTCAGATCGGGCATCGCGGCGGCGGCGATGGCCTCCATCATCCGGGTGCCCTCGCGGTGCAGGCAGGCGACGAAGAGCTCCTCCTTGGTGCCGAGATAGGCGTAGACCATGGGTTTGGAGATGCCGGCTCGCTCGGCGACCTCGTCCATGCTGGCCCCGTGGTAGCCATGGCGGGCGAAGACCCGTACGGCGGCGTCGAGCATCTGTTGCTCACGCACAGCCCTGGGTAAGCGTCGGAAGGTGGGCCTGGTGGACACCTTGCCAGCATACCTACTCACACGTAAGGTTACGCCGGAGTAACTACTGTCCGAGAGGTGCCTTTCATGACTGACTTCGACCCGGCCAACTTCGCCAACGTCGGCCCGAAGGAGTTCGCTCAGCTCGTCAAGTCCACGCCGGACAGCAAGCTGAACGAGGTGATGTCCGGTGAGCTGCGCGGCAAGATCCTCGGAGAGGTCTTCGGGCGGATGCCGCAGCTGTTCCGCGCCGACCGGGCCGGCGCGACGAACGCGGTCATCCACTGGAACATCACCGGCGCCCCCGACGGCGGCACGGACACCTACGAGGTGGTCGTCGCCGACGGCGCCTGCACGGTCAACGAGACCCCGCAGCACGACCCGCGGCTGAGCCTGACCCTGGGCCCGGTCGAGTTCCTCAAGGTCGTCTCCGGTGGCGCCAACCCGGTCATGATGTTCATGACCGGCAAGCTCAAGGCAAAGGGTGACCTGGGCCTGGCCGCCAACATCGCGAACCTCTTCGACATCCCCAAGGCCTGAGATGGTCGAGTTCTCGCTCGACCTGACCGAGGAACAGCGGGATCTGCGCGACTGGGTGCACGGCTTCGCCAGCGAGGTCGTGCGCCCGGCCGCGGCCGAGTGGGACGCCCGCGAGGAGACCCCCTGGCCGATCATCGGAGAGGCGGCGAAGGTCGGCCTGTACGGCTTCGAGTTCCTCGCCACCTGCTGGGCCGACCCGACCGGCCTGTCCCTGCCGATCGCCAGCGAGGAACTCTTCTGGGGTGACGCCGGCATCGGCCTGAGCATCTTCGGCACCGGGCTGGCGGTGGCCGCGATCTACGGCACCGGCACCCCCGACCAGCTCGTCGAATGGGTCCCCCAGTGCTTCGGCGATGTCGACTCCCCGGCCGTCGCCGCCTTCTGTTCCAGCGAGCCGGAAGCCGGTTCGGATGTCGCTGCCATGCGTACCCGGGCCAGCTACGACGAGGCGACCGACGAGTGGGTGCTGAGCGGACAGAAGGCGTACGCCACCAACGGGGGGATCGCCGGGGTGCACGTGGTGGTCGCCTCGGTCGACCCGGAACTCGGCTCGCGCGGCCAGGCGGCGTTCGTCGTACCCCCGGGCACCCCCGGGCTCAGTGCCACCCGCAAGCTGCGCAAACTGGGCCTGCGGGCCTCGCACACCGCCGATGTCTTCCTCGACGAGGTACGGGTTCCGGGGCGGTGCCTGCTCGGGGGCAAGGAGGCCCTCGACGAGCGGCTGGCCCGCGCCCGGGCCGGGAAGCGCTCCTCCGGTCAGGCCGCGATGCGGACCTTCGAGTTGTCCCGGCCCACCGTCGGCGCGCAGGCTCTCGGGGTGGCCCGGGCCGCCTACGAGTACGCCCTCGACTACGCCAAGGACCGGGTCCAGTTCGGTCGGCCGATCATCACCAACCAGGCGGTCGCCTTCACCCTGGCCGACATGAAGATGGAGATCGACGCCGCCCGGTTGCTGGTCTGGCGGGCCTCCTGGATGGGCCGCAACAACCGGCCCTTCACCGCCGGGGAGGGCTCGATGTCGAAGCTCAAGGCCGGTGAGGTGGCCGTCTCGGTCACCGAGAAGGCCGTCCAGTTGCTCGGCGGGGCCGGCTTCCTGCGTGACCACCCGGTGGAGCGGTGGTACCGGGACGCCAAGATCTACACCATCTTCGAGGGCACCTCGGAGATTCAGCGTCTGGTCATCTCCCGGGCGATCTCCGGTATGCAGATCCGCTGACCGCCCCGGCCCGGCCGTGGACCGCACCGGCGCGCCACCTCCGGCCGGCACCCGGCGAACGGGTGCCGGCCGTCTGGCGTCCGGCCACCTCCCGATGGATGATCGGAAGGAATTCGAGCCGTTCGGGCGGGGAACCGAAGGAGGTACGCGGTCGTGGAGCTGCCATTCGTCGTCGCCACCCTGACCCGGCGGGGCCTGCTCACCCCGGGGCGGCCGATCCGGGTCGCCTCCCAGCTCAGCGCGCTACGCACCTGGGGTTGGAGCCTGGCCGGTGAACTCCGCCAGGCCGCGGCGCGCGACCCCGACCGGATCGCGATCATCGACGACCAGGGCACCCAGCTGACGTACGCCGAACTGCTCGACCGCTGCCTGCGGCTGGCCCGCGCGCTGCGCGCCGGACTGGGCGTCGCCCCCGGGGACCGGATCGGGGTGTTCGGCCGCAACCATCCGGGCCTGGTGGAGACCATCGTCGCGGCCACCCTGCTCGGTGCGGACGCCGTACTGATCAACACCGGCCTCTCCCCGGCACAGCTGACCACAGTGGCGCAGGAACAGCAGCTACGGGTCCTGGTGCACGACGATGAGTTCGCCGAACGGATCCTCGGGCTGCCGGCCGACCTGCGCCGCCTCGACGAGCGGGCCCGGGAGGAACTGATCCGCACCGCCCTGCCCGGCGAGCTGCAACCCCCCGAGCGGGACGGCCGGATCATCGTGCTCACCTCCGGCACCACCGGAGCGCCGAAGGGCGCCCGCCGCCCCATCCCCAGCGGATTCGGCCCGCTGGTCGCCATCATCGACCGGATCCCGCTGCACGTCCGCGACCGGGTGATGATCGCCGCTCCGGTCTTCCACACCTGGGGGTACGCGGCCCTTCAGGTCTGCCTGGCCCTGCGGGCCACCATCGTGCTGCACCGCCGATTCGACCCGGCCGCCACCCTGGAGGCCCTGGAACGCCACCGGTGTCAGGCCCTGTTCGCGGTGCCGGTGATGCTGCAACGCCTGATGGAGGTGCCGCCGCCGGAGCACCGGCCGCCCCTGAAGGTGGTGGCGGTGAGCGGATCGGCGCTGCCCGGCGGCCTGCCCTCGGCCTTCATGGACCGCTACGGCGAGGTGCTCTACAACCTGTACGGCTCGACGGAGGCCTCCTGGGCCTCCATCGCGGTCCCGGCCGACCTGCGTGCGGCCCCCACCACGGCCGGCCGCCCCCCGCACGGCACCCGCCTGGCGATCCTCGACGACACCGACCAGCCGGTCCCGGCGGGCCAGGTGGGACGCATCTTCGTCGGCAACGAGATGCTCTTCGAGGGCTACACCTCCGGAGCCGACCGGGAACGCCACGACGGCCTGCTGGACACCGGGGACCTGGGTCGACTCGACGCCGAAGGGCTCCTCTTCGTCGACGGCCGGGCCGATGACATGATCGTCTCCGGTGGGGAGAACGTCTTCCCCGCCGAGGTGGAGAACCTGCTGGCCCAACTCCCCCAGGTACGCGAGGCCGCCGTGGTCGGGGTCCCCGACCCCGAGTACGGTCAGCGGCTCGCCGCCTTCCTCGGCCTGTACCCCGGCGAGACCCTCGACGCCGACGCGGTCCGCGAATACGTCCGGCACTATCTCGCCCGGTTCTCCGTGCCCCGGGACGTCGTCTTCGTCAAGTACCTGCCCCGCAACGCCACCGGCAAGGTGTTGACCCGCGAACTACGCGACTACATCGGTTGACCTGCGGCGGCGAGATCAACCCCGTACCTGTTGAGTGGCGGTATCGGAACAGCGGGATCCGCCATGCCGCCGTAACGGCGTACGCGCGGTGACGAACACCCCTACTGGCAGCGGCTCGGGGCAGAGTCCCGGGGGTCCCCGATCCGGCTGCCTCGCCCGCCCGCCAGGCTCGTCCCATGTGGAGCTTCAGACGTACCCTCATCGCCGGTGTCGCCCTCGGCGCCGTGCTGGCCGGCACCGTGCCCACCCCCGCCGGTGCGGTCCCCACCGCGGGCTGCCACCTCGGTGCCCTCGATCCCAGCGGGCTGGTGGCAGCGGTCGGCACCATCCCCGACCAGAAACTCACCACCACCAGCGTCCACCTGCGGGTCACCACCCCAGCCGGATGCTTCAACGACACCTTCGGCGTCCGCGACCTGCGGTCCGCGGCACCGGTGCCGCCGTACGCCCGGTTCCGGATCGGCAGCGTGACCAAGGTCTTCACCGCCGTGGTCGTCTACCAGTTGGTGGCGGAGGGCCAACTGGACCGGTTGCTCGCCCCCGCCCAGCAGCGCGAACTGTTCAGCCACCCGTGGGCCGGCGCGGAACTGAGCAACGGCGGACTCTCCTCGGTACGGCTCCCCGACGGTCGTATCTTCTGGGGCAAATCCGGTGCCCGCTACGGCTACCAGGCGCTCATCGGCGGCATCGGGAACGGTGACCTGCGGGTCGCGTTCGCCGCCACCCCGACCGACGCCAAGGCCGACGGGCAGTCCGCACTCGCTCAGCGGCTTCTCGGTGCCATCCTGGCGCTCACCTGAGCGCCGGTGCCGGGCCGGATGCTCCGGTCCGGCACCGGGCAGTTGTTAAGAAGGGGCCCTTCCTATACACGAGGCGTTAATAAGGTGCCCTTCCTTTCACAATGGCGGCGGCGATGGCGTTGACGCGGTCGGCCAGCAGGCCAAGGGCGCCGACGGCCCGGTCGACCGGGTCGTCGCCGGCACCGCCGAGGGCCCGGGTGCGCTGGAAGGCGCCCTTCACCTCGGCCCAGCGGGCGGCCTGCTCGTCGGTGAGCCGGCCGCGCAGCTCGGCGAGTTTGAGCAGGTTCGCCTCCGCGCCCGCGGCCAGGGTCTGCGCCTCGCCCAGGTAGTGGTCGTCGATCACCGCTTCCAACTCGTCGTCGGTGAGCACCGGAACGACCCGCTCGGCCAGCTTGTTCATGTTTCGGTACGACCCCTGGAGCTGGAACGGCGGCTCGGTACGGGCGTCGTCGGACTGCGCCGCCGAGGCGATGTACGCCTGGTTGTTGGCCAGCACCACCTGCTGCACCCGCAGCAGTTTGCGCAGCACCGAGACGATCTGTTCCAACTCCACCGGCTGGTACGCATGCGACAGCTGATCGGGTCGTACGCTGTCGTCGCCCCGCGCCATCCGGACCAGCAGTTCCAGGTCGGCGCGTTCCCGTCCGGCCAGCGGCGCCAGCACCGGGTTGGCGGTCAGCGAGTTCTCGATGTAGCTGAGCGCGAAGACCTCCTCCCGGCCGGAAAGCACATCGCCGAGGTTCCACACGTCGGCCCGGTTGGCGAGCATGTCCGGGATCCGGAACCGCTTGCCCGATTCGGTGTACGGGTTACCGGCCATGCACACCGCGAACCGCTTGCCGCGCAGGTCGTAGGTGCGGGTCCGGCCGTCCCAGACCCCCTCCATCCGGCGCTGCCCGTCGCACAGGGAGATGAACTTCTGCAGCAGCTCCGGGTTGGTGTGCTGGATGTCGTCCAGGTAGAGCAGGACGTTGTTGCCCAACTCCAGGGCGAAGGAGATCTTCTCCACCTCCTGGCGGGCGGTGGCGTCCGGGGCCTCCGCCGGGTCCAGGGAGGTGACCTTCGTACCCAGGGCCGGCCCGTTGACCTTGACGAAGACCAGGCCGAGGCGGCTGGCCACGTACTCCATCAGGGTGGTCTTGCCGTAGCCGGGCGGGGAGATCAGCAGCAGCAGGCCGGACTGGTCGACCCGCTTGCCGTCGCCGGTGGCGCCGAGCTGCCGGGCCAGGTTGTCACCGATCAGCGGCAGGTACACCTCGTCGAGCAGCCGGTTGCGGACGAAGGCGTTCATCACCTTCGGCCGGTACTCCTCCAGCCGCAGCCGGTCCCGCTCGGCGTCCACCAGGGCGTTGCGTCGCCGCTGGTAGTCCCGGTACGCCGGGATCAGGTCGGTGCGGAAGGCCCGGGTGCGGGCCAGCATCTCGTCCAGGCGTACCGCCAGGGTGGAACCCTCGATCCGGGGGTGGGCCCCGAGCAGTCCGCCGACGGTCTCCGTCATGGCGGCGGTGCTGTTCTCCCGGGGCAGCTCGGTGCCGCACAGCTCGACGGCGACCGCCTCCGGCAGGTCGTACCCGGACAGGTCGCCGTCGTCGGTGGCGAGGAAGGCGGTCAGCCAGGCCTGCACCAACTGGTGGCGACCGGCCAGGTCACCGCCGAGGGCCCGCAGGTCCTCGTCGAACTCCCGGGAGGAGCGTGACTGGGTACCCCCCAGGGCCCGCCGGAACCGCTCCAGCATGGTCAGGGCCCCGCTGCCGGTGACGAACCGCACCGGGGGTACGGACAGCTCCTCGAACAGGTACTCCCCGGCCAGGTTGGTCCCGCCCTCCGGTACGGGCAGCCCGGTCTCCCGCAGGAACCCCTCGATCGCGGTGGCCAGCTCGGCGCAGAGCCCGTCGGCGGCGTCCTCGCCGTCGGGTCGACCGAACCGCTTGCGGGCCCGGGCCAGCGAGGCGGCCCGTGCCGTCCAGGCCGTCCGGGTCGACTCCTCGGTGCCGTACCGCCAGAACAGGCAGGCGGCGGCGCGGTCGGCGGGTCGGTAGCGCAGCAGTTCCGCCCCGGCGTGCAGGCGCAGCAGCACCCGCAGGATCTCGGCGGCGTCGTGGTCGTGCACACCGCGCTCGTACCCCTCGTCGTAGCGGGTCTCGGCGATCCGCTGGACCAGGTCCCGCAGGTCATCGCCGTCGACCGCCGCGGTGTGCAGGGCGTCCAGGGTCAGCCCGTCGCGGCCGGCCTCGGCGGCGGACAGGATGGTGGCGGCCAGGTGTTCCGCCCGGTACACCTGCGGCGACTCGGAAACCAGGAGCTGGTCCCAGAACCGCTGGGTCTGCTGGAACTCCTCGTCGCGCACCGGGGCCCGGTAGTCCGTGCCGGTCACCGCGACCGCCATCCGGCCCTCGTGTGGCACCACGGCCACATCGATGGGCTGGGTGTTCACTGCGAACCGGTGCCGACCCAGCCGGATGGTCTCGCCACCGTCGGCGTACAGGTCCAGCCGGTCGCGCAGGCCGCGCCCGGCCTCCTGGCGGGCGGCCCGGACCCGGCCGTCCAGTTCCTCGGCCCGCACCGCGTCGCCGAGGGTACGCAACTCCTCGACCACCGCACGCAGCTTGCCGACCATCGGATCGGCCGCGAAGTAGGTGTTGATCTCGTCCAGTGAGCCCAGGGTGCCGGCCCGCCGGTGCACACTGACCATGATCCGCTCGGCGGAGGCGACCAGCCGGTCGGCGCGGCGGGACCGCTCGTCCAGCAGGGCCTGCTTGCGGCTGGAGAAGGCCTCGTAGATGTCGGTACGCCGGGTGGCCAGTTCGGCCAGGAAGTCGTCGAACTCCCCGAACCGCGACTCCAGCTCCTCCACCCGCAGCAGCAGCCGACCCAGTTGCTCGTCGCAGCGTTCGGCCGTGTCGGCCGCCGCCAGCGCACCGGCCACCGCCTGCCCCAGCAGCGCGAACTCGGCCGCGAACCCGGCCCGCCCCTCCACGGCGGCCAGCTCACGACGGTGCTTGTCGAGCACCGCCCGGGCCCGGTTGACCGCCCCCAGCACCTCGCCGACCCGACCCAGAATGGCGGTACGGACGGTCGCGTCGGCGATGTCCAGCCCACCCACCACATCGGTGATGGTCTGGAGCCCTTCGGTGCGGGCGGCCAACTCCTCGCTGACCGTCCCGGCCTCGGCCACCGTGCCGATCTCGGCGGACCGGGCGGCCAGCCGGTCCACCTCCTGCTGGTAGCCGGTGAACGCCTCGTCCCGGCGGAGGAACTCCACCGCCCGGCGGCCGGCCACTGCCAGTTCCTCGTCCAGCCGCCCGGCCAGCTCGTCGATCCGGGCATGATCGACGTACCGCAGCTCGCGCAGGGTCTCCAGGTGTCCCCGGGCCCGCCGCAGGCCACCCAGTTGGGCCACCCAGTCGTCCGCGGTCAGCGGCGCCTCGCCCCGGGCCCGGCGGGCCAACGAGGCGATCTGCTCGGCGCTGGCCTCCACCTCGACTCGGGCCTGCTCGGTGAGGGTACGAACCTTCTCGTGCTCCTCCAGCACGGCGGTGGCGGTCCGCCGCAGTCCGACCAACGGGGTGGCCAGGTCGCCGAGTTCGGACTCGCCCAGCCAGTGGTAGTGGTCGCTGATCCGGCCACAGGCGGCGATCAGCGCCTCGTACACCTCGGCCGTGGCGGTGCCCTCGACCATCCGGGCCGCCGACAGCGAGTCGGAGATGCCCCGGACCAGGTCCGCGTTGCCGATCCGCTCCAGGGGCCCGGTGCCGGCCGGCTGCGCGGCGGCGTACGCGTCCGAGACGTACGGCGTCTGCCAGATCTGCATCGGGTGGACCCGGGTCGGCTCCTCGGAGACCGCCCGGAACACCACCAGGGTGCCGTCGTCGAACAGCGAGAACCCGTGACACGGGATCGGTGCGGCGACCTCCTTGCGGATCGCGTTGTAGGGCAACAGCAGCGAGCGCCCGTCGTCGCGGGCGTGGAAGACGTAGAGCACGTCCTCGCCGTTCGGCGAGCGCACCACCCGCTCGAACTCCAGGCCGGTGACCTCGGTATCGAAGGTGCGGGTGACCCCGGTGGCCAGGTGGTAGCCGCCGGGGAAGATGATGCCGTGGTCCTCGGGCAGCCGTTGGCAGGCCACCCCGATGCCGTCCAGCCGGATGACCTCACGGCTGATGGTGTTGAAGACCAGGTGCCGCCACTGGGTCTCCTTGTACGGCCGCAGCCGCATCAGGATCAGCGTGCCGACCCGCGCCCAGTGCACGTCGGCGTCGGCCAGGCTCTGCAACGGCTCGTCCACCGGCTCGCTGTAGATGCCCTCGCCGACCTCGGTGTTGTTCTCCACCTTGACGGTCAGGGTGCCACCCACCGTCTCGACGAAGACCTCACCGTCGATGGAGATGTGCGGGTGCCGGCCGAGGACGTGGTCCTCGCGGGTGGTCTCGATCCACTCGAAGTCGTGGCTGGGCGGGAAGACGTGGTCCCGCTCGCCCCGGCTGTCCAGGTACTCCGGCACCCCGTCGACCCCGACCTGCCAGCGCAGCACCCGGATGTCCTCGGTGCGCGGCCCGATCTGGAACACCGCCAGCAGTCGGCCGTCCACCCGGCGCAGTTGCAGCAGCCGGGCCTGCCGGTAGTAGCGGTACAGCTCGGAGAAGTCGCGGACGAACTGTGGGTGGCGCAGCAGGCCGGGCAGTTCGTCGTGACCGGCCTCGTCGAACCGGAAGGCATCCGTCTCACCAGCCGACTCCCGGACGAACCGGTGCAGGGAGAAGACGTCGTCGACGCTCGTCTCCGGCTTCAGGCCGATGAAGACGTTGTAGCCGAACAGCATCAACCCGCCGACGGAGACGATGTCCCGGGGCACGCAGTTGTGCTCGGTACGGATCCGCTCGGTGCTCAGCAGCCGCAGTTCGGTGCTGCCGAAGACCTCCAACCGTCGGGCGTTGAGCGCTTCGGCCCGCTGGGCCAACTCGGCGGCCTGGGCGGCCAGCCGCCTGCGCAGCACCTCGTAACTGCCGTCGTCCAGCCCCGGGGAGCCGGTCGCGTCGACCGTCGGGACGGCCGCCTCCGTTTCGCCTGGTCGGGTTCCCGGGGCCGGGCCGGTGGGGGGGGGGGGGGGGGCCCGCCCCCCCC
This sequence comes from Micromonospora sp. NPDC047134, assembly GCF_040643455.1. Classification (NCBI taxonomy): domain Bacteria; kingdom Bacillati; phylum Actinomycetota; class Actinomycetes; order Micromonosporales; family Micromonosporaceae; genus Micromonospora; species Micromonospora sp. NPDC047134. The sequence continues at coordinate 457,275 of NZ_JBEYUI010000003.1, forward strand.
CCCGCGCGCGCGCCCACCCCCCCCCGCGCCCCGGACCCCGCGGGGCCGGCCCGCCGGCCGG